>NZ_JBUEFZ010000007.1:0-236197 GCF_054963715.1 Streptomyces sp. STAM6 | reverse complement strand
GGTTACGTCACCGAGACCGGCATCGTCGGCCTCTCTTAGGCACCTGCCGCGAAGTCCCCATTCCGGGGCTGTAGGCCCCGTGCCTCTCTCCGCGCCCGCCCGGGCGCCCTCATGCCGGGCGCCCCTTCGCCCCGCCCCGCGCGAAGGGGCACCCGCACGCCCTGACCCGATCCGACCTGAGCCGACCGATCCGCCCGGACCTGATCCGTCCTGGACGATCCGCCCGGAGCCGATCCGTCCGAGCCATCCCCGCCCCGAGCCGAGCAGCCCAGATCCGATCCGATCCGACCCGATCCGCGAGAACGGAAGGACAGTCATGTCCGTCGACCCCACCCTGTTCACCCGGGCCATGGCCCGGGTCCCCGCACCCGTCACCATCGCCACCACCGTCGACCCGGCCGGCCGGCGCTGGGGATTCACCGGAAGTTCCTTCAGCTCACTCTCGCTCGACCCGCCGCTGGTGCTGATATGCCTCGACAAGAAGGCCAGCACCCATGAGGCGTTCACCACGGCCGACCGTTTCCTCGTCAATGTGCTCGCCGTGGAGCAGTCCGACGTGGCCGTGCGCTTCGCGCGCTCCGGCGTCGACCGGTTCGCCGACGGGGACATGACCGGCTGCGAACTGGGCCTGCCCGGGCTGCCCGGCGCGGCGGCCCGTATCGCCTGCACCATGCACGCCGTACTGGACGGCGGAGACCACAGCATCCTCGTCGGCCGCGCCGTGGCCACGCACACGGGCGACGGCACTCCGCTGGTGTACAGCGACCGCTCCTTCGCCCGCCCGGTCACCGACGTCCAGATGGCGGGCGTGCGCTGACGCCGTCCGTGGAGCGCCACCGCGCCGTGCCGGTCGTCCGGGTCGCCCTCCTCGGCACCTCCCACGTCCATCTGCGCGACCACCTCCGGGTCATCGAGGAGGACCCGGAGGCCGAACTCGTCGCGGTCCACGGCGTCCTGCCCGGCGGGCCCGTCGTCTCCTCCGCGGCCGGGGCGCTGGAGCGGGCCGACGCCGCCGTCATCGCCTCGACCACGGCGGAGCACGGGGAACTGCTCCGCCGTGCGGCCCGGGCGGGCGTCCCGACCCTCGTGGAGAAGCCGCTCGGCGTCACCGAGGCCGAGACCGCCCGGCTCGCCCCTCTGCTGGCCGCCTCGGAGCCGCCCTCCACCACGGCCATGTTCCTGCGCTGTGCCCCGGCCCTGCGCCGTGTCCGCGCACTGCTGGCCCGGGGAACGCTGGGGCGGCCGGCCCACGTCCACGCCTCCTTCACCCATCCCGGTTTTCTGGACGGCATGTTCCGGGGCCCGGCCGCCTGGATGGCGGACCCGGCGCGAGGAGGCACCGGCGGCTTCGCCGACCTGGGTGTCCACCTCTTCGATCTGCTCGGCTGGCTGGACCCGTACGCCGGGCTCCGGGTGGACACGGCCCGGTTGGACCACCGCCCGGGCTGCCCCGTCGACGTGGCAGGGGCCGCCCTGCTGACGTGGGGGACGGCGACGGTTTCCGTCCACGCGGGATGGACGTCCCGGCCCGGCGGTTTCCGGCTGCGCGTCGAAGGCGGTCGCGGAACGGTGGAGGTGGACGGCGAAGGCTCCCTGACCGTACTCACGGACCGCGACGACCGCCCCCGCCGAGAGACGCACGCCCCGATCCGCGCCGGAGCGGCGCTCGAGGCGTTCCTCGGCCGGCTCAGGGGCGACGGCGCAGCGTGGGAGGCGCCCGACGCGGAGCAGATCAAGCGCACGGCGCGGCTCCTCGACACCGCCGCGAGACTGGCGGCACGGACGCCGCCACGGGCGTGATCCCGCGAAGTGCCGCCCTCCCGGCAGCGCTTGGCACGCGCGGCGACGCCGCGGTTCGCCGCGCCCGAAGGCGCCGGTGGCATTCAGCGGCGTCGCCGTTGGCCGCCCATGCATCCGTCCGTGGCCGCGGGGCACGGGAGAGGCTTGCCCCACGGACCGGAGGCCCCGGCCCGCCTGCGGAGCGGACGAGGCTATGGCGTGGATACTTCCCGGGGTGTGACCGCCGTGTCTCGCGAATCCCCGCTCCCGGTGGGGACTTCGGCTCCGGTGGGCACTTCGGCCTCGGTGGGGACTTCGGCTCCGGTGGGGACTTCGGCTCCGGTGGGCACTCCGGCCTCGGTGGGCACTTCGGCCTCGGTGGGGACTTCGGCTCCGGTGGGGACTTCGGCTCCGGTGGGGACTTCGGTCTCGGTGGGGACTTCGGTCTCGGTGGGGACTTCGGCTCCGGTTGGCACTTCGCCCCCGGCGGGGACTTCGCCCCCCGGTGAGGACTCCGCGCCCGGTGGGCCGGAGTGCCCGGGCCAGTGCCGCGAACGCGGGCTCGGTCCGGCACTCCCGCAGCGCTTCCGCGACGGCCGCGTCGGCCGAGGGGCGCAGCCGCCCGACGAGCTCGGCGCCCGCCTCCGTGAGGACCGGGCAGACGCACCGCTTGTCCGCCGAGGACAGGGTGCGCGTCACCAGACCGCGCTTCTCCAGCCGGCTCACCAGCCGGGTCATGGCGCTCGGACTGAGTCCCACGGCCGCGGTGAGCCGGTGCATTTCCGGTTCCCTTTCCCGCCGGTCGCGTTCGAGCGTGACGAGGAACGTGAATTCCCGGACACTCATGTCGCACTGCTCGGACAGCACTTGCCGTGATCGTGTTTCGAGCCGGCCGTGGAATGCGGAAAGGGTGTGCCAGACGCGCGCCGGGGACCGCTCGTCCGTGGGAAGCGGGGGCACGCGCTTATGCGGGGCCGACCGCGTCGGTCGCGGCGTCGGACTCGGCGTCCAGCGCGGCACCGCGGAGGATGGCGTCGAGGAGGCCCGGGTACCGGGCGTCGAGGTCCTCGCGCCGCAGGGAGAGGAGGTTCTCCCGCCCGGAGGGCCGCTGCCAGATGACTCCGCTGTCACGCAGGACGCGCCAGTGGTGGGTCATGGTCGACTTCGACACTCCGTCGAGAATGCTCCCGCAATTGTGCTCCGCGCCGTCATTGAGGACGCGCACGACGGTCAGCCGCATCGGGTGTCCCAGTGCGGAAAGGACGCTTTCGATGCGGATCTGCTCACGGTCGGGGTGGCGGGCGATCATTGTTCTACTGTACCGCGACAATCGCCGAATCGGGCTTCCTGCCCACCCGCACGGCCCGAACAGCCCTTTCTGCAGGGCGAGTTCCCCGACTTTCCAAAGTAGTCACCGATCGCGCCCCACCCGTTGCGGACGGTACGACTGTACGTCAGGATACGTACAGTCGTACTCGCTGGGCTGTCCGCCCATGACCGAAGAAGGGCTGACCCTTTCATGTCCACTTCACCCTCGCTGCAGGCCGGCGCCCCCGGTTCGGGGCAGCGACGTCTGGGCTGGAGTCTGGCGCTGCTGGCCCTGGCGCAGCTGATCTTCTCGCTGGACCTGAACATCGTCTTCGTCGCGCTGCCGGACATCGGCACCGACCTCGGATTCCCCGGCCAGACCCAGCAGTTGGTGGTCAGCGCCTATGTCGTCTTCGCCGGCGGCTTCCTGCTGCTGGGCGGCCGCGCGGCCGACCTCCTCGGCCGGCGCCGGATGTTCGTCCTCGCGCTCGCCATCTACGCGGTGTCGTCGCTGGCCGGCGGGCTGGCGGGCAGCCCCGCCGTCATCATCGCCGCGCGCGCCGTCCAGGGCATCGGTGGCGCCCTGCTGCTGCCTTCGACGCTCTCCCTGATCAACACGCTGTTCGAGGAGGGGCCCAAGCGCAACAAGGCCCTCGCGGTCTGGGGCGGTGCCGGCGCCAGTGGTCTGACCGTGGGCGCACTCCTGGGTGGCATCCTCACCGAGAGCTTCGGCTGGCCGGCCGTGTTCTACGTCAACGTGCCGCTTGCCGGCATCGTCGCGCTCGCCGCACTCGCCGTCATCCCGCGGGACGAAGTGGGCGGCGAGAAGCGCAAGTTCGACCTGCCCGGCGCGCTCACCGCCACCGGTGGCTCCACCCTGCTGGTGTTCGCCCTGGTCGAAGGGCCCGAGATCGGCTGGACCTCCCCGGCCGTGGTCGGCGCCTTCGTCGCCGCGGTCGTGCTCCTGATCGCCTTCGCGGCCGTCGAGGCACGCAGCAAGGACCCGCTCATGCCGTTCCGCCTCTTCCGGAACCGCAACCTGAGCGTCGGCATCACGGTCACGTTCCTCTACATGGCCACGTTCGGCACACTGCCCTACTTCCTCACGGTGCTGCTGCAGACCGTCCACGGCATGAGCGCCCTGCAGACCGGCCTGGCGTTCCTCGTCCCGTCCGTCGCGATCGCGACCGGAACGCAGCTGGGCGAGCGCATGACCACCCGCCTGGGAACCCGTACGACTCTCGTGGCCGGCTTCGTCATCGGCGCCGTCGGCACCGCGGTGCTGGCCCTCGGCTTCGACAGCGACGCCACCTACCTGGCGGCGGTGCCCGGACTGATCCTCTCCGGTGTCGGTCAGGGCATCGTGTGGACGGCCATGTGGATCGCCGCCTCCACCGGTGTCGCCCCCAACGAGCAGGGCATCGCCAACGGCATGGCCTCCACCGCCCTCAACATCGGCAACGCCATCGGGCTGGCCGTCCTGACCGCCATCGCCGACATCGGCACCGAGGGCAAGGCGGGCGACGCGCTGCGCGCCGCCACCGCCGACGGAGAGTTCCTCGTGGTGCTGCTCACCGCGGCGGGCATGGTCGTCGGCCTCCTGATCGCCCTCAGTCTGCCGCGCAAGAACGCCGGTGCCACCCAGACCGTCGTGGAGGACCCCGTCCTCACGGCGCGGTGAGCAGGTAAACCGACCGGACCGCCGTGTCGATCCCTCCCCCGTACGGCACGGCACCGGCACCTGCCACCCTCCCCGCTGCTCCCCGGGACAGACCAGTGTCCCGGGGAGCAGCCTTGCGCGTGCGGCCGTGCAGGCGTGCGGCGGCGTAGCCCGGTGCTGGCGCGGGCATGGGGCGGCGCGGGCGGGTGGACGGTCACTCTCCGCCAGCAGGCGGGCGCGCAGAGGCTTCACCCCCGGGTCCCTCCGCCTCCCCGGCCGGGAACGGATACACCCGGCCAAACCCGGTGTATCGGCATAACCTGGTGGTACTCGCACCTCCACGAGCCTGGAGGAATCATGGAACTCGGCTTTCTCAAACCGCTCTTCGACCGGCCAGGCCCATGGGCTTCGCTCTACCTCGACACCACGCGCAGGACCGAGGACGCCGCCAAGGTGCAGCAACTGCGGAACCGGGCCGCCGCCTCCCAGCTCATCGACGCGGGTGCCGACGCCGCCACCGTCAGGGCGGTGATGGACACCCTCGCCCGTGAACCGGTCTCCGGAGCGCCCCCCGGCCGCGCGCTCTTCGCCACGCGCGGCGAGGTCGTCCTCGACGTCCCGCTCGCGGTGCCCCCGCCCGCCACCCAGGCGACGTGCTCGATCCTGCCGCACGTCGCGCCGCTCGCCGGCCTGCGCGGCGACGAGCCGAAGTGCCTGGTGGGATACATCGACCGGACCGGCGCGGACCTGGAGCTCCGCGACGGGCGCACCCGCTCGTCCCTGGGCCAGGCACAGGGCAGGGAATGGCAGGGGCGAGGACACCGCAGCATCCCCACGGACCGCTACGAGTGGCACTACCGCAACAAGGTCGAGAACAGCTGGAACGAGACCGCCGACACCATCGCGGGCGAACTCACCCGTGCCTGGCACGAGTGCGGCGCCGACCTGCTGGTCCTCACCGGCGACCCGCGTGAGCGCAGGGCCGTGCACAACCGGCTGCCGGAGCGCGTCCAAGCCGTCACCGTCGAGGCCGGCAACGGCGGCAGGTCCCCGGGCGCCTCGACCCGTGTGCTCGACCAGCAGATCGCGGAGGCCTGCGAGACGTTCGCGCAGGACCGGCTCCGGACCGCACTGGACCGGTTCCGGGTCGGGCGCGGAAGGCCCGGCGAGCACCGCGAGTCGGCCTCCGTGGACACCGGCCCCGGCGAGGCGGCCGAAGGCATGCCGGCGGTCGTGGACGCCGTACGCAAACACCAGGTCGGCACGCTGCTGCTCACGCCGGACGCGGCGGACGCGCGCCGGGAGGTGTGGATCGGACCCGGCGTCGACGAGGTCGCCGTGCGCCGCGGCCACCTGCAGGCGATGGGCGTCACTCAGCCGGAGCGGGCCCGCGCGGACGACGCCCTGCTGAGGTCCGCCGTGGCGGCCGGCTGCGACGTCCTCATGGTTCCCGACGGGGTACAGGGACCGGCCGGAGGCCTGGGCGCCGTACTGCGCTGGAGCTGACCGCGCACACCGGGCGCCGCCGGGCCGGCTCCGCCCCACCACGGGTCGATCATCTGGCCGGAATAACCCCCGGGGGTACGGAGGTTGGAGGCGAGGTACACACCACGGCCCCCGGGCGGCGGTCGGCGTCTGGCCTCCGGCGCCTTGCCCGGGGCACGAGACCGGAGCAGACATTGACCACCGACACGGCCTTCGGCACCGACCGCTCGTTCCTCTTCGTACTCGGCAGCTCCCGCAGCGACGGCAACACGGAGACGCTCGCCCGGGCCGCCGCCGAGCAACTGCCCCCCGGCGTCACCCAGCGATGGGTGGACCTGACCGAACTGCCGCTGCCGGACTTCCAGGACGGCCGGCACGAATCGGACGCCTGGTCGGCCGGGGAGAACGAGGAGACACTGCGCAAGGCCACGCTGGAGGCCACTGACATCGTCCTCGCCTCGCCGCTGTACTGGTACACCCTGTCCGCGCAGACCAAGCGCTACCTCGACTACTGGTCGGGCTGGCTCGGGGTGGAGGGCCTGGACTTCAAGCAGCGCATGGCGGGCCGGACGCTGTGGGGGGTGACGGTCATGGCGGACTACGACGAGTCCGTCGCCGACGGACTCGTCACCACGCTCAGCAACTCGGCGGCCTACCTCAGGATGCGGTTCGGCGGAGTGCTGTTCGGCAACGGCTCCCGGCCGGGCCAGGTACGGGGCGACGAACGGGCGATGCTCCGCGCCAAGACGTTCTTCCAGGGCGGGACGCCGCTCGCCCGTTTCCCCTACGAGAAGGCGCCGGCGGAGGCCTAGTCACCGGCCGATCGCGCTGTTGCGGGCGTGGCTGCGCAGGTCGTCCGGCAGGGCCTCGACAGGATCCCCCGGGCCGGCCACGATCCACGGGATCCCGCCGGCGATGATCGACGGCCTGCGCAGGTGGTGCGGGCGCCGGCGGGAGAGCCGGACGCTCAGGTACTCGCCCGGGCCGGGCGGTGGCAGGCGCAGCGCGCCGACCATCGCCCGGTCCCGTGCGCTGCTGGTCAGCACCACCACACCCTCGTCGTGCAGCGTCTGCCCGGCGCTGCGCACACGCCGCGGAATCCCTCGCCGCCGGGTCACGGCCCGCAGCACCGACGCCGGGATCGGCCGGCACTGCACCCGGCGGAAGAGTTCGAGGATGCGCTCGGCCGCCGACTCGGGGGCGAGGATCGCCTCACGCGCCGCGGCTTCGATGTGCAGCAGGAAGTTCGTCGGCAGCGGCGCCTCCCGGTGCAGCCAGAGCATCGCCATCCGGGCCTCCCGCGTGAGCGGTGCCCCCGCCTCACCGGCCGCGCCGGCGCTCAGTACCTCCTGCCGTACGCGAATGAGGCCCGACGACCACCGGGAGCGGGTGTCGTCCGCGTGGACCACCAGGCAGATCCGGCCCTGGGCCTGTCCCGAGAACAGCCAGTGGGGGCCGCCCAGGGAGAACTTGAGGTTGAACGCGAGAGGCACCGGGCGGTCGGGACTGGTCCAGGTCAGGTCCGTCGACGTGCCGGGCCCGAACTGGAACTCCCGGCGCAGCGACCGCTCCAGTTCCACGCCGATCAGCGCCTTCTCCTGCCCGCTCAGCTGCCGGACGTCGAACCGGCCGGTCGTCTCCGCGTCGAGCACCGTGTCGAAACACTCCCTGAGCACCCGCGCCATCCGCCGCCCGTGCGGATCGAGATCGTTCAGCACCCGTGCCAGTATCAGCAGTTCGGCGTCGAACGTGGTCGTCAGGTCGATACGCGGAGTGAGGATGACGCACAAGGGCGTACCGCGCGCGCTGGTCACCTCGCGCGAACGGAACCGCCGGGTCAGCGGGCCGTCCTCGTGGCGCGGGGGCAGGGAGCCGAAGGCCTCCGGAGAGAGACAGAGCGTGGGGTGCAGGGGGAAGTTGTCCGCCGCCTCACGGAACGCCGCGGACCGCAGCATCGCGAGCGCGATCCCCACACCGAGCTGCGACGCGAGATCGGCGGCGCGGGTGTCGACATGCGCGGTGTGCACGGCCAGCCGCACCCGCGCACGCAGCCCTTCCGCCTCCAGCGCCCCGGGCAGCCTCTCCGCCAGCCCGTCGAGCAGGGGACCGAGCGGCACATCGGGGCTGACGAACAGCAGGCAGACGTCGCCCGACAGATGCGTCTCGCCCTGCTCCCGGTCGGTGAGGACGGCCCCGGCGAGCAGCGTGCTGATGACCACGTCGCCCGTGCGGGCAGGGTTTTCCGGATCGGCCTCCAGCGCGACGACGGTCCGGACCGACGGGCCGGCCGGGGCGGGGGTCCATTCCCCGGGAGGGGAGTCGGCCCCGCCGGTGGCGGTGGGCACGACATTCTCGAGGAAGGCCAGGGCGCCCCTGGCGATCCCGGCCGTCTCCGGGTCGGGGAAGAGCCGCAGGACCTCCTGCGCCATCCGGACCGCCTCGTCGGTCCGGCCCTGGGAGCGTCGCAACCGGGCCAGCAGAAGGCACGCGGCCGCCTGGCCGTGGTGGTCCTCCTCGGCCCGGAAACAGGCCCGCGCCAGGCCCAGTTCACTGACCGCCTCGTCCGTCGCGCCGCGCTCGACGGCCAGCTTCCCCCGCAGCAGGGCGGTGTGGCCGTGGGTGATGACGTCCTCGTCGAGCGCGGAGCGCGTCACACGGCCGAGGGTCTCCTCGGCGGCCTCCGACCGTCCCGCCGCGTACTGCGCATGCGCCAGGGCGACGACACCACGGGTGAGACCGAGCGGACTGGTGGCCACCGTGTCGATGACGGCCTTCGCCGCCGGCTCGTACGCGGCCCAGTGCCGCGGCGAGCTTCCCAGGTCCTGGAGCAGGAGCAGCAGATCGACCGGACGGCGTTGCCCGACGGGCGGCAGGTGGCGTGCCGCCCACCGGGCCAGTCCGAGGGCGTTGGGGGCCCAGACGTCCCTGTCCGGCAGGGGGGCGGAGGGCAATGGGTCGGAGACTTCGAGACGCTGGGGGAGCCGGGTGCCGGGGCGCTCGGACGCGTACAGCTGCGCGGCGGCGGAGAGATGGAGGCCCATGAGCCGCTGGACCGGGTCGAACAGGGCCGTCGTGGGCAGGTTCGTCAGCTCCGCGCGGACGTACCGGTGCACCGCGGCCCGGAACCGGTACGGGCCGCCACCCGTGTGCTCCAGCAGGCCTTCCCGGACCAGTGCCTCGAGCGTGGGGCGCGCGTGCTCGGGCGTCCGGTCGAGGATCGCCGCCGCTTCGTGGATCGTCACCTCTCCCTGCTCCGCCAGGGACAGCAGGAGGAGAGCCTCGGACAGGTCGTGCGGCAGGTCCTGGAGGCGCGGCCGCAGGATCGTGTCCAGGGCCGGGGCGCCGGCCTGCCGGATCAGCGATGCCACGCGCTCCGGCGAGGTGTGGGGACTCGCCAGCCAGTCGCCGATCAGCCGGAGCGTCAGGGGCCACCAGGAGTGCTCCGCCGTCAACTCCCGCAGGTGTGCCACCTCCTGTCCGGTGAGGCGGCGCCCCGTCCGGGCGCCGAGCAGTGCCACCGCGTCCTCGCCGGTCAGCGGCTCCAGAACGGAGACCGCGAAGTCGGTGGGGAGCTCCAGGGGCGTCCGGCCGGTGACGACCGTGGTACAGCCGGGGGCGTCGGTGAGCAGGGGGGCGACCTGCCGCGCGTCGTGCGCGTCGTCCAGTACCAGCAGCACGCGCCGCTCCCGCAGCTCCGACCGGAGGACCGCGGCCATCCCGGACACGTTGCGCGGGATGCGGGCCTCCGGTACACCGAGCTCGCGCAGCACGGTGTGCAGCGCCGCGTCCGGGGCGACGGGGAAGGCCCACGATCCGCGCAGGTCGACGAAGACCTGCCCGTCGGGGTAATGCGTGCGGACGTGGCGTGCGGCGTGCCTGACGAGCGCGGTCTTCCCGGCCCCCGCGGCACCGCCGTGCGCGGTGACGACGTGCACCCGGCCCTTCGGTGCGGAGAGCCGGCGGATCAGCTCCTCGGCCACCTCGGCGTTCCCGGTGAACTCCTCCTGCCCACCCCGGCTTTCGGCACGCTCCTGCTCCGCCACCGCTCGCGGCGCCGACAGCCCCAGCAGCTCCAGGGTCTGCCGCGACGCCCGGGCGAAGGACTCCCGCTCGGCCGGCAGGTCCCGGCCGCCCTCGGGGTCGTACACCACCGAGGGCAGCCGTGCGCGGCCGTCACCGCGGGAGGCGACATGGCGGTCGAGCGCCCGGTGGATGCGCCACACCTCATGGGCGGCGAGCTGCTCCCGCAGCACGTCCCGGGCCTCCGCGGGCAGGACCAGCTCGACCGGCCCCGCACCGTCCTGCTCCAGCTCGAACAGACCGCTCGTCACGACCTCGGCCACATCGGCCGTCGTGGCGTCCTGCACCAGCTCCTGACGGACGACCTGCAGTAATGGCAGGCTGAGCCGGTCGAACGGGGAACAGAGCACGGCCAGCCGGGCCGCCCTGGGGGAGGCGGTGCGCAGGAAGCCCTTCGCGAGCGTCCCGGGCGGCAGCGGCACACCGGGCGGCCGGGACGGCCCCGCGGTCCGGCCGGCCGGCGGTACGAGAACGGCGGTGCACCCCTCCGGGTCGCTCCGCATCACGGCACGCGACCAGCGCCCGAGGGAGTGCGGAGTCAGCGACAGCACCGGAATCGGCAGCCACGCCCCGGGGTCGTCCGGCTCGCCCGTGTCCAGCAGCGGCGGCGCGTCGTGGGGGAGCCTGGCCCGGTGGGCGCCGGGTGCGGCGGACGTGAACCGGGCCGTGGGAAGGTTCAGCCCGGTGCGCCGCCACAGCTTGGTGGGCAGCGGGTTGAGCAGGGCCGTCGGGGTGGTGCCGGCCCATTCGCGCAGCAACTGCCACACCTCCGGCCGGCGCCAGGGGCCGGCCGCACAGTCGGACACCACCACGACCAGCCGCCGGCCGTCGGCCGAGCGCAGCCGGCCGGGCGTCCGCACCCGGCCGTCGGCGCCGAAGGCCAGATCCCGCACCTGCAGCGTGCGGAACGAACCGAGCCGGTCGAGCACCGAGGTGAACTCGGCGATCGTCTCCTGCCACACCCGCATGCTCGGCGAGCGGTCGACGACCAGCGCCAGGTCGAACCACCGCTCGGGGGCGGCGGCGAACGCCGGGATCAGCTCCCCGCTGCGGGCGTACCCGTCGACCGTCGACTCGATGTCCAGCTCGCTGCGGCGTCCTTGCGGCCACGGCCGTTTCCAGGGCCGCATCGCACGCGTCAGCTCCAGGGCGCGCGGCAGCCCCGCGGCTCTGGGCGCCGCGACGGCATGACCCCGCAGCCGGGCGCCGCTGCCCGCCAGCCGCTCGTGCAGGGGCCGCGACGCCGGGGCGGGCACCTCGCCCTCCGGTGGGCCGTCAGGACCGCGGACCGGCGGCCCCGGCTCCGCCTCCGGCCCGGCGGGCCGGCCGTCCGGGCCGGACGGCGCGGCGGCCTCCGTCCGGTCCGCGGCGCCCGCCGCGTCCGTCCCCGGCTGCTCGCCGCCCGCCATCCGGGCCGCCAGCCACAGGGCCTCCGCCAGAGCCGGGCCGTCCAGCTCCGGGCCGGCCGTGCGCAGGGCGGAGACGATCCGGGCGAGCGTGTCAGGCACGGGTCAGCTCACGCAGGATCAGGTCCACGACCTCCTGGCGCCGCTCGTCGTCGGGCGCGCTCTCCCCGGCCAGCAGGTGCACCGCGTTGAGGAGCTGGTCCACGGCCAGGCTCTCGCCCGCGGTGAGCCGCTCCATGAACACCTCGATGAGCTGTGCGGCCGGCTCCGACCCGGCCTTGTCGGAGCCGAGATGGGCCTCCACGACCCGCAGCAGCGACTCCGCCGTGGGCAGGGGCATCGTGAACCGGATGCAGCGGCGCAGGAACGCCGCGGGGAAGTCCCGTTCGCCGTTGCTGGTCATCACGATGAACGGGAACTCGGTGCACTGCACCCGGCCGCGCTCCACGGCGTGCCGCGCGTCGCCGCCCCACTCACGGACGTGGACCACGTCGGTCCCGTAGCGGGCGAGCTCGGGGATCTCGAACTCGCCCCGCTCCAGCACGTCGAGCAGGTCGCTGGGAAGGTCCAGGTCACTCTTGTCGATCTCGTCGATGAGCAGCGCCCGCGGTCGCCGCCCGGGCAGCAGCGCCGTGCCGAGGGGCCCCATCCGCAGGAACGGGGCGATGTCGTCGCTGCCGTCGGCGCCCTCCAGCCGCTGGGCGTGGATGCGGCCGAGCGCGTCGTACCGGTACAGCGCCTCGGTGAGGCTGCTGCGGGAGGTGATGTGCCAGCGCAGTACGGTGCCGAGGCGCAGCTCGGCGGCCACCTGCTCGATCACGGTGGACTTGCCCGAGCCGGCCGGTCCGGTCAGCAGCAGGGGACGGCGCAGCGCCAGCGCGGCGTTGACCGCTTCGACCAGACCGCGCGGCGGAACGAACTGCTCGTGCAGGGGCCGGCGCGGGAACTCCCGCCAGGGCGGCGCCGGAGCGATCTCGACCTGCCGCTCCGGAGCGTTGCCGGTCCCGGCGTAGAAGGGCTGCCAGGTCATGCGGGACTCTCCCCATCCATGGTGAACTGTTCGAACCAGCTGCAGAAATCCAGCCACTCGGGGCCGTCCCACACCGTGCGCAGCCGGGCCAGGTGGCTCCGGCCCGTTCCGTGGGCCGGGGTGCAGGGGGCCCAGCTGTCGCGGTAGGCGCGGCAGAACTCCACGGGGAGCAGGTGCCAGTTGGAGTCCAGATAGCTGCGGGCCTCCGCGGGCACCGACGTGTCGTCCTCGGGCCACACCACGATGGGGGACGACGCCAGCAGGGTCTCCATCATGTCCTTCAGCTGTGCGGGGCGGTGTTCGAGCGCGACCGCACGGGTGCGGGGCCCGCTCATCAGCCGGTCGCGCAGCTCGCGGAGCTGCCGGGTGTCCCGCTCGCCGAGCCAGTCCAGCCGGGCGCCGTCGGGGCACGCGTCCATCGCGCGCAGGCTCTTGCGGGCCCGGTCGTTGATCCACCACAGGTGTTCGGGCGGTTGTATGCGGTCGCTCCACCGCAGCACGACGTCGTGTTCGGCACCCAGCCGGATGCCGAAGTCGGTCTCCTCCGGGCGCCACTGGACGAGCAGCGGCGCCGGTGCCGCGATCTCCACCCGGTGCAGCGGGGCGTCCAGCTTCATCGCCAGCCGGGACGCCCACCGCAGTGCCGCGCCGATCCGCCGCTCCACGCCCGGCCGGTCCGGTTCGCAGGCGAACTCCTCCTGGTGGCGCACCGTGCCGTCGTCCAGCAGCCAGGCCGACAGCGACTCCGGCCATTCGTCGCCGACCGCGGCATGGAGGCTCACCACCAGCCGCAGCCTCATCTCCCGGCTCCGGTCGCTCACCCGCGCGAACGCGTCATTGAGGTCGATCTCCGCGCCGAGCGCGGCGGCCCAGCCGCGCAGGGCGGGCTCCGCCGGGTCGACGCCGGTCTCCCGGGCGAGCGTGGCCACGAACTCCGCCAGTGGCGCCGTGCGCCGCCGGCCGGCCCGGGGCGCCCGCAGCAGCAGGAACTCCACGGCGTCGCGCAGCAGATCCGTTCCCGACGAGGCGGGCAGCGGTGTCTCGGAGCCGGCGCAGGACTCGGCGAGCGCCCGCCGGAGCAGCGCCGACGTCAGCGCGGCACCCGGCCATGCGCTGAGCAGGCCCGCCGTGCGCAGCGCTGCGCGCAGCGCGTCGATCACACCGCTCGCCCACGCCCGCTCGTGCGGGGCCAGTGCCGACAACTCGTCCTCCAGCGCCGCGAGTCCCTCGGCACCGGTGACGACCGCCCCGGCCGGGTCGACGCCCAGCGGCTCCAGGGCACGGAGGAGCTCCTCCGTGCCGACCGGACCGAGGAGGGAGCCCGGACGGCCGCCGGAATGCCGGGGGTTGCGGGCCAGCCACAGCCGCGCCGTGGCGAACTGGGCACCGTCGAACTCGGTCCGGAAGATGCCCTGGCCCGCGGTGCCGCCGTCCTCACGGACGGCGTCGACGACCGCGGCCGGCGACAGGGTCGCACCGGCGTCGGCGATGCCTTCGCGCAGCACCTTCACCACCGTCCGGCTGAACCTGAGGTCGTACGCCTCCTCGTCCGCTCCGGACCCCATGAGCAGCGACAGCCGCGTGTCGCCCCGGCGGATCCCGGTGGTCAGCGACTTGAGGTCGGGCAGCGCGCCGGCCGCGTGGCAGGTGTCGACGACGGCGACGACGCCGGCGAGGCCGGGCGTCTCCAGGACCTGCGTCAGCAGCGAGCCGACGTCGACGGCCGTCGAGATCTCCTCGGCCCGGGAGTCGCCCGCCATGAAGTAGAGCCCGGTCCCGGACGAGATGCCGTGCCCCAGCAGCGCCACGACCAGCACCGCTCCCGCGGCCCCCGCCTCCCGGGCGGCGGCGCGGACGGTCCGCTCGACGTCCGCCTGCGTCACCGCGGAGCCGTACAGCAGCGTGGCGCCCGAGGGATGGTCCTTCTCGCACGCGCCCGACCAGGGGGCGGTGAGGGTCTCGTGCAGACCGGCGGCCGTCATCTCCAGCTCGTCCAGCAGGCCGAGCTCCGGGCACTGCGCCCCGATCACCAGGGCGTGGCGGGGCTCCGTCATGGGCCCACTGCGGTGTCCAGGGCCTCCACGAGGGGACCCGCGACGGCCGGCTGTGCGAGGTACTTCGCCGCCGGGTGCACCCAGGCACCGTCCGAGTCGACCCGTCTGCTGACCGGTCTGACCGACGTGGGGCCGGGGGCGACGAACTTCTCCAGTTCGGGACGGGCGGCGACGATGTCGTCCCGGTCCCAGAAGTTGAGCCAGCGGCCGACCGCCGCGGGGGTGGAGAGCGGCTGGGGGCGGACCCGCGGCTGGACGGCCGTACGGACACCGAGAGGCGAGCCGAGGGTGACGAGCAGCGGCACGGGCGCCCGGTGCATGTGCAGGGTCTCCAGCGTGACGACCGTACCGAGCGAGTGCGCGACGACCACCGTCGGGCCGTCGTGGTCGAGGCACTCCGACACCCGGTCGCGGATCCGGCGGTCCAGGGACGCCCCGGCCGAATCCGGCTCACCGCGGTTCAGATAGCGGGCGACCTGGCCGAGGACGGTCGCGGTGGTCCGGGCGCTGGCCCAGCCGCCCAGTGCGCGCAGTCCCGGCACCGCGAGCAGGCTGGTGAGGGCGTTGACCGTGCGGCGCCCGGGGCTTCCGAACCCCTGCGCGACGCCGGGCGGGGCCAGTTGGGTGCGCGCGTGGCTCAGTGCCCTGACCTCCGCGGGGGTCAGCGACGGGTCGGCCAGCCGTTCGTCGACGGCCTCCGTCAGCAGTTCGGCGACGAGTTCCTCGTCGCGTGGCGCGGCTTCCCGGTGGGCGTCCGTGGACCCCGCCCCGCCCGTGACCGCCGTGGATCCGGCGCGCCGGGGGGCGGCCGGTCCGGCCGCCGTCCCGCCGCCCTGCGCTCCGCGTGTGCGGAACAGGTCCCCGTAGTAGGCGAACCGGGTGTCGGCGGCCCAGCCGGCCGTCAGCGCCGACACGCGCGCCGAGTGCCCGGCGGCCCGGGCCCCGTGGGCCAGGGCGCGCAGCCACTCGTCCCGGTCGGCGCGGGCGTCCCGGGGGCCGCCGATCCCGTGTACGAGAACCAGACGCGGCTTCATCGTTGTTCCCCCCGATCGACACTCGAATCGACGCCCACGAGGCTAGTCGATGATCATCGTCCGCGCGGTTGAGCGAGGACAACCGGTTGTGGAGAGTCCGTGTATGGCGCACCGACGGGATGAGCGGCGCGCCGACGGGGCCCGCCGGCGGGGGGTGCCGACGGGCCCGTGCGCGCCGGCCGGGGGAGGCGGCCGGGAGATGCTCAGGCCAGGGGCCTGGGTGGATCGGGCTGCCGCGGAACGGTGGGCCGCGAGGAGGATCAGGAGATCGAGGGGCCTGTCGGGATGGACAGCAGGGCCACCGGCGAGATGCTCACGATCTTGTTCCAGGCGAAGTGGTACTTGTCCATCGCGGCCGGGCTGGTGATCCAGCGCTTCATTCCGTTACTGATGAGATAGACCTCGGGTGCATTCGGGGCCTTGCCCAGGACGGCCCCGTCGGACAGCGGTCCGCCGTCGTCGATGCTGCCGATGTCGAGCACCGCGTGAATTCCGTTCCAGTCGCGGAACAGATTATTGTACGTGGCCGGGTTGGGAATGTGGCGGCGCTTGCCGTCGAGGATCAGGTAGACCGCCGGACCGTTCACGTCCTTGACGCGCAGCCCGTTCAGATCGGGCCTCACCTTGGCCGGCTGACCGGCCTCCACCTGCGTCGTCGTGTCCGCGGCGAAGGCCGCGGGCGCTGTCGCCGACCCGACCAGGGCGGCGAGCAGCAAGGAGAGAACGGCTAACCAGGAGCGTCTGGGCACAGTACCTCCGAAAACCGGTGGAACACGAAAAGCGGACGATGCAGAGAGAAATGGTTGAGTGATTGACTCTTTTCTTTCTCTCCACACTTTGCGCGCACAGCATTCCACCCGGGAGTGCCCGGCTGTCAACGGATTCCGCTTTTTCCCGGGGCGGGGTCGGCGATTCTCGGCCAGCGCGGGCCGGAGGGGTGGGCGGAGGCCCGCCGGGGCCGCGCTTGACAGCGCTGACTTGCGCCACCGAACATCAGTCCGTGAACCTGTCAGACAGCCAGACAGCCGGAGCGGTCCCGCGCCGGGTCAGCGCCATGGAAGCCGTGCTCGGGCACCTCAGGAGCGCCATCGAGCGCGGCGAGTACGCCATCGGGGACAAGCTGCCCTCCGAGGCGGAGCTCTGCCGGCGTCTCGAGGTCAGCCGGCCGGTACTCCGCGAAGCTCTGCGGGCCCTCCAGGTGATGGGGCTGACCGTGTCGCGGACCGGCAAGGGCACCTTCGTGGTCTCCAACGGGCCGGTGGAAGACCCCACGTTCGGCGACTACTCGGCCAGCGACCTCCTCGAAGTGCGCCGCCACGTGGAGATCCCGGTCGCCGGGTACGCGGCCGCCCGGCGCACCCCGGAGAACCTGGACCACCTGGCCCACCTGATGGAGCGGATGGAACGGGAGACCGACACCACCGCATGGGTGGCCATGGACACCCTCTTCCACCTCGCCGTCGCCGAGGCCTCGCAGAACCCGGTCTTCCGCCGGGTGATCGAGGAGATCCGGGACGCCCTCGCGCGCCAGTCCGCGTTCCTCAACGAGCTCGGCGGCCGCCGTGAGCAGTCCAACCGCGAGCACCGGGCCATCGTCGAGGCGCTCGTCGACGGCTCCGAGGACGACGCCGTCGCCGCCATGGCACACCACCTCGACCGTGTCGAGACGACCCTGACCTCCATCGTGCGCCCCGACCGCACCGAGAGCCCCGCAGAAGACGGACCCCGATGAACCACGCGCTCGTCCCCGCAGCCCCGGCCCCCGCCCCCGAGATACGCGCCCCCCGGCACGTCCCCCTCGCCCACCTCGTACGCGCCGGAATCGTCGAGGGCGTCCACCACGGCTCGGTCGTCGTCCTCGGCCCCGACGGGAACGTCGAATTCACGGCGGGTGACATCGATGCGGCGTTCTACCCGCGCTCCGCACTCAAGCCGGCCCAGGCCGTCGGCATGGTCCGCGCGGGCCTGCCGCTCGACGGCGAGGCGCTCTCGCTCGCGGCCGCCAGCCACTCCGGGGACGAGCGGCACATCGCAGGCGCCCGCCGCATCCTCGCCGACGCCGGACTCACCGAGTCCGATCTGCGCAACACGCCCGACCTGCCCTACGGGGCGCCGGAGCGCGAGGCGTGGCTGCGGCGCGGACTCGGGCCGAGCCGGCTCGCCCAGAACTGCTCCGGCAAGCACGCCGCCATGCTCATGACCGCCCGGCTGCGGGACTGGACGCTGGAGGACTACCTCGACCCGGGCCATCCGCTCCAGACGGCCCTCGCCGCGACGGTGGAGGACCTCACCGGCCAGGCCGTCGCCCGGGTCACTCTCGACGGCTGCGGCGCCCCGCTGTTCGCCGTGTCCCTGCTCGGCCTCACCCGGGCCGTCGCCCGGATCGCCTCCGCCGCTCCGGGCACGCCCGAGCGCCGGGTCGCCGACGCCGTGCGCGCCCACCCCGAGGCGGCGTCCGGGGCCGGGCGGGACGTCGCCCGGCTGATGCGGGCCGTTCCGGGCCTGCTGGCCAAGGACGGCTTCGAAGGCGTGCAGGTCGCCGCGTTGCCCGACGGCCGGGCCGTCGGTGTGAAGATCGCCGACGGCGGTGACCGGGCCCGTATGCCGGTGGCCGCCGCGGCGCTCGTCCGCTGCGGCGTGGATCCCGCGCTGCTCGACGGGCTCGCCCGCATGCCCGTGCACGGCGGCGCCACCGTGGTCGGCAGCCTCCATGCCGCCGGCGCTCTCTGAGGGCCTCACGACCCCCGCGCTTCCCCTGCCTCCGGCGGGGCCGTCCTCGGCCCCTCGCCCGGGCCTCAGCACCAAACCGCACCCAAGGACCCTCATGACGCTGCCCGCGTACCGCTCCGAGCACGACCTGCTCGGTGACCGCGACGTCCCCGCCGACGCGTACTGGGGCGTGCACACCCTGCGCGCCACCGAGAACTTCCCGATCAGCGGCACCCCCATCTCGGCCTATCCCCACCTCGTCGACGCGCTCGCCGCGGTGAAGGAGGCGGCGGCCCTCGCCAACGCCGAGCTGGGACTGCTCGCACCCCGGAAGGCCGAGGCCATCGCCGCGGCCTGCCGGGAGATCCGGGGCGGTGCGCTCCACGACCAGTTCGTCGTCGACGTCATCCAGGGCGGCGCCGGAACCTCGACGAACATGAACGCCAACGAGGTCGTCGCCAACCGGGCGCTGGAGCTCCTCGGCCACCCCCGGGGTGCCTACGAGCACCTGCACCCCAACGAGGACGTCAACCTCTGCCAGTCCACCAACGACGTCTACCCGACGGCCGTCCGGATCGCCACGATCACCGCGGTCGGTGCGCTGCTCGACGCGATGACGGTGCTGCGCGAGGCCTTCGCCGCCAAGGCCGACGAGTTCCGTGACGTGCTGAAGATGGGCCGCACCCAGCTCCAGGACGCGGTGCCCATGACCCTCGGGCAGGAGTTCTCCTCGTACGCGGTGATGCTAGAGGAGGACCAGAGCCGGCTCGCGGAGGCCGTGCGGCTCGTCCATGAGATCAACCTGGGCGCCACCGCCATCGGCACGGGCCTGAACGCGCCGGCCGGGTACGCCGACGCCGCCCGGCGCCATCTCGCCGCCATCACCGGGCTGCCGCTGGTGACCGCCGTGAACCTCGTCGAGGCCACCCAGGACTGCGGTGCCTTCGTCCAGATGTCCGGTGTGCTCAAGCGGATCGCCGTCAAACTCTCCAAGACCTGCAACGACCTGCGGCTGCTGTCGTCCGGGCCGCGCGCCGGACTGAACGAGATCAATCTGCCGCCCGTGCAGGCCGGCTCCAGCATCATGCCCGGCAAGGTCAACCCGGTGATCCCCGAGGTCGTCAACCAGGTCGCCTTCGAGGTCATCGGCAATGACGTCACCATCACCATGGCGGCGGAGGCGGGCCAGCTCCAGCTGAACGCCTTCGAGCCGATCATCCTGCACTCCCTGTCCGAGTCCCTCACCCATCTGCGCGCCGCCTGCCTGACCCTGGCGGAGCGCTGTGTCTCCGGGATCACCGCCAACGAGGCGGAGCTGCTCGCCGCGGTCGAGAACTCCATCGGCCTCGTCACCGCCCTGAACCCGCACATCGGGTACACGGCGGCCACCGGGATCGCCCAGGAGGCCCTCGCCACCGGGCGGGGCGTCGCCGAACTCGTACTGGAGAAGGGCCTCTTGCCGGCCGAGGTGCTGAGCGGGCTGCTGCGTCCGGAACACCTGGCGGGCGTCCGGGAGCCCGGGGCCGCCGCGGGATGACCCGCTCACGGGCGGGGCAGGGTGCGGGTTACGCCGCTTGGGCGGCGTCCCCGTATCCCGAAACGCCTAATAAAACGACAATCTGACATCTTTCGAGGGGCTTTCGGCAACACCTACGGTCCGGCACTTCCCCCACCGAACCGGAGGAGACACCCGATGCTCCACAGACACGCCACCGTCGCGTGTGCCGTGCTGACCGCCGTCGGCGCCCTCACACTGACGGCGCTGCCCGGCGCCGCCGCGGCAGAGCCGCCCGCCCCCACGACCGCCCAGCCGCCCGACACACCGGAAACCGAGACTCCCGGAGCGGACAAGCCGTCCCCCGAGCTGCTCCGGGCGATGGCGCGCGACCTGGGCCTCACGCCCTCACAGGCCGAGACCCGGCTGATGAACGAGGCGGAGGCGGGCGCGATCGCCGGCCGTCTGCAGAACTACCTGGGCAAGGACTTCGCCGGGGCGTGGGTGCGCGGCGCGCTCTCCGACAGTCTCACCGTGGCCACCACCGACGCCGCCGACGTCCCCGTGATCAAGGCCGGTGGCGCCGAGGCCGAGGTCGTCCGGTACGGGCTGGTCGAACTCGACGCCGCCAAGGCGTCACTCGACCGCACAGCCGTCCGGACCACGACCGTCGACGCCCCCGTCTGGTACGTCGACGTCCGTACCAACACGGTGACGCTCCAGGCCACCAAGCGCTCGGCGGCCGAGGCGTTCATCACCGCCACCGGTCTCGACCGCGGTCTCATCCGCGTGCGGACGTCCTCGGAGCGCCCGCGCCTCCTGCACGACATCAGGGGCGGCGACGCCTTCTACATCGGCAGCGGCCGGTGCTCCGTCGGCTTCGCCGTCGCCTCGGGAACCCAGGAGGGCTTCGCCACGGCCGGGCACTGCGGCAGCGCCGGCGACGCCACCCACGGGTTCAACCGGGTGGCCCAGGGCGCCTTCAAGGCCTCCGCCTTCCCCGGCACCGACATGGCCTGGGTCGGCACCAACGGAGACTGGAAGGCAACTCCCTACGTGAAGGGGCAGAGCGACCAGAACATCCAGGTCGCAGGGTCCGCCGAGGCCCTCGTCGGCGCCTCCATCTGCCGCTCGGGCTCCACCACCGGCTGGCACTGCGGCACCATCGAACAGCACAACACCAGCGTCTCCTACCTCCAAGGCACCGTGCGCGGCCTGACCCGCACGACGGTCTGCGCCGAGCCGGGCGACTCGGGCGGCTCCTACGTGTCCGGCAGCCAGGCCCAGGGCGTTACCTCGGGCGGCTCGGGGAACTGCCGCAGCGGCGGCACGACGTTCCACCAGCCGATCAACCCGCTGCTCCAGGAGTACGGACTGACCCTCAGGACCACCACCACCGACGACACGGCCGACAGCGACAAGACGGCCGGCACCTGGACCCCCGGCAAGGTGTACGCCGTCGGCGACCGTGTCACCTACAACGGCGTCACCTACCGCTGCCTCCAGCCGCACCAGGCCCAGCGCGGCCTTCGACCCACCCACCAGCCCCTGCTGTGGCAGCGCCTCTGAGGCGCTGACCGGGCACCGCACACGGCCGGGCGGTGAAGGTCTCACGCACCTGCGCCGCCCAGCCGCTCGGCGACCCGGATACGGCGACCCGAGGAGCCGCTCCGCTCACCGGCACGCGCGGGCGCGGCGGTCGGGACGCCGGGGGTCGAACAGCCCGACGGGGTGCGCGGTCGCGCCGGTCAGGACCAGGTCGGCGAGGATCTCACCGACCACGGGCACGAACGCGAAGCCGTGCCCGGAGAATCCGCAGGCGACCGTGACCGTCTCCGGGTGGTGCGGATGGCGCCCGACGACGCAGCGCCCGTCGGCCGTGGTGGACGACATGCGGGTGGCGGCCCTCAGGAAGCGGCCGGGGAGGGCCGGTACGAGCCGGGCGGCCCGGGCGGCCATCTCCTCGACCTCGTGCCGGTGCACGGTCCGGTCGATGGTCTCCGGCGTGCACACGGTGCCCGCGCCCGCGAGCGTGACCTCGGCGCCCCTGTCCGGCCCGTCGATCGCCGGGAACCCCTGCATCCGCACGCCCGCCGCGTCCTCCCAGACGTAGACCGGGTGGTGCTGTGGCCGGAACGCCGCCGTGCCGCCCTCCGGCTGGAACCAGTGCATGACCTGCCGCTCGATCCGGAACGGCACCCCCAGGCCGCTGAGGAGGCGAGGCGCCCAGGCGCCCGGGCAGACCACCAGCTGCCCCGCGGTGTAGGTGTCCTCGGCGGTGTGCACCCGCACTCCGTCGCGGTACGGCTCCCAGCGCAGCAGCGGCTCGTCGCAGTGCAGGGCCGCGCCCGCCCGGGTGGCGAGCTGGAGGTGCCCGGCGACCGTGTTCTCGGGCCGCAGCAGCCCGGCGTGCGGCTCGTACAGAGCCACCTCGTCGTCGTCCGGGGCGAGGGTCGGGAAACGGCGGCGGATCTCCCCGGCGTCGAGCATCTCGTGCGGCAGCCCCCATCGTTCGGCCGCCCGCAGCGAACCGGCGACGGTCCGGGACCCGGGCCTGCCGAGCACCAGCCCGCCGCACCGCGTCGTGATGTCGCGACCGGTGTCCCGCTCCAGCCGCTCGTACAGCTCGCGGGCACGCCGCAGCAGCGGCACATGGGCCGGGTCCTCGGCGCACGACTGGCGGACGAGCCGCGAACCGCCGTGGCCGGAGCCCCGGCCGTGGACCGGGCCGAACCTCTCCAGTCCCAGCACCCGGGCCCCGCGCGCGGACAGATGGTGCGCGGCGGCACTGCCCATCCCGCCCAGGCCGACCACGATCACGTCATAGGTGGGTGACATCCTCAGGGCCTCCTGCACGTCCTGTCCTCAGGGGCGGATGGCTGTGCTCGTACGCGAAGGACGCGGGGCCAGGTTTCCCCGGCCACGCGTCCACGGGAACGCCGTATTCGGCCTACCTGGCCGCGCCGTGCGTCCCGGTCCCGTGCGCCGCCTACCGGCCCCGCACGCCGCGCACTCGCCCGTGCGGCGCAGCCCGCCCCGGCGGCACGGCCGTGCGCCTCCTACGTTGGGACCATGACGAAAGCCGCATCACGCCCCAAGCTCCGCCGCGTCTACGATCCGGTCAGGCCGGACGACGGGATACGCGTCCTCGTCGACCGGCTCTGGCCCCGCGGGCTGTCCAAGGAGGACGCCCACATCGACGAGTGGCCCAAGTCGGTGACGCCGTCGACCGAGCTGCGGCGCTGGTATCACGCCGGTGAGGGCAGCCACGAGGAGTTCCGGCGGCGCTACGAGGCCGAGCTGGCCGCGCCGGAGGCCGCCGAGGCGCTCGACCGGCTGCGCGAGCTCGTCAGGAAGGGCCCGGTCACCCTGCTCACCGCGGCCAAGGACCCGGGGGAGCGCAGTCACGCGGCCCTGCTCCAGGAATTGCTCAGGCCGTGACCGGATCGGGCTCCGGTTCGGGGCCGCGCGGCACCGGCACGGCAGCCTCCGGATGACCGGCCGTCAGGAGGACGACCCCGCGCGCGGCCACCGCAGCCGACCCCGCGGCGACCGCCCAGCCGGCCGGCCCCGCTCGGAAGGTCTCGCCCAGCAGGGCGAGACCGATGACGGCGGCCGCCGTCGGATTGGCGAGGTTCACCACCGCCAGCGGGGCCGCGAGCCCGCCGCGGTACGCCGCCTGGGACAGCAGCAGCCCGCCCGTCGCGAACACCGACACCAGCAGCGCCAGCAGCGTCGTCTGCCACCACGTCAGCGGCCCGCCGGGCAGCTCCCGTGCGAGCGAGGCCGTGACCGTCTGGGTGAGCGCCGACGCCACACCGGAGGCGACGCCCGACGCGGTCGCGTGCCCCAGCCCGCGACCGCCCCGCCCGCCGGCCCCGCGGCGGACCAGTACCGCGATCAGCAGCGCCGTCGCCGCCGCGACCGACAGGGCCTCGGGCAGGCTCAGCGTGTCCCCGGGGCGGGCCGGCCCCACCACGGCCACCAGACCGAGCAGACCCGCCAGCGTCCACAGCGCCCCGCGCCACTCCGCCCGGCTCACCCGCCGCCGCGCGCAGTACGCGCCCACCGGCAGCGCCGCCACCAGCGTCAGCGCGCCCAGCGGCTGGACCAGGGTGAGCGGCCCGTAGTGCAGCGCCACGACATGGGTGAGCGCACCGGCCGCGTTCAGACCGACCGCCCACCACCACAGCGGGCGGGCGAGCAGCGCCCGCAGCGCGCCACGCCCGGGACGGCCCGCCGAGGCGAGCCACGACTGGACGACGGCGGCCAGGGCGTACCCGGCGGCCGAGGCGAGCGAGAGCAGTACCGCGAGAAGGGTGGCCCTCATGCCGGCACCGTCCGCAGCCGACGCGGCACGCGGGGCGGTGTCCCGGGTGCTCGTACGACGAGGAGGGCGACGCCCAGCAGGGCGGTGGCGGCCAGGGCGTCCAGCCAGTAGTGATTGGCGGTGCCGACCACCACCAGCAGCGTGACCAGCGGATGGAGCAGCCACAGCGGCCGCCACCGGCCGGCGGTGGCGGCGATCAGCCCGATCGCGACCATCAGCGCCCAGCCGAAGTGCAGGGACGGCATCGCCGCGAACTGGTTCGCCAGCGTGTCCGTCTCCGGAGACGCCCCGTACACCGACGGCCCGTAGATCCGCGCGGTGTCGACCAGCCCGAAGGCGGCGAGCATCCGCGGGGGAGCGAGCGGCACCCACAGGTGGAGGACGAGCGCGGCGGCCGTGAGGAGTGCCAGCACCCGCCGGGACCAGAGGTAGTGGGCCGGCCTGCGCCAGTACAGCCAGGCCAGGAAGGCGATCGTGGCCGGGAAGTGCACCCACGCGTAGTACGTGTTGGCGAGGTGGACCACACCGTCGTCCCGCAGCAGCAGCCACTGCACCCGGCCCTCGCCCGGCAGATGCGCCGCCCGCTCCAGGTCCCAGACCCGGCCGGCGTTGCGGAAGGCACGGGCCTCGTGGCCGTTCGCGACCAGCCGGCCCGCCTTGTAGACGAGGAAGAGCACGGTCACGAGCAGCAGCTCACGCACCAGGGGCGGGCGCCGCGGCGCGGTGCCGCGGTCCGCGGGCCCCGGGACAGCGGTCGTCCCGGGGCCCGGAGGACGTATCCCGCCGGCCATGCCCGGACCCCTTCGACAGATCGAATCAGCAGTAAACGGGTGAAGCGTAGATCCGAAGTTATCGAGACGCAAACGTCTCGATACGCTTGCGTCTCGATTGGCCGGGACCTACCCTCGGACGTGCAGAGAGGAAACCGCCGGCAGGGCACACCCGGGGAGTGAAGGATGTCCACGCAGGCCGCCACGGCCGCCGCGCGCCGCAGCAAGATCACGCCCGAGCGCGAGCTGGAGCTGTACGGAGCCGTGCTCGACCTGCTCAGGGAGGGCGGCTACGACGCCGTGACCATGGAGGGCGTCGCCGCCCGTACCAAGTGCGGCAAGGCAACGCTCTACCGGCAGTGGAAGACCAAGGCACAGCTGGTCACCGCCGCACTCGACACGAGCCGCTGCGCTCTCTTCACCGGCATCGACACCGGCTCCCTGGCAGGCGACCTGCGTGCCGCGGCCCGGGCCGCCGCCGCTCGCCGCAGCACCGACACCGAGCTCATGGAAGCCGTCGGCCAGGCCTACCTCCAGCACCCCGACCTGCGCGAGGCCCTGCGCGACACCGTTATCGCACCCGAGGTGGCGGCCCTCGACGCGATGCTCACCCGCGCCGTCGAGCGCGGCGAGATCGCCGCCGGCAACCCGGCGATCGCCTTCACCGCCCCCTGCTTCCTCGGGGTCCTGCGCGTCGAGCGGCTCTTCGAGGACCGGTTCCCCGACGCCGACAGCCTCCCGGCGTTCGTCGACGCGGTCCTCCTGCCGGCCCTGCGCGCCTGACGCGTTCGCGGCCTTCCCGCCGCCACGGCCCGTCGTGCACCATGACCGGACCGCACGACCCGCATCCCGTCACCCCCGCACCACGCGCCGCGCACCGCAGGCACCAGGCCCGCAACCCTTTCCGCCCAGGAGGCGCAGCATGCCGACCGGCCATGACCCCGACACCCCGCACGGCAGGCTCGACGCCCTCCAGCGCGACCCCTATCCGCTGTACGCGCGCGCCCGGCGGACCGAGGGTCTCACCTTCGTCCCCGAACTCGACTCCTGGCTCGTGGCCCGCGACGCGGACGTACGGGAAGTGCTGCTGCGCGACGGCGACTTCTCCTCCGTCCAGGCACTGCGCCCCGACGTCACGCCCTCCCCGGCCGCCCTGGCGGTCCTCGCCCGGGGCTTCGGCAAACGGCCCACCGTCGTGTCCACCGACGGCGCCGCCCACCGCCGCCACCGCGCCCCCCTCAACAGCGGCCTGTCCGCCGCCCGGATCGCCGCACTCGTCCCCTACGCCGCCGAGCGGGCCGAGGCGCTCGCCGACGGCTTCGCCGAGGACGGCGGGACGGAACTGATGAGCGCGTACGCCCGCGAACTGCCCGGCGCCGTGATCGGGCGGCTCATCGGACTCGACCCCGACGACGTACCCGCCGCCGTGCACGGCGGCCACCGCGCGGAGGAGTTACTGTTCCGCCCGCTCACCGAGGCGCAAGAGGTCGCCGCGGCCGAGGACGTCGTCGCCCTCCAGCAGATGCTCGACAGCCTCATACGGGCCCGGCGCGCGCAGCCGCGTGCCGACCTCTGTTCGGCGCTCGTCACCGCGCTCGCCCCCGGCACCGGCGAACTCACCCCCGACCAGCGGCACGAACTGGTCTCCAACCTCCAGAACCTCCTGATCGCCGGGCACCTGACCACCACCGCACTCATCGGCACCACCCTGCTCCACCTGCTCCGCGACCGCTCCCAGTGGGAACTGCTCCGCGCGAAACCCGAGCTCGTCCCCGCGGCCGTCGAGGAAGCCGCCCGGTACGACACCGCCGTCCAGGGCTTCCGCCGCACCACCACCCGACCGGTCACCCTCGCCGGCACCGAACTGCCCGCCGGAGCAACCGTCTTCGTGGCCTACGGCTCCGCCAACCGGGACGAGAGCCGCTACGAACGGGCCGACACCTTCGACATCACCCGCACCCCCGTGCGCCACGTCGCCTTCGGCCACGGCCCGCACGGCTGCCCGGGCTCCCTGCTCGCGCGTGAACAACTGAGGCTCACCCTCGAACTGTTCATCCGCCGCTTTCCCGGCCTGCGCCTCGACGAGGAGCAGCCGGTCGTCATGCGGCCCACCATGATCCACCGTTCGCCGGAAGCCCTCCATCTCACCTGGTGAACGGCGCAGCGGCGGCTCCTGCCCCTCACCCCGGACCGGGCATAGGCTGCCCGCATGCGCGTCGCCCTCTTCATCACCTGCGTCAACGACGCCGTGTATCCGTCCACGGGCGTGGCCACCGTCCGGCTCCTGGAACGGCTGGGCGTCCGGGTCGACTTCCCCGCCGGCCAGTCGTGCTGCGGCCAGCCGCAGTACAACACCGGATACCGCGACGAGACACTGACCCTCGTACGCCGCACGGCCGGGGCCTTCGAGGGGTACGCGTACGTCGTCACGCCCTCCGGCTCGTGCGCCGCCATGATCCGGGACAACTACCCCCGGCTCGGCGAGACGGGACTGGCCCCCCGCGTCTTCGAACTGACGGAGTTCCTGGTCGACGTGCTGGGCGTGACCGACGTCGGCGCGTACTTCCCGCACACCGTCACCTACCACCCCTCCTGCCACGGACTGCGCGTCCTCGGCCTGGGTGACCGCCCGCGCCGGCTGCTGGAGGCGGTGAAGGGCCTGGAACTGCGGGGACTGCCGGGTGCCGAGGAGTGCTGCGGCTTCGGCGGCACCTTCGCCGTGAAGAACCCCGCCGTGTCGGTGGCGATGGGGCGCGACAAGGTGCGCGCGGCGGCCGGCACCGGAGCGGACGTGCTGTGCGGGGCGGACAGCTCGTGCCTGATGCACCTGGACGGCCTCGTGCGCCGGCGGCGGGAGCCGCTGCGCGTCGCGCACATCGCCGAGATTCTCGCCAGTACCGAAGAGGAGCCGTGGCGATGAGCGGAGTGTTCGTCGGAATGCCGGCGTTCCCGGAGGCGGCCGCGGCCGCCGTGGACAACACGACGCTGCGGGAGAACCTCCGGCACGCGACACACACCATCCGCGACAAACGCGCCCGGGCCGTCGCCGAACTCGACGACTGGGACCGTCTGCGACAGGCGGGCAAGGAGATCAAGGACCACACCCTGCGCCATCTCGACCGCTACCTGCTCCAGTTGGAGGAGGCCGTCACCGCGGCCGGCGGCCGGGTGCACTGGGCGGCCGACGCCGCCGAGGCCAACCGGATCGTCGTCGGCCTGGTCAAGGAGACCGGCGAGAGCGAGGTCGTGAAGGTCAAGTCCATGGCCACCCAGGAGATCGGCCTCAACGAGGCCCTGGAGGCCGAGGGCGTCGCCGCCTACGAGACCGACCTCGCCGAACTCATCGTCCAGCTGGGCGAGGACCGGCCCTCGCACATCCTCGTACCGGCCATCCACCGCAACCGCGCCGAGATCCGCGACATCTTCCGCACCCGCATGGCCGCCTGGGGGCGCCCCGCGCCCGACGACCTCACCGACACCCCCGCCGACCTCGCCGAGGCCGCCCGCCTCCACCTGCGGGAGAAGTTCCTGCGCGCCAAGGTCGGCATCTCCGGCGCCAATTTCATGGTCGCCGAGACCGGCACCCTCGTCGTGGTCGAGTCCGAGGGCAACGGCCGCATGTGCCTGACCCTCCCCGAGACCCTGATCTCCGTCGTGGGCATCGAGAAGGTCCTGCCGTCCTGGCGCGACCTGGAGGTCTTCCTGCAAACCCTCCCGCGCTCCTCGACGGCCGAGCGGATGAACCCCTACACCAGCATGTGGACCGGCACCACCGACGCCGACGGCCCCACCGCCTTCCACCTGGTCCTCCTGGACAACGGCCGCACCCGAGCCCTCGCCGACGAGGTCGGGCGGCAGGCGCTGCGCTGCATCCGCTGCTCGGCCTGCCTGAACGTCTGCCCCGTCTACGAGCGGGCCGGCGGACACGCCTACGGCTCGGTCTACCCCGGCCCCATCGGCGCCATCCTCACCCCGCAACTGCGCGGCACCACCAGTGCCGTCGACGCCTCCCTGCCCTACGCCTCCTCGCTGTGCGGAGCGTGCTACGAGGTGTGCCCGGTCGCCATCGACATCCCCGAGGTCCTCGTCCACCTCCGCGCCAGGGTCGCCGGGCAGAGCGGCCACCGCGCGGAACGGGCCGCGGTCAGGGCGGCCACCTGGCTCCTGGACCACCCCGCCGCACTCGCCGCGGCCGAGCGGGTCGCCGGCGCCACCCGCCGGGCACACCCGTCGAGACCACCCGGCACCGGCTCCTGGACCGACGACCGGGACCTGCCCGCCCTCCCGCCCCGCCCCTTCCGCACCTGGTGGAAGAAGAACCACTCATGAGCAGCCGCGACCAGATCCTCGGCCGCATCCGTGGCGCCCTCACCCACGCCCCCGACACCCCCGAACCGACCCGCGACTACGCCACCAGCCACACCCCCGACGACCCCACCGCCCTCGTCGACCTCCTCGACCACCACCTCAGCGACTACCGGGCCCGCACCCACCGCACCACCGAGCTCCGGCTCCCGCACACCATCGCCACCCTGCTCACCGCCCACCGGGCCCGCTCCGTGGTCGTCCCGCCCGGCCTCCCGGCCCACTGGCTCACCGCCACCGGCGCCGAACAGCGCCACGACCCAGGACTGACCCCCGCCGACCTCGACGCCACCGACGCCGTCGTCACCACCTGCGCCCTCGCGATCGCCGAAACCGGCACCATCGTCCTCGACGCCGGCCCGGGACAGGGGCGCCGCGCCCTCACCCTCGTCCCCGACCTCCACATCTGCGTGATCCGCGTCCCCGGCCAAGTCGTCGCCTCACTGCCCCAGGCCCTGCCCCGGCTCACCCCCAGCCGGCCCCTGACCTGGATCTCCGGCCCCTCCGCCACCAGCGACATCGAACTCGACCGGGTCGAGGGCGTGCACGGCCCCCGCACCCTGGACGTCGTCCTGGTCGAGCCCGGCGAGCGTTAGCCGCGGCGCCTCGGCCGCCGGATCCACCGCCCCCGCACCCTCCAGCCGGCCCGCCAGCGCCCGGGCCCACCGCGCGAGCCCGCCGACGTCGATGCCGTACCGGTCGAGCCCCGCGTCCGCCTCGGTGTCGGCGTCCGCGTACGCGACGATCCGGTCCGCGCCGCGCAGCAGCAACCGCGCACCGCCCGCCGCGTTCCCGCGGGCCGCGTGCGTGAGCCCCACCGCCAGCTGGGCGAGCCCCCGCCACAGCTCCCGCTCGTCCGCCGGACCGGACTTCCAGGCGTCCTCCAGGACCTCGTGGGCATGGAACGGCAGCCCCCCGTCCAGCAGCCGCTGGGCCTCCCGCAGCGTCTCCTCCGGCGTCCGCACCACGCCCTCGGGCTGGCGCTCCACCCCTTCGGCACCGTACGGCAACGGGCGCCCCAGCCCGTCCCGGGGACGCGCGCTGCGTGCCCGCCCCTCCTCGTCCCGGTCCCTCCGTGTCCTGTTCACCCAACGATTGTCACCCTTCCGGCGGGGAGTGTCCGAACCATGTCCGCCACCCGGGGCACGCGGTTACGCTCGAATACCCGGAAGTCGTGGTGACTTGCCGGGTACTCGTGGGGAGGTAGGCCGATGCTGCCGTCCCGGCCGGAACACCGGGTGTCCGTACCGCTGTTGGAGCGGGAGCCGGAGCTCGCGGCAGCCGCCCGGGCCCTGGAGGCACTGTGCGGCACGGCCGCCCGTGGCGGCCTGCTCGTCTACCGCGGCGAGGCGGGCATCGGCAAGACGGCGCTGCTCGACACGGTCCACCGGCTGGCCGGCGGCCGCTGTACCGTCCGTACCGCCCGCGGCGTCGAGACCACGACCTCCGTGCCCTACCACGTCTTACGCCAACTGCTGCGGCCCGCCCTGCAGCCGCTCCCCGACGACGACCTCCGCCGGCTGTTCGGCGACCGGTACGACATCACGGCACCCGCCCTCGGTCTCGCGTCCCCCGCCGGGCCGGCCCCGGACCCGCAGGGCGTGCGCGACGGCCTCGACTGGGTCGTCGTACGGCTCGCCGAGCGGCATCGCCGCCGGCCCCTGGTGCTGCTCGTCGACGACGCGCACTGGGCCGACACCGAATCCCTGACCTGGCTCGCCTCCTTCTGCGACGTCCTGCGCGGGCTCCCGCTGCTCGTCGTCGCCGCCCACCGCCCCGGCCGGGAGTTCGCCCCCGGGGCGCAGCTGCTCGACCGGCTCGGCGCAGAGGCCCGGCTGCGGGTCGCCCTGCGCCCGCTGACCCCGCCGGCCACCGCCCGACTGGCCCGCTCCACCCTCGGTGACGAGGCCGACGACCGGTTCTGCCACGAGGTGTGGGCCGTCACCGGAGGAAACCCGTACGAAACGGTGGAACTCCTCGCGAAGGTCCGGGACCGGATGCTCGCCCCGGTCGAGACGTCGGCTCCGCTCCTGCGCGACCTCGGGGCGTCGGCACGCGGCACCGGCCTCGTCTCCCGGCTGGAACGGCTCGGCACCGGGCCCACCCGGCTGGCCTGGGCGGCCGCCGTCCTCGGCACCGAGATCTCTCCGACGCTCGCCGCCTCCCTGGCCGGGATGGCCCCCGAGGACGCCGAGAGCTGCGCGGAACGGCTCAGGGAAGCCCGCATCGTCACCGGCTCCGACCCCATGGAATTCGTCCACCCCCTGATCGCGACCGCCGTGTACCGCTCGATCCCGCCCGCCACCCGCACCGCCATGCACGGCCGGGCGGCCTGGGCCGTCACCTGCGCGGGCCTCGGCGCCGCGGCCGCCTCCCGCCACCTGCTGGAGATCCACCCGGACGACGACGAGGAGGTCGTCGCCCAGCTCCGCGAGGCGGCGCGCGAGCACCTCGCCGTCGGCGCGCCCGCCGCGGCCCGCCGCTGCCTGGAACGAGCCCTCCAGGAGCCTCCACCACCCCACGCGTACGCGCAGGTCCTCTACGAACTCGGCTGCGCCGCCCTCCTCACCTCCCCGGCCGCCACCGTGCGCCACCTGCGCACCGCCCTGGCCCTCCCCGGTCTCGCAGGCGACGTCCGCACCGACGCGACGTGCCGCCTGGCCCAGGCCCTCGCCCACAGCAGCCGACTGCGCGAAGCCGCACTCACCGTCGCCACCGAGGCCGCGAGAACCCCGCCCGGCCCGGCCAGAATGCGACTCCAGGCCGCGCACTTCATGTACGAGGGGTTCCAGGAGGCCGAGGACGACGGCGGGGGCCGCTCCCGCCGCCTCGCCGCACTCGCCGACCACCTCCCGGGCAGGGACAACGCCGAACGCGCCCTGCTCACCCTGCGGGCGTTCGACGCCATGCTGCGCGGCGAGAACGCCGACCTCGTCCTCCACCTGTGCGACCGCGCCCTCGTCGACGGCCGCCCCGCCCGCGGCCTCGGCTGGACCGACACCGAATGGGGCTTCGAGACACCGGCCATGGCCGGCATCGCCTACGCCTTCACCGATCGGCTCGACCGCGCCCGGGCCATGTTCGAGGAGGCCGTGCGCGCCTACGAGATCTCCGGCTGGAGCGGCGCCCACCTGGCGTTCGCCCACACGCTCCTCGGGCTGGTCCACCGCCGCGGTGGCGACCTGACCGCGGCCGAGGGTTTCCTGCGCGAGGGCCTGCGCCTCGCCGACCGCGTCGGCAGTGGCCTGGCCGTCCAGTGGGACGCCGCCGCCCTCCTGATCGACACGCTGCTCGCCCGCGGCCGGGTGACGGAAGCGCAAACGGTCGCCGACCGCTACCGCTTCGGCCCGCCCTGGCCCAGCGCCATCGTCATGCCGGACGGTCCCTGCGTCCGCGGCAGGCTGCTGCTCGCCCAGGGCCGCACCCGCGAGGCCGTCGCCGAACTGGAGGCGGCCGGAGCCGCCCTGGAGAGCCGCGACCGTCACAACGGCATCTGGGCGCCCTGGGCCTGCGACCTGGCCCGCGCCCTCGCCGACGAGGACCCCTCCCGCGCGGCCCGGTTCGCCACCCGGGCCCGCGTCCAGGCCGAGCGCTTCGGCACCGACACCGCCATCGGCGAGGCCCTGCGCTGCGCCGCCCTGTTCGCCCGCCCGGAGGAGGCCGTCCAGCTCCTCGGCCAGGCGGTGCGCCACCTGCAGGCGTCCCCGTCGGCGTACGAACACGCGCTGGCCCGGTTCGAGTACGGCCTCGCCCTGCGCTCCCCGGCGGAGCTCGCCCGCGCCGCCGACCTGGCCGCCGCCTGCGGCGCCGACACCCTGGCCACGCGCGCGCTGCTGGCCCGCGAGTCGGACACGGTCACGGAGTGAGGTAATGTTCTCTTGCGCGCGGAGCCCGGCGGTACGCCACGGCGACGCGCACCGGGACGTGGCGCAGCTTGGTAGCGCACTTGACTGGGGGTCAAGGGGTCGCAGGTTCAAATCCTGTCGTCCCGACCATGCGTAAACGCAGGTCGGAGGCCGTTCTCTCATCCATGGGAGGGCGGCCTTTCGTGCGTCCGCTCCGGCCGTGGATTCCCGCAGGGGTTCTGGCCGAGCCGTGTGGGGTGCCGGGGTCGTGCTCATCCACAGGTGCTTCCACCCGCTGAGCCTCCGCAGCGCCGTGGCAGTGGACAGGGACCACGGCTGCGGTGTCAGTCCGCTGGGCTTCCTGCAACACCGGGTCGGCCCATTCCGTCTCATGGACCCCACCCGCCCGGGACACCGCGAAATTCTCGCGTTCTTCCTGGTGGACCCGTCGCAGAAGATCATGTCGACATCCGATGTGCCACCGCAGCAACCGTGGTCCGACACCTCCACCATGACGCTTGAACAGGCCAAGAACTACCGCGAACAACTCATGCGGGAACGCAAGTTCTTCGTCGACGAACACAACGATCAGCTCTACGAGCGGGAATTCTCCCTCTGCGAGCACTGAACCGCCGGCGCCGCCCCCGGTCGCCGGGTTCTCAAGCCGGCCCGCCCGCCTCCCCGCGACCGGCGGCGTGCCCACCGTCCCCCGGACATCCCTGGTGGGGCGGCGACCGTCCGTGGTTCCCGACTCCCACTTCATGGGACGGGCTCCTTCCCCCGGGGCCGGCTGCGACAATTCGACTTCGCAAAGCAGCCTCACCACACACGCGCACCACACGGCAGCAGCCGCCCTGCGCGTGCGGTGAGTGCCCGAACCGAAGGAAGAGAGGCACCATGCCGAGACTTCGCGCCGTCGTGGTCGGAGCCGGAATCGGTGGCCTCACGGCCGCGGTGGCACTGCACCGCCGTGGTTGGCAGGTCACCGTCTGCGAATGCGCCCTTGAACAACCCGCCACCGGCGCCGGTATCGGCCTTGCTCCCAACGCACTGCGCGCGCTCCGCGCCATCGGCGTGGACATCACCCGGGCCACCGGAAGCGCCGTGCCCGCCACCATGGGTGTGCGTCGCCCCGACGGCCAGTGGCTCACCCGGACCGAAACCTCCGCGCTGGCGGCGCGCTACGGGATGCCACCGATCGCCGTCCCGCGCCCGGCCCTCACGGCCGCGCTGGCCGGCGCCCTGCCGGTGGACGCCCTGCGCTACGGCACTGCCGTGACCGCCGTCGACGACGCCGCGGGCCGCCCGGTCCCGCGTACGGAAGCCGGACCGGACCTTCCCGCTGATCTGGTGGTCGCCGCCGACGGGATCCACAGCCCGCTCCGCCGCGCGCACTTCCCCACCCATCCCGGCCTGCGCTACATCGGCGAGACGGCCTGGCGGGCCCTCGTGGAAGCTCCGGACCTGCGGATACCGGCCATGAGCGAGACCTGGGGGCGGGGCGAGCGGTTCGGCGTGACCCCGCTCTCCGACGGCCGGTACTACCTCTACGCCACCGCGGTCGTTCCGGCCGGCATACGGTCGGCCGACTCCCGTGCCGAACTCCGCCGCCGCTTCGGCTCGTGGCACGACCCGATTCCGGCCCTGCTGGACCGCGTCGATCGCCTCACCCACGCCCATGTTCTCCGACACGACCTCTACGAGCTGGCCGCCCCGCTCCCGCGCCTGCACCACGGCCGGATCGCCTGGCTGGGAGACGCCGCCCACGCCATGGCCCCGAATCTCGGCCAGGGCGGCTGCCAGGCCATCGAGGACGCGGTGGTCCTCGCCCACCTGCTGCCCGCCGGGGACGGCGGTGACGGCTCGGACGGCATCCCGGCGGCCCTCGCCGCGTACACCACCGCCCGCCGCGACCGCACCGACGCCGTACGCGTCCGCGCCCGCCGGGTCGGCCGCCTGGGCACCGTCCGCCATCCGCTCGCCGTGGCGGCCCGCGACCTCGCGGTCCGTGCCGTCCCCACCCGGCTGGCGCTGAAAGGCATGGACGACCTGTTCAACGGCTTTCGCCTGCCGGACCGACGAGTGCGGTGATGTGCTGCGGCCGTCTCCTCCTCGACGGCGGCTCTCACCACGCCGATCTCTACGCTGCACCCTTCGACTGAGCATCTCGGCCATGCTGGACGTCAGGCGCCCCGGTCACCAGGCGAGATCGTCCAGCAGCAACTCCGGTGTCGGCTGGCGGCCGTTGTGCAGGGACTGTTCGGTCCACATCACCTTGCCCGTGGGGGTGTACCGGGTGCCCCAGCGGCCGGCCATCTGGGAGACCAGGTACAAGCCGCGTCCGCCCTCGTCCGTGGTGGCCGCCCTGCGCAGATGCGGGGAGGTGCTGCTGCCGTCGGAGACCTCGCAGATGAGGCTGCTGGTGTACATCAGGCGTACATGGATCGGTTCGGAGCCGTAGCGGATCGCGTTGGTGATCAGCTCACTGAGCATCAGTTCCGTGGTGAAGCCGAGCCTTTCCAGGCCCCAGCTCTCCAGCCGGCGGCCGCAGGCGGCGCGGACGGGTGCCACGGCGGCGGGGTCGGACGGTACGTCCCAGTCGGCGATCCGGTCGGGTTCCAGGAGGCGGGTCCGGGCCACCAGCAGGGCGATGTCGTCGCGGCGGTGCGCCGGCAGCATGGCGCTGAACACGGCCTGGCAGGTCTCTTCCGGGGTGTGGTTCGCCGGATTCGACAGGGCGGTGCGCAACAGGCGGAGACCCGTGTCGACGTCCCGGTCGCGCTGTTCGACCAGCCCGTCGGTGTACAGGACGATCCGGCTGCCCTCCGGCAGGCTGACCTCCGCGGTCTCGAACGGCCCGCCGCCGAGGCCCAGTGGGGGCAGGACGGGCAGGTCGGGAAACTCCACGCTGCCGTCGGGCAGGACCACCGCAGGGGCGTAGTGCCCTGCCGTGGCCATGCAGCAGTGCCCCGACGCGGGGTCGTAGATGGCGTAGAGGCAGGTCGCTCCGCTGATGCCGGCACCGGCCGGGTCGCCGCTCTCCTCCTCGTCGATGCGGGACACCAGTTCGTCGAGGTGGCCGAGGAGTTCGTCCGGCGGCAGGTCGAGCGCGGAGAAGTTGTGGACCGCGGTGCGGAGCCGGCCCATGGTGGCCGCCGCGTGCAGTCCGTGGCCGACCACGTCGCCCACCACCAGGGCGACCCGCGAGCCGGGCAGCGGGATGACGTCGAACCAGTCGCCGCCCACCCCGGCCTGCGCCGGGAGGTAGCGGTGGGCGGCCTCCAGGGCCTCGTGCTCGGGCAGCACCCGGGGCAGCAGGCTGCGCTGCAGCGTGACGGCCATGGCGTGCTCACGGGTGAAACGGCGGGCGTTGTCGATGGCGACGGCGGCGCGCGCGGCCAGCTCCTCGGCGAACGCCAGGTCCTCCTCCTCGAACCGCTCGTCCCGCGCGGACCGCCAGAAGTTGGCCATGCCGAGCACGACGCCCCGGGCCTTCAGCGGCACCGAGACCAGTGAGTGGATGCCGTACGCGAGGGCTCGCTCGGCGCCCTCGGGATCGGGGGCGCGCCAGCCGTGTGCCTCGGCGAGATCGGCCTCCAGGACCGCGTGACCGCCGGCCAGCGCCGCCGCCATCGGAGTGGTGGGCTCGTCGAACAGGATGAGGTCGCCGACCGGCTGGAGGGGCGGCTCCGCGTTGATGCCGGTGAGGGCGGTGCGGCGCATCTCCGTGTGCTCGCCGGTGGGCTCCTCGCCACGGAGGACGGGGTCCAGCAGCTCCACGGTCACGAAGTCGGCGAACCGGGGGACCGCCACCTCCGACAGCTCCTCCGCCGTCTTCGCCACGTCCAGTGTCGTGCCGATCCGCACGCCCGCCTCGTACAGCAGCTGCAGCCGCTGCCGGGCCACTTCGGCCGCACCGGACAGTGCCCTCAGTTCGGTGGTGTCACGGAACGTCGCGACCATGCTGGACTGGCCGCCGTACGGGGCCGTCGGCCGGGTGTTCACGGCCAGCAGCCGGTCGTTCGCCAGGACCACCTCGTCGGTGACGGTCCGGCCCGAGGCGAGCAGTCGGGCCGTGTCCGCGTCGAGCCCCAGCTCCGTGACCCGGCGCCCCTCCGCGTCGACGGGCAGCTCCAGGAGCCGACGCGCCTCGTCGTTGGCGAGGGTCAGCCGCCCGTCGCCGCCCACGATGAGGACGCCTTCACGGGCGGCGTGCAGCACCGCGGCGTGGTGCTCGTACATCCGGGTCATCTCGGTGGGCCCGAGTCCGTGGGTCTGCCGGCGCAGCCGCCGGCTGACGAGTGCGGAGCTGCCCGCGGCCAGGACGAGTGCGGCCGCGGCGGCGCCGAGGAGCACCGGCAGTTGCCGGTCGACCGCGTCCCCGACGTTCTGGATGCCGACACCGGCGCCGACCAGGCCGACGATCGCCCCGCCCGGGTCGGTGACCGGGACGACGGCGCGGGCCGCGTCGTTCGGCGCGCCTTCGAAGATCTCCGTGAACGCCGTTCCGGAAGCCGCCCGCTCGACGCCCTCGGCGCGGACACCGATCAGCGCGGGGTCGGTGTCGGCGTACCGGGTGCCGTCCCTGGCCATGACGGTGATGAAGTCCACCCCCGACCCTTGCCAGGCCTTTTCGACATGGGGCTGCAGTACGGCCGTCGGATCGGAGGAGCGCAGTGCGTCGACGGTGCCGGGAGCGTCGGCGAACGCCTCGGCGGCGGTGAGCGAGCGGTCCTGGGCGTCCCGCTCGCTGTCGTGGCGCGCCTGGAAGGCGAGGGCGACCACCGCGGCCGTGATCAGCAGCACCGCGACCACGATCTGGAGGAAGAGCACCTGCCCGGCGGCGCTGCGTTCGCCGAACAGGCCGTGCGCTCCCTTGGGCGGCTGCTTCGACCCCGGGTGGCCGTCCCGGCCGCGCGGCCGCGACAGGCCGGCGAACGGGCGGCCCGCCTTCTGCCCGGTTCGTCGGCGACGTCCGCTCATGTCCCATTTCTAGCATCGGACGCCTCGGAGGAGCGACCAGCCGCCGCGCGGGACACGGCGGCGTTGAACCGCTCGATCGTCACGGACTGCTACCCTGCACTCTCGTTCGGTTGCCCTGTGTCACCATGGAGTGTCGTGTGAAGGTCGCCTGTGTCGGCGGCGGACCCGCCGGGCTGTACTTTTCCATCCTGATGAAGCTCCGGGACCCGTCCCACGAGATCACGGTCCATGAGCGGTTCCCCGCCGGGTCGACCTACGGCTGGGGAGTGACCTATTGGGGCGGTCTGCTCGACCGGCTCAGAGAAGGCGATCCCGAGTCCGCCCGTGCCATCCGTGCCGGCTCGGTCCGCTGGAGCGACGGGATCGCCCACATCCACGGCCGCACGACCACCCACCACGGCGACGAGGGCTTCGGCATCGGCCGGCGCAGGATGCTGGAGATCCTCGCCGGACGGGCGGAATCCCTGGGCGTGCGGCTGCGGTTCGACCACGAGATCGCCGATGCCGCGTCGCTCGCCGACGCCGACCTGGTCGTCGCCGGCGACGGCGTCCACAGCGCACTGCGCGACCGCCACGCCGACCACTTCGGCACCCGCGCCGTGCCCGGCCGCAACACCTACGCCTGGCTCGGCACCACCAAGGTCTTCGACTCCTTCACCTTCGCCTTCGAGGAGACGGCGCACGGCTGGATCTGGTGCTACGCCTACCGCTACAGCGAGGACCACAGCACCTTCATCGTCGAGTGCTCGCCGGAGACCCGGGCCGGCCTCGGGCTCGACGGGGCGGACGGAGCCGCGAGCCTCGCCCTCCTGGAGGAACTCTTCGCGAAGCCACTGGACGGCCACCCACTCATCGGCGGGGCCCACGGCGGAGGCGGCCCGCAGTGGCGGACCTTCCACACCCTCACCAACCGTACGTGGCACCGCGACAACCTCGTCCTGCTCGGCGACGCCGCGCACACCACGCACTACTCCATCGGCGCCGGCACCACCCTGGCCCTGGAGGACGCCATCGCGCTCACCGACGCCCTGCACGCCCACGCCGGAATCAGTCCGGCCCTCGCCCACTACGAGCGGGTGCGCAAGTCCGCTCTCCTCCCGCTGCAGAGCGCGGCCCGCTACAGCGCCCGGTGGTACGAGAACCTCCCGCGCTACACCGGCCTCCCGCCGGAGCACATGTTCGCCCTGCTCGGCCAGCGCCACTCGCCCCTGCTGCCCTATGTCCCGCCCCAGCTGTACTACCGGCTCGACCGGGCGGCGGACCGGCTCGAAGCGCTGCGCAGGCTCAAGCGCTGGCTGGGCCCGAGGATCGCCCGGACCCTCCGCACCGGCTCCGGGTAGAGGCCGGGCGGATCGCGCGCCGTCGGTCAGGCGGCCGCGGCCGGCGGCTGCTCCTGCCGTACGGTGATCGCGTTGAGGCGGATCGTGAACCGCGCGGTGTCGTCGAGATTCAGGGCCCGGACCTCGGTCCGGCCCAGCGCGACCGTCACGTCGATGCACACGGCGACCGCGTACACGGCGTCGCCGCTCTCCTCGTCCTGCAGCGCGAACAGCACGTTGTAGTAGTAACTCGTGCTGTCCGGCGTCTCCTCGTAGAACGAGAGGTGGGTGCCCTCCTGCCGGCCGAGTCCGACGAAGGCGGCGGCCAGGGCCTGTTCGGCCTTCTGCCAGAACCCCGGAACCTCGAACGGGCGGCCGAGGGCCTGGCGCACGGTCTCCTTCAGCGAGAAGACCATGACGCTGACCGGAGCGGTCTCCTGGAGGCCGAATCCGCGGATGATCTTCACGGTCGAGCTGTCCGGGATGCTGCCCGCGGCCCGGCTGATCTCCCCGAAGTCGAAGTTCACGGTCGCCGGGGCGATCGCGTGCTGGAACTTCCCCTCGATGGCCCGGGCCCGGTCCAGATGCTCCGGACGCACCTCGAACACCGGCTTGAACGTGGTCTTCTCCGTAGTGGTCTGTTCGGCCATGGGCGGCTCCTCACGTGGCGAAATGTGATCACTGCGGGGGTCAGTATGACGCCCGCCACTCACCCGCCCGGGCCGGCGTCCGGTCCGCGGACCGCACGCGGACCGTTCACCGGTTCGCTCGTCTGTGCGGGACCGCTGAACAGGACGCCCGCACGCTGCGTACTACCGGCTGCCCGCGCCCGGCCAGGTGCGGTGACACCTCTCTGCCTCAACGACAGGAGCGGACATGACCGAACGCAGTGAACCCACGATGCGCGGGATTCCGGGGGGCGGCGCAGAGCTGTCCGTCGTGCTGAGCCTGCGCTGGGACGACGTGGCCGCGCTCGGCCGGGAGGCGAGCCGGCTGGCCGAGCAGCGCGGCGCGCCCGTGACGCTCGACGAGGCCGCCAGCCACCGGCTCCGTACGTGGTCGTCCGTGGCGAACGGGCCGGAGGAGCGCGCCAAGGGCTCGCAGGCGGGCCCCGCCCCGGCCGCCATCACGGGCGCCGCGCCCGTGGACCGGAGCCGTGCCCACGTCGGCCACCTGAGTGACACCTCTCCCGTCGCCTCCATCACCCCGCACCCCGCCCAGCAGCAGGCCCAGGCCCGTTAGGGCGTGCCGTCCTTCCTCCGGGGCGGCCCCAGGAAAAGGAACCAACGACCGTGAAAGCCCAGCGCGCCAGGCGTGTCCTCGTCGCACTCCTCGCCCTGCCCGCCGCGTTCACGCTCGTGGCCGCCTCCCCGGCCGTCGACGGCCGCCGGAGCGCCCAGGGCGGGGACGTGCCCCGGGTGCTGGTCGGCGCCGGCGGGGTCGCCTTCGTGGTCGTGGCCGGAGCGCTCGCCCTGGGCCGGAAAAGGACCACCGGGACCGAGACGGAGACCGGGACCGATGCCGTGACGGAGACGGAGACCGGGACCGGGACGGACACCGGTGACGGCATGGGCGCCGCGCGCGGAGCCGCAACCGTGGAGGAGCCCGAAGCCGGTACCGCGGGGGCGCCCCGCGGTGGAATGACCGGTACCTGAACCCGTGCCCCGAACGGCCGAGGCCGGCGTCCCTCCCGGACGCCGGCCTCTTCGCCGTACCGCTCGGGCTACTCGGCGTCCTCCGTGCCCTGGTCGGTCCTGACCATGTACGACGTCCACACCCGCTCCGGCAGGAAGTCGCTCCGCTCCGTTCCCGTGCCGCCCAGGCCGGTGAGGGGAAGCAGGGCCTCCTTGCCGGGCTGGTTGCGGAAGACGGTCACCGCCGTCGACAGGTCCTCGGTGTAGCCGACGAACCAGGAAGCGGGCTGTTCGTCGTCGCCGCCGGTGCGGCCCGCGGCGACCGGACCCAGCGCGCCGATCGCGCTCGGGTCCATGGAGTCCTCGGCCACGGCCCGCAGGGCGTCGGAGACCTCGCGTGCCACGTCCTCGTCCAGGGCCTGCCGGGTCTCCGGCCGCTCCAGGTTCTCCAGCGGCGTCCCCATGTAGGTGGCCGCCGTGACGGAGTACGGGTCGGCCTGCCGGCCGTCGCTGGCGAACGTGGCGTAGGCGTCGGCCATCCGGATGGCGCTGGGGGTGGAGGTGCCGATGGAGAACGAGCGCTCCAGAGGCCCCATGCTCAGCGGCAGCAGCCCGCTGCCGACCGCGAGATCGCGCACCTTGTCCAGGCCGACGTCCTCGCCCAGCCGGCTGAAGGCGTCGTGTTCCCCTCTGACGAGTGCCTGCCGCAGGACGAACGGGGAGGCGTCGTCGGAGCGGACCCCGTGCTGGAGGGCCGCGGCCAGGACGAACGGCTTGAACGCCGACCCGACCGGTACCCCCAGGGTGTCCGCGTTGTTGGAGAAGTGCTTGCTCGCGTCGCTGCCCCCGTACAGGGCGAGCACCGCCCCGTCGCCGGGACGGACGGACGCGGCGCCGATCTGGACGTCCCGGTCGGCGATCCGGCGCGCCGGGTCGAGCGACTTCTGCGTGACCTGCTCCACCGTCGCCCGCAGCCGCTCCACCTCGTTCTTCTCGAAGGTCGTGCGGATGCGGTACCCGCCGCGCCCCAGGTCCTCGGCCGTCAGCCCGGTCCGCTTCTGGATGTACTTGTTGGCCACGTCCACCAGGTATCCGGTCTGTCCGGCGAGGCTGGTCGAAACCGACTGGGGACGCGGCTCGGGGAAGACCGTGTACTTCGCCCGCTCCTCCTTCGACATGTAGCCCAGCTCCACCTGCCGGTCCAGGACGTAGCGCCAGCGGGCCTCGGCGCGCCGGTGGTGCGCCTCGCTCAGGGAAGGGTCGAACTGTTCTCCGTTCTTGAGCAGCGTGGCCAGCAGGGCGCTGCGGGGCGGGTCGAGCTCCTTGGCGTCCATGCCGTAATAGGCCACGGACGCCGCCTGCACACCGTAGGCGTTGCGGCCGAACCAGCTGGTGTTCAGATAGCCCTGGAGGATCTCCGGCTTGGACAGGGACCGGGACAGCTTGACCGACAGGCACAGCTCGCGCAGCTTGCGGCCGAGGGTCTGGTCCTGGGTCAGGTAGGTGTTCTTCACATACTGCTGGGTGATCGTCGAACCGCCCTGGACCTCCCCGCCGCGCGCCATGTTGACCACGGCCCGGCCCAGGCCGCGCACGGAGAAGCCCGGGTCACTGTAGAAGGTGGCGTTCTCCGCCGCGATCACGGCGTTCTGCAGGGAGACCGGGATGTCGGACAACGGGACGTTCTGCCGGTTGACCGGCCCGACACTGACCATCTGCGTGCCGTCGGCCCAGTAGTAGACATTGGCCTCGGCCCGCGCGGTGGCGTTCACGTCCGAGATCTCCACCGTGGAGTAGACGTAGCCGAACAGCGCGGCGATCCCGGCCAGGCCGAGGAGGAAGGTGCCGCACACCTGACGCCAGGACGGGATCAGCCGGCGCAGTCCGCGCCGGCCGCTGCGCGGGTAATCGATGCGGAATCGACGGGTGCTGGCGGTGGGACGACTCGGCATCAACGTGGCGAGTCGCCTGCGACGGCGTATCACGGATGATGGCCCCCTTATCGGCGGTGAACCCTGGTGCCCCCTCTCCTACGGGGCGGGGCGCCCGCCCGTTCACGGGGCGGTGCGCCCCGGAGGCCGGGGAGCCCTCAGACCGGCTCGCGCGCGGGCGCGCCCAGCCAGGACGCGACCGCGTCCGCGATGGGCTGGCCCGTCTCCAGTTCCACGAAGCCGAACTGGCCGCCCTGGTTGCACTCGAGGAACCACCAGAGGTCCTCCTCGGCGTCCTCGGCGAAGTCGAAGGCCGCGTAGGCGAGGCCGGCCGTGTCCGTGTAGTCGCGCACGGCCCGGGCGATGCGTTCCGGCACCGCGACCGGCTCCCAGGCGTGGCCGGTTTCGCCGTAGCGGCCGTCGACCTGTCCGGACGCGGAGAGCTTGCGGGCCGCGAACATCCGGCCACCGACGTACGTCAGCCGGATGTCGGCCCGTTTGGGGATGTACTGCTGCAGCAGGGTGGGGCCCGCCGCGACGCCGGTGAAGTCCGTGCCGGGGTCGACGAGCGCGGTGGGCAGTGCGATCGGCGGGTCGCAACGCGGCGGCCCCGAAAGCGTTTTCACCACCACCCTGTGGTACTGCCGTGCGAACTGTTCGGCCACGCGGGGAAAGGTCGTGATGACGGTGGGGGGCACGGCGAAGCCGCAGTGGTGCGCGCACCGCAACTGCCACGGCTTGTAGCGCGCCTGTGCGGCCTCGCGGGGATGGTTCATCCACCGCGCCGTCGTGGAATAAAGCATTCCGTACAGTGCCTGCCGGGTTTCCGCGGTGAGCCACTCCGAGGGCTCGGACGCGTGCGCGGCCGGTTCGCCGGGCCTGCGCACCCAAATGGAGCGCAGGGCCCGTGAGCTGACCATACGTCCCTCGGCCGACAGGTAGCAGTGGAAGTCGCCGCGGACGTACTCGGCCGACAGGGCCGCCTCACCGGGGAGGTCGGCGGGGTCCAGGCGTACGAGCGGAACGCCCTGTTCGTGCAGCCGGGCCACGACCAAGTCGGTCGTGACGTCCTCCTCGCACGTCAGGATCAGCACAGTCATCGGTGCTGCCGGGCTGGTCAGTCGTCGAAATGGGTCTGGGAGCCGGCCTTGGACGTCGTGGTGCCAGTGGCCAGGAGCACCGCGCGGTCGCTGATGGCGGGCCGTCCGTCCGGCAGTACGTTCAGCTGGAGCGCGGAATCGTATGCGTACGGAAGCGAGACGTCCGAATCTTGGTTCGGCTGGACGTAGTTGAACACGAACGGTCGCATGGGTCTCCTTCGTTGCTTTGTCAACCAGCGGTGCACGTGTGACAGTACGTTCCGGACATGTAGGGAGCTCATTACTTTCCGCCACATCGGGCCCGGTGGGGGGTGAAGGTCGTCACAGTGCGAACGAGAGCACCACATGAGTAAGTGCCCTCGCGCACCGGTTCTCCTCCGGCGCAACCGCGAGAGTTGCGTCACTGAAGACGTGCCTCGCCCGGTCCCGGTTCAGTGATCTGCCGCACTGATGCGCCATGGGGGGCGCAACGGGGGCGTTTCCGGATGCGGACGGTTTCCGCGCCGCGACCGTACGGAAGTCATCTCCTCGCGAATAAGAGTTGTCGGCGTTCGCTTCGCCTGTTCTCCCACATGCCGGACGCCACCGGCAGACCCCTGGAAGAGAGCGGAGTCCCCGTGCAGCATCCTCACGACGACCACCACGAGCAGCGGCGGAGCCGGCCCGCGACGCGTATCGCCGCGGGACGGCGGCACGCGCGGCGGGTCCGGACCACCCAGCAGGGCGTCGGCATCGTGATCGCCGGAACCGTCGCGGCCGCCGCCGTGGTCGCCGGCACCCTCGTACTCGGCGGCACGGGCGGTGACACCGAAGGCGCCGCAGGCGGCCCGCGGGCCACACCCACGAGGCACGGGGCGCCCGACACCGTCGCCGGCGCGCCCGCCACCAGGAGTCCTTCGGCCACTCCCGCCACGTCAGCGGCCTCTTCCCCGTCCCCGTCCGTCTCCCCTCCGGCCTCCGAGGCCCCCTCCGCGTCCCCGACCAGGGCCACGACCGAGCGCACGGGCGGTCCCGCCTCACCCGGCCGGGCCACGGCGACCCCCACCGACCGCCCCGGCACCGCGCCACGCGCCGCCGCACCCGAGCCTGCCCGGCCCGCGCGCACCCCCCGGGCCGGGGGAGCGGACGGAGCCGCCGCCGAGTACGCCCGTAGGGTCGTCACCCTCGCCAACGCCCACCGGGGAAAGGCCGGTTGCGCACCACTGCGGGTCAACAGCAGGCTGGGGGACGCCGCCCAGGGCCACGCCGACGACATGGCCGCCCGCGACTACTACCAGCACACCAGTCCGGAAGGCCGCGACGCCGGGGACCGCATGGAGGCAGCCGGCTACGCATGGCGCACCTGGGCCGAAAACATCCACCGCGGCCCCAAGGACCCCGCCACCGCGGTGCGTGACTGGATGTCCAGCCCGGGGCACCGCGGCAACATCCTGAACTGCTCCTTCAAGGACATCGGTGTGGGTGTGAACCTCAGTGGCAACGGCCCCTGGTGGGTGCAGAACTTCGGCGTCGGGGGCTGACGGCGCCGCCCGGCGGGGTGGGCCCGGGCCGCGGGGGCTTCCGGTGCCCGGCGGCGCCGGGCCGGGGCGCCTCCGGGGCGCAGGGGCTCTGGCAGGTGAGTTCACGAGAGGCACACCCGCACCACATGCCCCGGACGCCGGGGCGTCACCGCGCACTCCCAGGCTCGCGCCCGTACACGTATGTCGTCATGTTCCCGACATGAAGGAGTGCCCCCGTGCCCCGACGCCACCCCGTCCGGCCGGCCGCCCTCGCCCTCGGTACCGCCCTCGCGGCACTCGCCGTCGTCGTGCCCGCCGAGGCGCGCCCGAAGGCCCCGGAGGACCTGCCCGCCGTCACCCCCAAGGCCGAGACCGCCCCGCTGTACGACGACGCCGCCGGGGGCAACGCCGACGCGGACGACCCCGCCATCTGGCGCGACCACGCCCGCCCCGAGCGCAGCCTCGTCATCGCCACGGCCAAGGAGGGTGGCCTGCGCGTGTACGACCTGGATGCCCGTCAGGTGCAGTCCGTGCCGGCCCCGCCGCCGGCCGCGCCGGACGACGCGCCCGGCCGCTTCAACAACGTCGACCTCGTCCGGGGGATCCGGCTTCCGTCCGGGCGGGCCGATGTGGCCGTGACCACCGACCGGGGCCACGACCGGCTCCGTACCTACCGCATCGACCCGGGCCGCCCCGGCGCCCCACTGGTGGACATCACCGACCCGGCGGCCCCGCCGGTGTTCTCGGCCGGCCAGGACGAGATCAACGACCAGAACACCGCGTACGGACTGGCCACCTGGACCGACGCCGCCACCGGCCGCTCCTACGCCCTGGCCAGCCGCCGCAACCGCACCACCGTCGCCCTCCTCGAACTCCTCCCGACCGCCCGCGGCACCGTCACCTACCGCAGGATCCGCACACTGGACCTGCCCTCCTCCTTCCGGCTGCCCGACCACACCTCCTGGACCCCGTGCGCCGAGCCCGGCGAACTGCCCCAGGTGGAAGGCATGGTCGTCGACCCCCGCAACGGCATGCTCTACGCCGGCCAGGAGGACGTGGGCATCTGGCGCCTGCGCGCCGACCTCACCGGTACACCCGTCCTCGTCGACAAGGTTCGGGAGTACGGCGTTCCCGGTGTCTACGACGAGGAGACCGGGGAGTGCGCCGCCGGCGCCGACCCCGGTCACGGCGGCTCCCGCCTCTCGGCCGACGTCGAAGGGCTGACCCTGCTCACGGAGGCCGACGGCGACGGCCACCTGCTGGCCTCGAGCCAGGGCGACAGCACCTTCGCCCTGTACGACCGCGAGACGGGCGAAGACAACGAGTACGAGGGCGGCTTCCGCGTCACGGCCGCCTCGCCCGCCCTCGACGGTTCCGAGGAGTGCGACGGCGCCGCCGCCCTCAACGCCCCCCTCGGCCCGAAGTACCCGAACGGCCTGCTCGTCGTCCAGGACGGGCACGAGACCCCGGCCGACGGCGACCGCGAAGGCACCGGCTTCAAGTTCGTCGACCTCGGGGAGGTCATGGAGCGCGTGGACGACTGACGCCCCGCCCGCACGGACCACACACGGCGACTGCCCCCGCACGACGCACGACCCCCCGCGCGGACCGCCCCCGGCGACGGACCCCGCGCGGCGACTGCCCCCGCACGACGCACGACCCGGCCGGCCGGGGGCCGGCCGGGAGCGGCCCCGGCTCACCCGTTTCCCGGCGCCGGCGTGCCCCGGGCCGCCACCCGGCGTTCAATGCTGGAAGCCGTCCCTCCAGCGGCCGCAGGAGTGCCGTCCCCCGTCGGGAGTACGCATGTCGTTGCCGCCGCAGTCCGCAAGGCCGGGGAAACGCCCCCGGAAACGCAAGAAGAGCGTGCTGCGACGGGTCGGGGAGTGGTGCTCCCGGCACTTCGTGATCGTCATCGTGCTCTGGCTCGCCGCCCTCGCCGGAATCCAGATCCTGGACCGGTCGTTCGGAGGTGAGTACTCCGACAACTTCGCCGTGCCCGGCTCCCAGGCGCAGGACGGCCTTGACGTCCTGGAGGCCCACGAGCCGTCCGCCGGCGGCTACAGCGCGCAGGTCGTCCTGAACGACGAGGCCAAGCCGCTCACCGACGTCAGCAGCCAGATGTCGTCGGCGGTCAGCGCCATCGAGAAACTCCCGCACGTGCTGAGCGCGCAGAACCCGCTGCCACCCCCCGGCACGCCGCCGACCCCGCCCCCGGCCGGCACCCCGAACGTCGGGCCGCTCTCCACCGACGGCAAGACCGCCTACATCACCGTCCGGTTCGACGTCCAGCCGTCCACCCTCGGATCGTCCTACCTCGACGGAGTCGACCAGGCCGTCCAGCCCCTGCGTTCGGCCGGCGTGGACGTCGAGTACGGCGGACCGCTCGGCGAACTGGACCGGCCCAAGGCCGACGACCGGTCCAGCGAGGCCGTCGGCTTCTGCGTGGCCATCCTGGTGCTGCTGCTGGGCTTCGGGAGCGTCGTCGCCGCCGTGCTGCCACTCGTCACCGCCCTGATCGCCGTGATCTGCGGCATCGGCCTGCTCGCCCTGCTCGCCGCGGCCTTCACGTTCGCCACCGTCTCACCGACCCTCGCCACGATGATCGGCCTCGGCGTCGGCATCGACTACGCCCTCTTCCTGATCACTCGTCACCGCCAGAACCTGATGAACGGACAGGACCCGGTGGCCGCCGCCGGGAGGGCCGCGGCCACCAGCGGCCACGCCGTGCTCGTCTCCGGCTGCACCGTCATCATCGCCCTCTCCGGTCTCTGGGTGTCCGGCCTCAGCTTCATCGGAAAACTCGGCCTCGCCGCCGCGGTCACCGTCGTCACGGCGGTCCTCGGCGCGCTCACCCTCGTCCCCGCGATGCTGGGCCTCGTCGGCCGCCGGATCGACAAGCTGCATGTGCGCAGGCCGATCGCCGAGGTCGAGGACACGACCGGCGGCTCCCGGGCGGCCGGGCCGGGCACCCCGCCGGGCGGTGAGGCCGGGGCCGGTGAGGTACACGGCACCTGGCACCGCTACGCCCAGCGCGTCGAACGCCGCCCCTGGTGGTTCCTCGGCTCCGGCGTGGTCGTCCTGGCCGTCCTGGCCGTCCCGCTGTTCTCGATCCAGCTCGGGCACATCGGCGACGGTGCCGACCCGACGTCCTTCACCGACCGGCGGGCCTTCGACCTGATGTCGTCGGCCTTCGGGCCCGGCTCCAACGGGCCCCTCACCCTGGTCGTCGACCAGACCGACGTACCGCAGGCGGACCGCTCCGCACTCGCCACCAAGGCCCAGACCGCCCTCACCGACGTCCCCGGCACCGCCCTCATCACCCCGCTGAAGCCGACGTCCGACGGCGACGTGCTCATCGCAACCGCCTACTCGACCACCGCTCCCCAGGACGAGAACACCACGGACCTGGTCAACCGGCTCGTCGACGACGTGCTGCCCCAGGCTGTCTCCGGCACCGCCGCCGACACCTATGTGACGGGGACGACCGCCGCCCAGGTCGACTTCCTCGACATCGTCTCCAGCCGGCTGCCGCTGATCATCGTTGTCGTCGTGGGTCTCGCCTTCCTCGTCATCCTGACCGTCTTCCGAGGACTGCTCGTGGCGCTGAAGGCGGCCGTCCTCAACCTCCTCTCCATCGCCGCCTCCTACGGTGTCATCGTCGCCGTCTTCCAATGGGGCTGGGGCGGCCCGGCCCTCGGCGTCTCCGGCGACGTGCCGATCGAGAGCTACGTACCGATGATGATGTTCGCGATCGTCTTCGGCCTCAGCATGGACTACGAGATCTTCCTGCTCTCCCGGGTCCACGAGGCCTGGCTGCGCACCGGCCACCCCAAGGCGAGCGTCGCCCACGCCCTGGAGATCACCGCGCGGGTCATCACCTGCGCGGCGCTGATCATGGTGAGTGTCTTCGCGGCCTTCATCATCAGCGACAACATCGTGGTCAAGATGCTCGGTCTGGGCCTCGCCGCGAGCGTACTCATCGACGCCACCGTCGTCCGGCTGCTGCTGGTGCCCGCGGCCATGACGCTCCTCGGCAAGTCCGCCTGGTGGATGCCCCACTGGCTGGACCGGATCCTGCCCCACGTGAACGCGGAGGGCGAGGAAGTGCCGGGCCCCGAGCGTCCCGAATCAGACGGGCCCGGGCGCCCCGCCCGGTGACACCATGGGCAGCATGCCCAGTGACGAGCACGCGGTATCAGCCCAGAAGGAGCACCTCATCAAGGGCGTCACCGTACGCCGCGCCCCCGCGCAGCCGGCCGGTCCGATGACCGTCGGAGTGGAGGAGGAGTATCTGCTGGTGGACCCGGACTCACGGTTCGTCAGCCCGGGAGCCGAGGCCGTAGTGGCCGGGGCCGCCGCCGAACTCGGCGACAGAATCGGACCGGAACTCACCCGCTTCCAGGTGGAGGCGCGGACCGACCCCCATACGAGCCTGGCGGAGCTGGGCGAACAGATCCGGACGATGCGCGCCTGCGTCGCCCGCGCCGCCGCACGGCACGGCCTGTCCATCGTCTCCAGCGGTGCCCCCGTACTCGGCCCCGCCGCCCCGCCGCCCATCAGCCCGGGGCACCGCTACGCCCGCAGCGCCGCCACCTTCCGCGCCCTCGACGACGAACAGACCGCCTGCGCCCTGCACATCCACATCGGCATGCCCGACCGCGCGCTCGCCCTGCAGGTGAGCAACCACCTGCGGTCCTGGCTGCCGGTCCTCATCGCCCTCTCGGCGAACTCGCCCTACTGGGCCGGCCGCGACACCGGTTACGCCGGCTGGCGCACCATGACCTGGGCGCGCTGGCCGGTGTCGGGACCACCACCCCACTTCGAGTCACCCGACCACTACGACGAACTCGTCGCCCGGCTCATCGACACCGGCGCGGTGATGGACCCCGCGGGCCTCTACTGGGACATCAGGCCGTCCACGCACGTGCCCACCCTGGAGGTCAGGGTCGCCGACGCCGCCACCACGGCCGAGGACGCCCTGCTGCTCAGCGCGGTCGTCCGGGCCCTGACCGCCACAGCGCTGCACGCCGTCCACGCCCGCGAGGCGGCCCCGAGACCCCGATCGACCCTCCTCCGGGCCGCCTGCTGGCGGGCGGCCCGCGACGGCCTGGCCGGCGACGGTGTCGACGTCCGCACCGGAGCCCTCGTCCCCGCCACCACCCAGGCGGAACAGCTCCTGCGCCACGTACAGCCCGCCCTGCGGGCCCACGGCGACCTGGAACGGGTGCGAGCCGCGTGGGACGACCTGCGCCGCCACGGCAACGGCGCCGAGCGCCAGCGCGCCGCCCACCGCCGCCGCTCCCGGCTCGCCGACGTCGTCGACCACCTGATCAGCTCGGCCGGCCCGGCCGCCACCGGACCCGTGCCGAGGGCCCCGGTGACGCCGGCCACGTGAGGTCAGCGCTGCTGCAGGCGCGCCACCCGGGCGCTGATGTCCGGAAGCCGCGCGTACAGCGCGGCGCCCGGGCACCGGGTGGCGTAGCCGTCCGTGTGCCCGCCGACCACAGGCAGCACCGCGGTCGTCCCCTTCGGGAAGCGGGCCTCGTCGTTGCTGGACACCAGGGCGACCCTGCCGCGCGGATCGGGGCCGGCGGGGTCGAGCTTCCAGGCGATCAGCCGGGCGATCGCGTCGATCATCGGCCCGGGGACCGTCTCCCCGTCGTTGAACGTCCCGATCGCGGCGATCCCCACCGTGCCCTCGTTGAACCCCTTGGTGTGCGCCCCGATCACGGGCCGGTCGACCCCGCCCGCGCGGCCCTCGTAAATGGTGCCGCAGGCGTCGACGAGGAAGTTGTAGCCGATGTCGTCCCAGTGCCGGCCGTAGGCGTGCCCGGCGTACAGGTCGCGGAGCGTCCGCGGGACGGTCGCGCAGTCGTAGCCGTTCGGCGTGCTGGTGTGGTGGATGACGGCGGCCTTCAGCACGGGTGCGTAGCGGGCCCCCGGCGCCGTCCCCACGGCCTCGGCGTGCCAGGCCGTCCGCGGCACGATCACCGGGCGCGGTCCGGCCCGCCGGGCACCGTGCGGAGGAGTGGCGGACGGCGCCGAGGCCGAGGGGCCCGACGGAGCCGCGCCGGGCACGAGCCACAGGGACGCCACGGCCAGGGTCACGAGCACGGTCACGGTGGCCCCCGACCGGGTCAGCTGCACCAGACGCATGCTCAGGGCGTGTCCTTCGGATCGTGCCGGCCCCTGCGGCCCGGCCGCGGTGGCCACCACCGCCATGGTCCGTCCCCTCGCCCGGTCGGCGCCCGCCGGACTGCTCCGGTCCGGTGAATGTCAGTGCCCCGGCCTACGGTTCAGGCAGTGGGACCCGCGGAACAGGCCGCGGGGTCTGGCCCTGGGGAGAGGTCTGCCATGTCCAAGACGTATCTGGAGCTGTCGCAGGACGGCGGCGGTGCGCACAAGTTCTACGAAGTGACCGTCCAAGGACAGGTGGTGTCGGTGCGTTACGGACGGATCGGCGCGGCCGGCCAGACCCAGACGTCGACGTTCCCCACCGCCGAGAAGGCCCAGGCCGCCGCCGCCAAGAAGATCGGGGAGAAGGTCCGCAAGGGGTACGCGCCCGCCGTCCAGGGGCAGCGTGCCGCCCGGGCCGTCACGCGCCGTCAGGTGTCCTCCGCGCCGTCCACCGCGCGGTCCGTCGCCCCCGTGCTGTGGCGGTTCCGCACCGGCTCCTCCGCCTTCGGCATCCACGTCGACGACGACCACTGCTGGGTGGGCAACCAGTCGGGCGACGTCTACACCCTCAGCCACACGGGTGAGGTGCTCGCCCGCTTCCAGCTCCCCGACGGCGTCAAGTGTCTGGTCGCCGACGACTTCTGGATCTACGCCGGCTGTGACGACGGCCGGGTGTACGACCTGTCGTCGAAGCTGCCGTTCGCGGCGTACGACATCGCGGCCGACGTGGACATCTTCTGGCTCGACATCCACGAGGGCGTGCTCAACGTCGCGGACCGCGCCGGCCGGCTCACCGTCATCGACCACGAGGACGAGCACCAGTGGGCCCGCCGCAGCCGGGGCGAACACGCCTGGATGGTGCGCGCCGACGACCGGGCGGTCTACCACGGCCACCAGCGGGGGGTGACGGCGTACGCACCGGACGGCGGCGGCGAACTGTGGCACACGGCCACCCGGGGCGGGGTGCTCTTCGGCTGGCAGGAGGACGACGCGGTGTACGCGGGCACCGCCCGCCATGTCGTCCAGCGTCTCTCCAAGGACGACGGAGCCGTCGAGGCGACGTACGCCTGCGACAGCCCGGTCTACTCGTGCGCCACCTCGCCCGGCGGCCGGTTCGTCTTCGCCGGCGACTCGGCGTCGTCGGTGTACTGCTTCGACCGGGACGGCACGCGGCTGTGGAAGCTCGGCACGGGCGGTGGCTCGGCGCTCTCGATGCAGTACCGCGACGAGCGGCTGTACCTGGTCACCACGGACGGCTCTCTGGTGTGTGTCGACGCGAGCGAGACGGCCGTGACCGCGGCCCAGCAGGGCACCGTGCCGGTCGCCCGTGACGTGAAGCTCGCCGCCGCCCTGCCGACCTACGCCCCGGCGACCGCGGTGGCCTCGGTGGCGACCGTGACGGCGGCGCCCGCGGGAAGCGTCATCGTCGAGTGCGTCCAGGAGGGCGGCCGGATGCGGGTCCATGTGGTCTCCGACGGCTACGACCCGTCGTGGAACGTACAGTTCCCGCGTGCGATACGGCAGCCGGGCGCGCGGTACGTCGTGGACGCGCTGCACGCCGCGTCGGGCGGCTTCTACCGGGTGCGCGGTGACATCAGGCGGCTGCAGTGACGGGCGAGGCGTTCGAGGCCGCCACCGGGGACGGACCCGCCGTCCCGGCGGGCGAGACCGAGCGGCGCGCGGCCGAGGTGCGGGTGGCGTTCGAAGGGCTGCTGCAGATCCGGCGGCTGACCGGCACGGCGGGCGGGGACCCGTGCGCCGTGCCCGCGGTGTGGGAGCTGGGCCGTCCGGCCCGAGCGGTCGCGCTGGCCCTGGAGGCCGCGGGGATCCCCGCGTCGGCCGTGGACGCGGCGGGGCGGCGCGTCGCGACGGGGTACCGCGTCATCGCCGGCGAACGACCGGGGACGGTGCGGGTGGAGTGGCTGGGCCCGGCGGGGAGCGGCGCCGCACAGGTCGAGGAGAGCGAGCTCGGCGCGTGCGCCCGGGCGCTGGAGCGGCTGGGATGGGAGGCGCTGCTCTACCGGGGGCCGCGCAAACGGCGGTTCCTGGAGGTCGAGGCGGTCCGCGACGGGCGGTGAGCCGACCGCCCTCCGGCCAGGACCGTCTCCGCCAGGACCGTCTCCGCCGGGACCGCCTCCGCCGGGACCGCCTCCCGCGCGGGCCGGGCCTCAGGCGATGGAGGCCGAGATGATGGCCGAGACGGCGATGTTGCAGGACGCCGTCACCCACACCGCCGGGTGGGGCTCGGGCTCCACCAGCGTCGCACCCAGCTTTCCGGGCGTGATGAGGTCGACGACGAGGAACGCCACGGCCATCATCACCAGGCCGAGCACTCCGAACGCCGCGGTCGACACGAGGCCCTTGCCGAAGTCGTTGTACGTCGTCCAGATGGAGGTGAACACGATGCCGCCGATGCCGAGCAGGGCGGAGCTCAGGAGCACGGCCGCGTTGCGGTTGCGCTGCTCCCAGATCTGCCGGCCCAGCTTTCCGGGCGTCAGGACGTCCACCAGGACTATGCCGAGGATCAGCAGGACCACACCGAGGGCGCCGTAGGCACTGGCCCGGCCAAGTCCGTTGACGATGTCACTCATTGAAATGCCGGCTCCGTGTCAGTGGGTGATCGTGAATGATCGCGGTCAAGGCGACGCAAAATGTAGCGCATGGCCTGCTGGTACCGGCCCGCGCGGTGCCCGATCGTTGCATGACCCGTCCGGCCCAGCCTCGCGGTCCCCGCGATTCGATCGGGGCAAGAGTGGAACCCGTACACCTCGACCACTCACCGCGACGCAACCGGGAGACCTCATGACACCCCTCAACCGACGCGACCTCGGTCTGCTCGTGCTGCGGGTCGGTGCCGGCGCGGTGCTGGCCGCGCACGGTACCCAGAAGCTGTTCGGCTGGTTCGGCGGCGGGGGGCTCGACGCGACGACCAAGGCGATGGAGGGGATGGGGTTCCGGCCCGGCCGGCAGAGCGCGATCGCCGCGGGGCTCGGCGAGGCCGGCGGCGGTGCGCTCCTGGCCCTCGGGCTGGCCACCCCCGCCGCCGGCGCGGCAGCCGCCGGCGCCATGGCCGGAGCCGTCTCGGTACACGTCCCCGCCGGGTTCTTCAACCAGTCGGGCGGCTTCGAGTACCCGGCGTTCCTCGGGTTCACCGCGGCGGCCATCGGCGTCACCGGCGCCGGCCGGTACTCGGTCGACCACGCCACCCGGCACCGTTTCGACCGCCCCTGGACGGTGGCGACAGCCTTCCTCGGCAGTGCCCTGGCCGCGGCCGCGGTCGTCGGCAAACGCGCCCTGGACCAGCCCGCGGAGGGCGACGAAGGCGGGGCCGGCGAAGCGGCGTGAGTACGTCCGGCGGCGGGGGCCTGCGGCCCGGCCACGCTGCCGCCACTGGTGAGGCCTGACCGACTGACCCAGCGTCAGGTGAGCGTGGCAGGGCACGGGCGCCCGGGACGGTCCTTCGCGCGGTCCGGCCGGAACCGGTGACGCGCCGCTGTTCCTGCGGACCGCGCCACTCCTCCCCTGCCGGGCTTGAGGTCCGACGACCGCGCGGTCATCGCCCCCTTCGCCCTGGGGCGTGTTTCGAAAGCAGCGTCGTTCGCCCGGAGGGCGCCCCCGGGCAGACGGGACTTTCGAAACCCGCCCTAGAGGCCGATGCTCTCGGCCCAGCCAAGGGGGTGCGCGTCCGTCCCCGTGCCGGCGTGGCCGACCGTCGGTTCCCCGCCTGCTTCGGTGAAGCTGGTCAGGGCGTCCACCAGGGCTGACCGCTGATCGGGAGCGAGACGCTCCACGACTTCGGCGATTTCCCGGCGGCGCTTCGCGGTGACGTCCTCCACCAGCACCCGGCCGTCAGGGGTGAGCTGCAGTATGGTCTCGCGCCGGTTTGCGGGGTTGACCTGGCGGTCCACGAGGCCGGAGACGATGAGCCGGTCGACCATGCGCATGGCCGTGGAAGGGTTGACTCCCAGGCGTTCCGCCAGCGTCACGAGCTTGGCGGAGCCGTGTGTGGAGAGGACGACCAGGAGTCGGAACTGGGGGAGTGTCACCCGTTCCTCGACGGCGGCCAGTGAGCGGGCGGAGATGGCGACCAGGAGCCGGGAGGCCGTGAGCACGGCCCTGGTCACCACATCGACGTCGTCCGCCGCCGGCCCGCGGTCCTGTTCGCTGGTCATGCCTCATTTCTACCGCGCTTCGGCAGCGCTCCGGGGCTCGCCCTCGTCCTCCGTCTCCGGTGGTTACCGGCGCGGGAGAATCAGGCGTCGTCGCGGAGCGGTCCCGCGCGTGACGCACAGGATGGGTTCTCGCGGGGCGGCGTCGGGCTCCGGGACGGTGAGCAGGACCGCCAAGTTCTCGACCTCGGTGGGGGTGGTCAGGGAGCCGCCGACGAAGATCGAGCCGCCGAAGAGCAAGGGGCTCAGCCGGGCGCGGGCGGTGTCGAGGGCGGCGGTGTGTCCGGCGGGGCCGGAGCCTATGACGATGACCTCCGGACGTCGTCGGGGGCGGTGGGCCCGGTCACGGAGCTCATGCCTCCTGCGCGGTGTCGATCTCGGCGACGAGGGCCTCAATGCGGTCCTTGATCTCGTCCCGGATGGGGCGTACGGCTTCGACGCCCTTGCCGGCCGGGTCCTCAAGGGCCCAGTCGAGGTACTTCTTGCCCGGGAAGACCGGGCAGGCGTCGCCGCAGCCCATGGTGATGACGTAGTCGGACGCCTGGACCGCCTCGGTGGTGAGGATCTTCGGCTTCTGGTCGGCGATGTCGATGCCGATCTCGGCCATCGCCTCGACGGCCGACGGGTTGACCTGGTCCCCGGGGATCGAGCCGGCGGAGCGGACCTCGACGCGGTCACCGGCCAGGTGGCGCAGGAAGCCGGCGGCCATCTGGGAGCGGCCGGCGTTGTGGACGCAGACGAACAGGACGGAGGCGAGCGGAGCGGTGGCCATCGGTACTTCCTTCGGGCAGACGGAACATGGTGCGGGGACGGAAAGGATTCAGGGGCGGGACAGAGGGTCCCGCGGCGAGCGGCCGCGGGCATCGAGGGCGTCGCGGTTCTCGCGTACGACGGGGCAGGCGTCCTCGTAGCGCATGGTGACGACGACGTCGGCGGCCCGCGTGACTTCGCCGGTCAGCGGCTTGGGGAACGCGTCTTCCCTCACCGCAGCGGCCGCGGTGGCCGCCCGGACGGCATGCGGGTCGATGATTCCGGCCGGTTCGGAGCCGGCGGTGGAGACGATCACGTCGTCCCCGCCTCGGCGTGCGGCCCGGGCGTCACCGCTCCGGCGCCGGCCCGACCCGGGGGCGGCCGGAGTCGTGGTCGCGGACGGACCGTACGCGTGGGGGCCGGCCCACCGGGGGAGTGCCCCGGGGGCGGTGGCGTCCGGGGGCTCGGCTGCCGGCTGCTCGGCCGGCACCAACGGGTGGGTGCGGGCGTGCACGGCGTCTGTGGGGCACCGGTGCGAGTCGGCGATCAGGCACCGTACGGTCTTGGCCGGGGAGCGGCGCCGACGGCGGACGGAGAGGCGGGTGACGCCCGCCGCCGGGCGGTCGTCGGGCAGGACCGGGCGCGGGAACGCGGCCATCGCAGGAGCACCCCCTTCCGCCAGGTTCGGGATCAGCCCAAGCTGGTATCAGCCCGGGATGATGTGACAGTATCAGTCCATGATGACGTCAGTCGACACTGAACTGATCCGGGTGCTGGGCGACCCCCTGCGGCTTCGGATCGTGAGCCTGCTCGCCCGCGAGACGCTCTGCACCACCCACCTGGTGGAGGAGACCGGTGCCAAGCAGACCAACCTCTCCAATCACCTGAGAGTGCTGCGCGAGGCAGGCGTCGTCGAGACCGAGCCGTGCGGCCGGTTCACGTACTACAAGCTCCGTCCCGACGTCATCGAACAGCTCGCCGGTCAGTTCGCCGACCTCGCCCGGACCGCACGCGCGACGGCCGAGTCGAACGTCAAGCGATCCTGCCCGTAGCCCGCCACACCACTCTCACCTGCCCGAGGAGAACCGTTGTCCGTCACCGAGCCCGTCGGCACCGCATCCGCAGCGGAGGCCGTCACCGCCGCCGGCGAGCCCCGGCCCGCGCCGGGCGCGACACCGCCGCGCACGCCGCTGGTGGCCCGGGCCGCCGCCGAACTCGTCGGCACCGCGGCCCTCGTCGCGGTCGTGGTCGGCTCCGGCATACAGGCCACCGAGCTCACCCGCGACGTGGGCCTTCAGCTGCTGGCCAACTCGACCGCCACCGTCTTCGGTCTCGGCGTCCTGATCGCCCTCCTCGGCCCCGTGTCCGGCGCCCACTTCAACCCCGCCGTCACCGTGGCGGAGTGGTGGACCGCCCGCCGCGGCGGCGCGGGGGTGAACGCCCGGGAACTGGCCGTGTACGTGCCCTCCCAGGTGGTGGGCGCGGTCGCGGGCGCGGTCCTGGCGGACGCGATGTTCGGCGAGCCGCTGGTGAAGTGGTCCACGCACGACCGGTCGGCCGGGAACCTGCTGCTGGGCGAGCTCGTGGCGACGGCCGGTCTGATCCTCCTGATCTTCGGTCTGGCCCGTACCGGCCGGCTCCGGTTCGCGCCGGTCGCCGTCGCCTCGTACATAGGGGCCGCCTACTGGTTCACCTCGTCCACGTCGTTCGCCAACCCGGCGGTGACGATCGGGCGGGCGTTCACCGACACCTTCGCGGGCATCGCCCCCGCCTCGGTTCCCGGGTTCGTCGGTATGCAGCTCATCGGCGCCGTGGTGGGCCTGGCCCTGGTCGCCGTCATCTTCATGCGAGGCAAGGCCGCCACCGAATGACGCGGCTCACGGACGCGGTGGTGATCGGCGGCGGCCAGTCCGGGCTCGCCGCCGGCTACCACCTGCGCCGCCTCGGCCTGGACTTCGTCATCCTCGACGCCCGGCCGGCACCCGGCGGAGCCTGGCAGCACACCTGGGACTCCCTCCACCTGTTCTCCCCGGCCGCCTACTCCTCCCTGCCCGGCCGCCTCATGCCGCCCCAGGCCGGCGAGGCGTACCCGGACGCCGCCCACGTCGTCGCCTACCTGACCGACTACGAGCAGCGGTACGAACTCCCCGTCCACCGCCCCGTACGCGTCTCCGGCGTCCACCGCGACGGCGACCACCTCCGGGTGGAGAGCGACGCCGGTACATGGCGGGCCCGCGCGGTCGTGAGTGCCACCGGCACGTGGTCACGCCCCTTCGTGCCCGCCGTCCCCGGACGCACGGAATTCACCGGCCGACAGCTCCACACCGTGGACCATCGCAGCCCCGCCGACCTCGCCGGGCAACGGGTGGTCGTCGTCGGGGGCGGCAACTCCGGCGCCCAGATCGCTGCCGACCTCGTGCACGACACGGAACTGACCTGGGTCACCCTGCGCGCACCCCGTTACCTCGCCGACGACATCGACGGCCGCGCCCTCTTCGACGCGGCGACCGCCCGCCGCCGCGCCCTCGACGAGGGCCGCACCGACACCGGCGGCGTGGCCTCGCTCGGCGACATCGTCGCCGTCCCGCCCGTCCGCGCCGCCCGCGACGCCGGACTGCTCAAGGCCCAGCCCATGTTCCACCGCATCACCCCCACCGGCGTGGCCTGGGCCGACGGCACGACCGAGGAAGCCGACGCGATCGTCTGGTGCACCGGCTTCCGCCCCGCCCTCGCCCACCTCGCCCCGCTCGGACTGCGTGGCCCCCGCGGCCACATCCCCACGGACGGCACCCGGGCCCTCGACGAGCCGCGCCTGCACCTCCTCGGCTACGGCGACTGGACCGGCTCCGCCTCCGCGACCCTCATCGGAGTGGGCCGCCCGGCCCGCGAGGCCGCCCGCGCCGTCGCCGGTCTCCTGGCACGAGCCTGAGGACGGCTCCTTCAGCGGGCGCCCGTGAGCGTGAGCTGGCGCCGGTGGAAGTCGAAGTGCAGGGTCGGATAGCGGTACAGCTCCGCCACGGTCATGTAGTCGCTGAAGAAGGGGTCCCAGCGGGCGGGGTAGTGCATGCCGCGGCCCAGTCCCCGCTCCGTCTCGGCGTCGAGGCGGTGGTGCAGGTCGGCGACGACCCGGTCGAACACGACGGCCATCCGGCGTGGCCCGAGGACTCGGACCGCGCCGACGGGACCGAGGCGGTTGACGACGTCGAAGGGTCGGGTGGCAGCATTCAGCAAACCCGCGAAGGCCCGGCCGACCCGGTCCGGAAGCCGGGTGAACACACGCGTCAGGAGCAGCAGCGGGCGTATCAGGATGTAGCCGAAAAGCATGTGGAAGAGCAGCTGCTCGTTGGTCCAGCGGGTTCCCTCGGTCGGCCTGCGCAGATCCGCCCCGGTCGCGTCGCCGAGGAGTTGGTGGAAAGCCGTACGCGCCCGTTCCAGCTCGTCGTGGATCGCTCGGCGGTCCAGCGGCGGCTCAGGTGTCATGGGAACCACCCGCTCTCCGGGGATCCTCCGGCCGTCCTGCAGACGGCTGTCTGCTCCATTGACGCCCCGGCGCGCTCGCACAGCCACCTGAGCCGTCACCGGCGCCTTCAGCCGCTGCCGGGGGCTGGCGTGCCCGGGGCGACATCGGCCACCAGGTGCGGGCGGGGCCGTCATCATCGGCCTTCCCCTGCCTCCGGTGCTCCGTTCACCGCCGGGGCCGCCTCCTTCCGGAAGTCCCCCGGAAATCCTCCGGAAAGCCGGCCGGCCGACACTCGCAGCCGGCTGTCTTCGCCGGTCGTGCCGCGCCCCCGGCGACCGAGCGGTGTCTCGCCCGGGAGCGGGCCGTGACCAGCACGAGCCCGTACGGCAGAGGATCGAACTGCGACGCAGCAGGTGTGCCGGACAATGGAAGTGGTGCTCGGCTGTCGGTGACCAGCAAGAGAGCCGGTGTCGCGGTCGAGAGCGGTACGCCTCGGCCGCATTCCGGCCCGTCGCCGGCCTCGTGAGCAAGGAGGTCACCATGAGCGGCATCACCGAACGCCTCGCCACCCTTTTCCGGATCAAGGTCGGCAAGGCTCAGGCGAACAAGGCTCCGAACGAGGCCGAGGACGTGCGCGAGGCCATGGACCATTCCCGCGATCAGCAGCCGCGGATGCCGCGGCGCGTGCGGCACGGCGCGGCCGACGGGGCGATCGGCCGCGAGCGGTCCGAATGCCGATGCGGCCGGCCCCGGCGATCCCGCGCCGGGCCGCGCGGTGATCTGCGCGGCCACGGAGATACGGCGGGTGAGCGCCTCGCGGGCAAGAAGCCCGCGGCAGGCGCCCGAGCCGCCTTCCGACGAGGGCCTGATCCCCGCGTGACGGACTGAAGGTGTGAGGGCGATGCGCAGCCGTTTCGAGCCCGACCGGCAGTTGACCGCCCGCATGGCGGTCACCACGTTCCTGCTCGGTCTCCTGTACGTGGCGTTCATCGCCGCGCTGATCGCGCTGCTCAAGTCCGTCGTCCTGGTGGTCGTCATCGCCGCGGCCCTGCTGGGGGCCCAATACTGGTACTCCGACCGGATCGCGCTCTACGCCATGCACGGCCGTGTCGTCACGCCCGAGGAGCAGCCACGACTGCACGGGGTCGTCGACCGGCTGTGCGCGACCGCGGACATGCCCAAACCCCAGGTGGCCGTCTCCAACATGGACCTGCCCAACGCGTTCGCCACCGGCCGGAACGCCGACCACGCCGTCATCTGCGTGACCACCGGGCTCATGCGCCGCCTGGAGACCGAGGAACTCGAAGGCGTCCTCGCCCACGAGCTCTCCCACGTCGCCCACCGCGACGTGGCGGTGATCACCGTCGCCTCGTTCCTGGGCGTCGTCGCCGGCCTCATCGTGCGCTTCGCCTTCTACTCCCAACTGTTCGGCGGGCGCAATCAGCGGGACCAGAACACCGCCGCCGTCTTCCTGGCCGTGATGGGTGTCTCCGCCCTCGTCTACGCCGTCAGCTTCCTGCTCATCCGCGCCCTGTCCCGCTACCGCGAACTGGCCGCCGACCGCGCGGCCGCCATGCTGACCGCCAAGCCGTCCGTGCTGGCCTCGGCGCTGACCAAGGTCAGCGGCGACATCGCCCGCATCCCCACGAGGGATCTGCGCACCGCGCAGGCGTTCAACGCGTTCTTCTTCACCCCCGCCCTCGGACCCGGCACAGTGGTGGCGAACATCTTCTCCACCCACCCCACGCTGGAACGCCGGCTGGAGGCGCTCGCGGAACTCTCGGCACAGCTCGGCGAGGCGGGCGGCGCACCGGGCGGGGAGTGAGGGAAGGAGGCGAAACCCCCGTGGGCTTCTGGGACGTCCTGTTCGGCCGGAGCAAGCCGGTCCGGCCCGACCTCGACCAGCTTTTCGCCCTGCCCTCGGCGGCGATCACCCTCCAGGCCGCGACCGGCTTCACCCCGACCGGAGCGGGCTCGGTCTGCTTCGCCGCCGTCGAAGGCGGCGCCTTCGCCCGGATCCAGCAGGAGGTACGAGCCCTCCTCCAGGCCGACTCCGCACGCGGCGGCGCACCGGTGGAGTTCAGCCGCGACACCTACGGCTACTCCTGGCTGCTCTCCCGCCGCCCTCCGGGCGACCTGCCCGCCCTGGTGGGCGACCTCCACGCGGTCAACACCTCCCTGCAGGACAGTGGCTTCGCCCCGCACCTCCTCTGCTCCCTCGTCACCTTCCACAACACCGAGCTGCGCCCGCTCGCGTTCGTCTACCTCTACAAGCGCGGCACGTTCTACCCGTTCGCCCCGCTGCCCGGCGACAAGCGCGACAACCCGCTGGAACTCCAGGTCAAAGCCGTACTGAAGGACGACCTGCGCATCGAGCAGGACCTGAGCCGCTGGTTCCCCCTCTGGGGCGCCCCCGGCCTGTGACACGGAGGGACCGCGCCGCCGGCGGCGTGCCGCGGGGGGCGCGGATCGGCCGGGACGCGACGGCGCCGCGAGACCGGTGGCGGTCGGTTCGGGGCAACACCGCGGCTCGGGTGGCCGCAGCGGACCGAGGCTGCTCCGCATCGTCGGCGCCATCAGCCACAACGACCCGCATGCCCGTGCGTGAACGCCGGCGTGGCATCGACCTGGTCCGTCACCGACTCTCGGCGGCGACCCGTCCGGCCTCGGGAGCGCGGTATCGGTCAGCGGCCGGTCGCCGCCCGTCGTCCGACGGGCGCGCCGGCAGATACCTGGCACCGGGCGCATCGAAGCCCCCCGCACTTCACCTACTTCTGCCCACCCCAGAGGGCCGAACTCCACTCTCTCCAGGTCGCCCCGCGGCCGCGACGTCGTCGCGGCCTTCGCACAGTGCGATCGACGATGTCCCCATCACCCTTGAAAGGCAGGGCGTCATCACCACCGGGCGACGAGCGGCGTGTCCGGTTCCTGCTGCCGCCAGGCTTCGATGAGACGGGCGAGGCGGGCGGGGGCCGCGATGCCGCGCACGGTCACGATCCTGCCGCCTGCGGCCGTCGTCTCGACCGGGCTGGACGCCCTGCTGGACTCACCGTTCCGCATCGCGGCACCGGAGGCGGTGATCGCTGTCGAGGGCACGTCGATCGTCGGGTTGGGGGTGGGGCGACCTTGTGGCGGAGATCCTGAACCACGTATCCCGGTCCGGCCAGGACTGGTCGCTGCCGGGAACCATCCGCATTCCGCAGGTCGTGCGGATCTTTCAGTACAAGTCCGGTCACCGTATGTGCACGGGCTCGTTGTCCTTCCCCGAGCGTGCTCCGGTTGCCCAGATGCCCGGACCCCGAGGGCATGGGCGACCACGAGTTCGGGTGGTAGCGGTGTTCGGCACTGCCGTGGGCAAGGTCGCGGGTCGCGTGGACCAGCGATTCCTCTCCACCTTGCAATTTCCGGCATTCGTCTTGTGGCTACCGGTGTGAGGCCCGGACGGGCGGGTGCACGCCTGGCCAGGAGCGCCCTTGGCTCTCAGCTCGAGACGGCCTCGGCCCAGCCGCGGTTGACGGTCTCTCTTGCCTTCTCCCTCTGCGCCTCCGTCGGAAACGTCGGCGTGCCCTCGACCGTCGGCAGTTTCTCCGCGGCGGCCTTGTCGAGGGTGCCGTCCTTCTCCATGGCGTCCATGAGGACGGGGCGTGCATAGGCGCCGAGCCGGAGGTTCTGGCCCTCCGGGCTGAAGACGTACTCCTGCCACAGACGTGCCGCCGCGGGGTGCGGAGCGTCTTTGTTCACCCCGTTCGCGTAGTACTGAGCGAAGCTGCCGTCGAAGGGGATGGCGGTCCGCCAGTCGACGTCCGTGCCATTCTCGCGGAATTCCTGGGCGTATCCGAGGTTGAGGAAGTCCCAGTCGATGCTGATCGGGGTCTGGCCCTTCGCGATGGTGGCCGGGGTGGATTCGACCGGGATGAAGTTGCCGTTCTTGCTGAGCTCGGCGAAGAAGTCGATGCCGGGCTGGACGTCGTCGAAGGAACCCCCGTTCGCCAGGGCCGCCGCGTAGACCCCGGCGAAGGCGGAGCCGGACTTGGTGGGGTTGCCGTTGAGTGCGACCTTGCCTTTGTACTCGGGCTTGCGCAGGTCGGCGAAGGTCGCGGGGCAGGTCTTGACGCGCTTGGCGTCACAGCCGATCGAGATGTAACCGCCGTAGTTGTTGTACCAGCGGGCCCGGTCGTCCTTCTGCTCCTTGGGGATCTCGTCGTACGTGGCGACCTTGTACGGAGCGAGCAGGCCCTGCCGTGCCGCGGATTGCGCGAACGAGCCCCCCACGTCGATCACATCGGGGGCGCGGCCTCCGCCTCTGTGCTCCTTCAGGGCGTTGATCTCGTCCTGGCTGGTACCTTCCGGGTTCTCCACCATGACCTTGATCCCGTACTTCTGCTCGAAGCCGTCGATCAGTGCGCCGTAGTTGGCCCAGTCGCTCGGGAGCGCGATCGTGTTGAGCGAGCCCTCTTTCTTCGCCGCTGTGGTCAGTGCTGCCATGCCGCCGGCGTCCGCGGCGGAGGTGGCCACAGCGGGTGCTCTGGGCGCGGTGGTGGGCTTGTCTCCGCAGGCGCCGAGGGGCGCCGCGAGGACCAGGCAGGCGGCGACGAAGGCTGTCCGGAGACGAGGTGCGGGCACAAAGGCACCATAACGGGCGGTCGCGTACTGATCGAGGCCGGCGTACGTTCGGCAGCCTCGGCAGCGCAGTCCCAGACGGTGGTGTCCGCTGTCTCCGCTGCGGCTGCCGTACCGACGCGTTCTCAGGACCCCTCGTCGTCCCACCCGGCCAGGAGTGCCTCCCCGAGATCCATCGCGGGCGGTGCGGACCCGTCGTGGAGGGCCTGCTCGCTCCAGATGATCTTGCCGCGGGCGGTGTAGCGGGTGCCCCAGCGCTCGGCGAACTGCGCGACGAGGAACAGGCCGCGACCGCCCTCGTCGGTGGCCTCGGCCCGGCGCAGGTGCGGGGAGGTGCTGGACCCGTCGGAGACCTCGCAGATCAGGCTGCGGTCGTACAGCAGCCTCACCCGGATGGGCTCGGTGCCGTAGCGGATGGCGTTGGTTATCAGCTCGCTGAGGATGAGTTCCGTGGTAAAGGCGATGTCCTCCAGGCCCCACTCCGCCAGTCGGCGGGCGCAGGCGTTGCGCACCGGGGACACCGCCGCAGGGTCGGGGCGCACGTCCCACTCGGCGATCCGCGCGGGGTCCAGTCGGCGGGTGCGGGCGACCAGCAGCGCGACGTCGTCGCTGGGCCTGGTGGGCAGCATCGCGTCGATCACCGCGGTGCAGGTTCCCTCCGGGGTGCGGGCGGGCCCGGCCAGGGCGGCGCGCAGCGCTGCCAGGCCCGCGTCCGGATCGCGGTCGCGGCTCTCGATCAGCCCGTCGGTGAAGAGTGCCAGCCGGGAGCCTTCGGGCAGGGTGACCGTCATGGTCTCCATGGGCAGGCCCTCGCCCAGGCCCAGCGGCGGGGAGACCGGCACCTCGGGGAAGGACACGGTTCCGTCGGGGCGGACCAGAGCGGGGCCCGGATGCCCGGCGGTGGCGGCCGTCACCTGCCCCGAGACGGGATCGTAGATGGCGCACAGGCAGGTGGCTCCGGTGATCCCCTGCCACTCCTGCTCGTCGGTGTCGATGTGGGCGACCAGCTCGTCCAGGTGGCTCAGGAGTTCGTCGGGGGGCAGGTCGAGGGTGGAGTAGTTGTACACGGCGGTGCGCAGGCGGCCCATGGTGGCGGCTGCGTGGAGACCGTGGCCGACGACGTCGCCGACCACCAGGGCCACCCGGGTGCCGGGCAGCGGGATGACATCGAACCAGTCACCACCCACACCGGCCTGGGCAGCCAGATAGCGGTGCGCGACCTCGACCGCGGACTGCTCCGGTACGCCCCGGGGCAGCAGGCTGCGCTGCAGGGTGACGGCCATGGTGTGCTCGCGGGTGTAGCGGCGGGCATTGTCGACGGCCAGTGCCGCCCGGGCGGTCAGCTCCTCGGCGAAGGACACGTCCTCCTCGTCGAACGGCGGGGAGTCCTGCCCCCGCCAGTAGCCGGCCATCCCCAGCACCACGCCCCGGGCCCGCAGGGGCACGGCGATCAAGGAGTGGATGCCGCGGTCCAGGATCTGCAGGGCGTTTGCCGGGTCCTGGGTCCGCCAGTGGTGGGTGGCGCGCAGGTCCGTCTCCAGGACCGCACGGCCGTCGGCCAGCCCAGCCGCCATGGGGCTGGAGGGAACGAACCGGATCAGCTCGCCGACAGGGTAGAGCGGGTGGTCGCCCTGAAGGCCGACGGCGGCGGTGCGGCGCATCTCGGTGCTCGCTTCGGTCGGCTCCTCGCCGCGCAGCACAGGGTCCAGCAGGTCGACCGTGACCACGTCGGCGAACCGTGGGACCGCCACCTCCGCCAGTTCCTCCGCAGTCCGCTCGACGTTCAGCGTCGTTCCCACCCGCAACCCCGCGTCGTAGAGCAACTTCAACCGCTCGCGGGCCACCTCGGCCCTGCCGGAGAGTGCCCGCAGCTCGGTGGTGTCCCGCAGCGTGACGACGGTCCCGGCCTGCCCGTAGGGGGCGGTTGGCCGGATGTTCACCGACAGCAGCCGATCGGCTGCCATGTGCAGCTCGTCGGTCGCGGAACGGCCCGATGCGAGCGGCTCGGCGATCCCCTCCTCCAAACCCAGGTCCGTGACGGGGAGGCCTTCCGCGTCCACGGGCAGACGCAGCAGCCGCCGCGCCTCGTCATTGGCCAGCAGCAGCCGTCCGCCGCCGCCGATGATCAGCACGCCCTCTCGCACCGCGTGCAGCACCGCGTCGTGGTGCTCGTACATCCTCGTCATCTCGGCCGGTCCCAGGCCATGGGTCCGGCGCAGCAGCCGACGGCTCACCAGAGCGGTTCCGCCCGCGGACAGGGCGAGCACCGCGGCTGCACTGCCGAGCACGACCGGCAGCTGCCGGTTCACCATGCTCTGCACGTTCTGGACCGTGACCGGGGAGGCGACGATGGCGATGACGCGGCCGTCGGAGTCCTTGACGGGGACCACCGAGACCACGGACTGCCCCAGGGACCCTTCGAAGGTCTCGGTGAAGGATTGGCCGGCCGCCGCCTTGGAGAAGGGGCCGACGACGTGCTTCCCGATCTGCCGTGGGTCGCTGTGGGCGAGGGTGACCCCGGAGAGTGTGTACACGTTGATGCCGTCGACCCCGGCGATCTTCCGGGCCGCCTCGGCGCTCGGCTGTAGCGCTGCGCTCGGATGGGGGCTGCGCAGGGCCGCCACGATTCCCGGAGATTCCGCGAACGTTCCGGCGGCGGCGAGCGTACGGTGCCGGGCGTCCACCATGCTGGCGCTCCGGGCTTGCACCACGAGCGCCACCACCGCGGCGGCGACGAGCAGCACCACGACGGCCAGCTGCAGGAGGAACACCTCGCCGGCCACGCTGCGCGCGCTCAGAAGGGAGGACAGGCGCTGCGGCCGCCGCGCCCTTTCCTTGGGGGACTGGGCGTGCTCCTGTCGCTCCTGGTGGCTTCCTGAGCGGGGACGCCGAGGGGGAGAGGAAGAGCTCGTGGTCGAGCCGAGCAGCCGACGTCGGACGTGTCCAAGTAGGTCGCTCATACTCCATTTTCTAACCTCTATGGGCCGTCGGCAGGGCGGAGCGACCGGGGGGCGACGGTCGCCGAGCCGGCGATCCGGGCCTCTCCGCAGAGTGAGGGTGTGGCGCGGCGCGTGGGGCGCGGGCGGGACTCCGGGCCACCGCCGCGCCGATGGGGATCCCGCGCCCACACGCCGTGCAAGAAGTCATGCTGGTTCAGGAAAATGGAGGGGTGGACGGGACGAGCTCAACGACGTGCCGGCCGCCGTTACCGCCTGCTGCGCTGAGCCGGCCACCGGCGGCTGGGGGCGTTTCTCTCGGCTCAGTCCTCGCCACGGCGCACTTCGCGCCGCGGAATGCCCATGGTGTCCGGATAATGGATGGAACGGGGAGTGGAAGGGGACATCTCGTGCCATCGGCTCGGCCGGGGGGCGAGGAGATCCACGGCCCGTTCTGGTCCGAGCCGGGGACGCTGCTCGGCCGAGCCCTACTCGAAGGAGCGTGCCATGGCGAGCCGGCGCAGGTCTTCCTCGGTGAAGCCCGGAGCATGGGCCACGGCATTCATTGAACCGGACGGGAACCACTCACCACCGGATGTTCAGGATGGTCCGACCTGGCCTGATGATGCGTCGGAAAAGTCAGCAACGGGTCAGCGTGAGGTCTGCAACACCTGGGGACAGCTGACCGAACATGCGAATCGCTGTAGGCTCCAGAGACCGCCCTTGACCTGCGCGAAGCAGGCAGGGAGCAGACATTTCGGGAGTCTCTCCATGTTCCGTACCATGTTCAAGTCCAAGATCCACCGGGCCACCGTGACCCAGGCCGACCTGCACTACGTCGGCTCCGTCACCATCGACGCCGACCTGATGGAAGCCGCCGACCTGCTGCCCGGCGAACTCGTGCACATCGTCGACATCGACAACGGCGCCCGTCTGGAGACGTACGTCATCGAGGGCGAGCGCGGCTCCGGTGTCATCGGTATCAACGGGGCGGCCGCTCACCTGGTGCACCCCGGAGACCTGGTGATCCTCATCAGCTACGCCCAGGTCGACGACGCCGAGGCGCGCACGCTGGTGCCGCGCGTGGTCCATGTCGACGCGTCGAACCGGATCGTGGAGCTGGGCACGGACGCCTCCGCGCCCGTGCCGGGCAGCGACCAGGCCCGCAGCCCGCACGCCGTGCCCGCGGCCCGCGGATGACCTCCGCGCGACCTCTGCTGGCGCTGCTGCACACCTCACCGGCCCACATCCCGGTCTTCGACGCCCTGCGCGACGAGGACCACCCCGGACTCGTCCTGCGCCACCACGTCGACGCCTCCCTGCTCGACCGCGCCCGCGCACACGGCCCCGAGGCCGTCGCGAGCGCGGTCGCCGCGGCGGTCCGCGCCGCCGCCGGGGAGACCGGAGTCCGCGCCGTGCTGTGCACCTGCTCCACCATCGGGCCCCTCGCGGAACGGGTGCACGCCGGCGTACCCGTCCTGCGAGTGGACCGGCCGATGGCGGCCGCGGCCGCCGCGGAGCGCCGGATCGTCGTGCTCGCGACGGTGGCGAGCACCCTCGACCCCACGGTGGAGCTCATCCGCTCCGAGACCGGCGGCAGTGACCCGGTGGTCCGCACGCTCGTCGTGCCGGACGCCTGGCCGCTGTTCGAGTCGGGCGACCGGGAGGGCTACCTCGACGCCGTGGCGGCCGCCGTCGACGGCGTGTGCGACGCCGATGCGATCGTGCTCGCCCAGGTGTCCATGGCGGACGCCGCCGCCCGGGCGACCACCACCGTCCCGGTGCTCTCCAGCCCCCGGCCGGGACTGGCCGCCGCCGCGGCGGCCCTGCACGGATGAGTGATCCCACCGCGCGGGGGAAGGCGCAGCGCGAGAGCCTTGGAGAGGCCCGCCGATCCGTCTAGGGGGACCGATGACGAACCCGCCGAATCCCGACCCCACGCCGCCGGCACCCACCCCGACGCCCACGCCTCCGCCCGACCCGGTGCCGCCCACCCCGGCTCCCGCGCCGACGCCGACCCCCACCCCGCCGCCGGACCCGGTACCGCCCGCGCCGACCCCGCCGCCGCCCCCGCCGGCCCCCACTCCGCCCGCGCCCGTGCCACCCGGCCCCGTACCCGCTCCGCCGCATCCCGGCCCGCCGCCCGGGCCCTCGCCGGACCCGGTTCCGAAGCCGCCGGGCCCAGACCCGGTCCCGGGCCCTGAGCCCGAGCCCGGCCCTATGAGCTGAGGCCTCCGGTCCGAACGGAGCCGCCGGGACCGGCGGCGGCCCGCCGCACCATGCCCGGTGCCGGTGCCGGTGCCGGTGCCCGATGGCCGGTAGCCCGTGGCCCGGCCCTGCGCCGCTGTGCCGGCGGAGCGAGGTGGCGGAGCCCGCCAACGACGCCGCCCGCCACCGCTCGCGCCGAGGGCCCCTACCGGCTTCGCCCGGTCCGGCCGTTTGGGCCGCCCCGCCCGACGAGCCCGCCCCGACCTGCGGCGCCCAGCGCACGGCGCCGCCCCCAGCGCACGGAGCCCGGCGACCGGATGACCGGCGTACGCCCCCGCCCGGCGACCCGCCCGACGAGCCCGCCCCGACCTGCGGCGCCCAGCGTACGGAGCCGCGCCCAGCGCACGGCGCCCGGATGACCGGCGTACGACCCGCCGGCACCCGCTCGTCCGGCACCCGTGGGCCCGCGCCCGCACTCCCCTGAGATCGGGCGCCCGGATGACCGCCGCCCCTGCGCCCGGCGCACGACGCGCCCCCGGGCACCCCCCGCGGCGCGTCTCAGCCGCGCACTTCTGAACGGTCGCCGCCCCAGAGGGTGTGGAACGCCCCGGGACCGTCGGTGCGGCGGTAGGTGTGGGCCCCGAAGAAGTCCCGCTGTCCCTGGGTGAGCGCGGCCGGCAGCCTGGGGGCGCGCAGTGCGTCGTAGTAGGCGAGTGCCGCCGAGAAGCCGGGCGTCGGCACGCCCTGCCGTGCCGCGGCCGCCACCACCGCGCGCCAGTCGTCCTGCGCGGCGCCGATCTCCTCCGAGAACCGCCGGTCCGCGAGCAGGCTCGGCAGCCCCGGCCGGGTGTCGTAGGCGGCGCGGATCCGGTCCAGGAACGCCGCCCGGATGATGCAGCCGGCCCGCCACAGCGCCGCCACGGCCCCGGGATCGACGTTCCAGCCGTAGGCCTCGCTGCCCGCACGGATCTGGTGGAACCCCTGGGTGTACGAGACGATCTTCGAGGCGTACAGCGCCTGCTCCACCTGGTCCGCGAAGCGGGCCGCCTCCCGCTCGCCGAGCGGCGCCGCGGCCGGGCCGGGCAGCGTACGGGACACCTCGCGCAGCTCGGTGTGCCCGGACAGCGAACGGGCGAAGACCGCCTCGGCGATGCCCGGCACGGGGACGCCCAGGTCCAGCGCGCTCTGGACCGTCCAGCGCCCGGTGCCCTTCTGCTCCGCCCGGTCCGCCACGACGTCCACGAACGGCTTGCCGGTGATGGCGTCCGCGTGACCGAGGATCTCCGCCGTGATCTCGATCAGATACGAGTCGAGCCGCCCCTTGTTCCAGGTGCGGAAGGTGTCCGCGATCTTGGCCGGGCAGTAGCCCGCGACATCGCGGAGCAGGTGGTACGCCTCCGCGATCAGCTGCATGTCGGCGTACTCGATGCCGTTGTGCACCATCTTCACGAAGTGGCCCGCGCCGTCCGGTCCGACATGGCCGACGCACGGAGTACCGTCCGGAGCCTTGGCGGCGATCCGCTCCAGCAGCGGCCCCAGCCAGGTGTAGGAATCGGCCGACCCGCCGGGCATGATGCTCGGCCCGTGCAGGGCCCCCTCCTCGCCGCCCGAGATGCCCGCTCCGACGAAGTGGAGGCCGCGTTCCCGCAGTTCCCGCTCGCGCCGCCGGGTGTCGGCGAAGTGCGCGTTGCCGCCGTCGATGATGACGTCACCCGGCTCGAGCAGCGGGGCGAACTCCGCGATGACGGCGTCCGTCGGCTCGCCCGCCTTCACCATGACGACGAGCCGGCGCGGACGCTCCAGCGCGGCGACGAACTCCTCGGCGCTCGCCGCCGGCACGAACGCGCCCTCGTCGCCGAACTCCTCGACCAGCGCCCGGGTCCTGGCGAAGGTCCGGTTGTGGACGGCGACGGTGAGGCCGTTGCGGGCGAAATTCCGGGCGAGGTTGCGGCCCATCACCGCGAGTCCCGTGACGCCGATCCGGGCAGTGCCACTCATGCGCGTACTCCTGTGGTCCGGTGTAAGCCGCCGGCGTCCTGGGCCGGCGGCAGCGCGGTGCGGCCGCGACCCGTATGCATACGCGGCGCGGGAGCGGCGCGTTCACCCACCGCCGGGCAAGCCCGCGCACCAGGAGGCGCACGTGGCGCCAATTGCCCCTTACGAACGGGCATTTGATCCCCGGTACGCCCCCTTGTCATGGCCTGTTCCCAGCCTCTAGCTTGGGCGGCTGTTGACCGTCGCAAGGGGGATCCATGGCCGTACGCGGACGACACCGCCGGTACCAGCCGAGCCGTATCAACCGGGCATCGCTCACCGTCACGGCGGGCGGGGCGGGGATGGCACTTCCGCTGATAGCGGTGGGCACGGCCGAGGCGGCGTCGGTGGACGTCTGGGAGAAGGTCGCGGCCTGCGAGTCCACCAACAACTGGGACATCAACACCGGCAACGGCTACTACGGCGGGCTGCAGTTCACCCAGTCCACGTGGGAGGCGTACGGCGGTACGCGCTACGCCCCGCGCGCCGACCTCGCCACCAAGGACCAGCAGATCGCGATCGCCGAGAAGGTGCTCAAGGGGCAGGGCCCCCGCGCCTGGCCCTCCTGTTCGGTCAAGGCGGGGCTGACCCGGGGCGGCGACGCGCCCGACATCGCGCCGCAGGCGCGTCCCCAGGCGCGTCCGCCGGCCCCGAAGACCCCGCCCTCGACTCCGACCACCGTGCCGACCCAGCGCGAGGGCTACACCGTGGCGCGCGGCGACACGCTGTCCCGGATCGCCGCCGCCCAGCACGTCGAGGGCGGCTGGAAGCGGCTGTACGCGGACAACCGCACGGTGATCGGCAGCGACCCGGATCTGATCATTCCGGGCCAGCGGCTCACCCTGCGCGCCCCGGCGGCGAAACCCGCCGCCCAGCCGGCGACGGCGAAACCGCCCACCACGAAGCCGGCCACCCCGAAGCCCGCCACCGCCAAGCCTCCCGCCGCCAAGCCGGTCACCGCCAGACCGCAGCCCCGGCCGGCGGCGCCCCAGTCGCCACCGCGGGACGCCGGTTTCAGCGCCCCTGTCGACGCCGGTCCGAGCACGGCGTACCGCAAGGCCGGTGCCGCCTGGGCCAGTGGGTACCACACCGGTGTGGACTTCCCGGTGCCCACCGGGACGGCGGTGAAGGCCGTCGCGTCCGGCCGCGTCGTCTCCGCCGGCTGGGCCGGTGCGTACGGCTACCAGATCGTCATCCGGCACCAGGACGGCAAGTACAGCCAGTACGCCCACCTCTCCGCCCTCACCGTGCGCGAGGGACAGCGGGTCAACGGCGGCCAGCGGATCGCCCGGTCAGGATCGACCGGCAACAGCACCGGGCCGCACCTCCACTTCGAGGTGCGCACGGGGCCGGACTACGGCTCCGACATCGACCCCCTCGCCTACCTCAGGGCGGCCGGCGTGCGGCTGTGACGAGACCGCCGTCAGCAGCACCAGGCCGGCCGCCGCCAGAGCGCCGGAGGTGAGTGCGAGGACGGTTCCCGTCACGCCGTACCGGAACTGCTCGCCGAAGAGCGTGAGCCCGACGGCGGCGGCCACCACGGGATTGACCACGGTGACCGTCGCCAGCGGCGCGGCCAGCCCCGCGCCCCGGTAGGACGCCTGCGACAGCAGCAGACCGGCTGTGGCGAGCCCGGCGATCGCCAGCAGCCCCGGCCACTGGCCCAGCGGGGGGCGCGACGTCCAGTCGACCGCGACCGTCTTGGTGAACACGGAGGCGATCCCGAACGCCACACCCGCGGCACCGGCCAGGATCACGCTCCGTACCGCCGGCCGGCGCACGCCCCGCGCCACCAGGAACAACGCCACCACCGCCCCGGTGCTCGCCACCGCCAGCAGCAGCCGTGCGCCGTCGTCCACCGGCCGCGATCCGCCCGACCCGGTCAGCGCCAGCAGCCCCGCGAGCCCGGCGGTCGCCATGATCGCCCCGCGCCAGGCGGCGGAGCCCGCCCGGCGGCCCACGAAGAGCGCCGCCATCGGCAGGGCGAACACGATCGTCAGCGCCCCCAGCGGCTGGACCAGGCTCAGCGGCCCGTACGCCAGCGCCGCCACGTGCAGTACCCCGCCCACACAGTTCAACAGCACCGCCACCCACCAGGCGGTGCTGCGCAGCGGCGCGTAGGGGTGCCGCGAGGCGGAGGCGGCCACGCGCTCCTGCATGATCGCCCCTGCCGCGTAGGCCACCGCGGAGACCAAGGACAACAGCACGGACAGCGCGAGGGAACTCATACCTCCACGATCTCTCTCCTCGGCGCTGCTGTCGTCGTACCGGAGCACGTCCCGGGTCGTACTGCCGTCGTAGTACGCGCGTACCGCGACCGCGGCCGGACGGACGCACGGCACCTGACCTGCCCGGGTTTGGCGGCAGGGGCCTGGTCTGGCGTAAAGTTCGGCTTTTGAAACCCGGCATACGAGTGATCGAGGAACGACAGCGGCCATGACGGTGACAGAAGAGAACCAGGCGTACGGGCCGGGTATCGACCCCGAGCGCCTGGCCGTCTGCCTGAGCGTCCTCGAGGAGCTCGACAAACTGGAGATCGACCACCCGGACGCCATCGCCGTCCGCCGCGCCACGGCCGGCGTCTACCGGACCGTGAAGCAGCGCCGCCGCCAGGAGCGCCGGGCCGCCAAGACCGCCCACGACAAGGCGGTCACCGAGGCCACCGCGACCGGCTCCGCCGAGCGGATCGACGACGAGACACAGGGCATCCTGCCGTCCTCGCTCACGTCCGAGGGCCAGATCGCCGGGATACTCCAGCGCCCCCGCTCCTGCTACATCTGCAAGACGCGGTACGTCGAGGTCGACTACTTCTACCACCAGCTGTGCCAGAAGTGCGCCGCCGAGAACCGGGCCCGCCGTGACGCCCGCGCCGACCTCACCGGCAAGCGCGCGCTGCTCACCGGCGGCCGGGCCAAGATCGGCATGTACATCGCGCTGCGGCTGCTGCGTGACGGTGCCCACACCACGATCACCACCCGTTTCCCCAATGACGCGATCCGCCGCTTCAAGGCGATGCCCGACAGCGACGAGTGGATCCACCGCCTCAAGATCGTCGGCATCGACCTGCGCGACCCCGCCCAGGTCGTCGCACTGGCCGACTCCGTGGCGGCCGAGGGGCCCCTCGACATCCTGATCAACAACGCCGCGCAGACCGTGCGCCGCTCCCCGCAGGCCTACCGGGAGCTCGTCGCCGCCGAGTCCGCGCCGCTGCCCGCCGGCGAGCTGCCTCCCGCCCAGGTCATCGGCACCTTCGGCAGCGGCGCCGTGGAGCATGTGGCCGCCCTGCCCTCCGCGCGCGGAGGCGACGCTCTGACCGCCCAGGACGTCACCGACCTGGCACTCGTCAGTGGCTCGGCCTCGCTCGAGCGCATCGCCGCGGGCACGGCCATCGACGCCGGCGGCCTGGTGCCCGATCTCCACGACACCAACAGCTGGATCCAGACCGTTTCGGAGGTCGACCCGGTCGAACTTCTGGAGGTCCAGCTCTGCAACTCCACCGCGCCGTTCATCCTCATCAGCCGGCTGCGTCCGGCGATGGCGGCGTCCGCAGCCAAGCGCACCTACGTGGTGAACGTTTCGGCCATGGAAGGTGTTTTCAGCCGTGGTTACAAGGGTGCGGGCCACCCGCACACCAACATGGCGAAAGCCGCGCTCAACATGCTCACGCGCACCAGCGCGCAGGAGATGTTCGAGAGCGACGGCATCCTGATGACGGCCGTGGACACCGGCTGGATCACCGACGAGCGCCCGCACCCCGACAAGATCCGGCTCGCCGAGGCGGGCTTCCACGCACCGCTCGACCTGATCGACGGGGCGGCCCGGGTCTACGACCCGATCGTCCGCGGGGAGCAGGGCGAGGACCTGTACGGCTGCTTCCTCAAGGACTACGCGCCCGCGAACTGGTGACGGGCGCTCGCCCGCTTCTCCGGTTTCACTCGTCCGGCCCAGTCGTGTGCACCCCTTCGTGCGCTTCGGCCGCCTCGTCCTGACGGGCGGTCCATTGTCCGGAACGTGCCCATGTGACGAGCGCCATCGAGCGCGGCCGTGCTCATTTGGTTACTCTGAAGCGAACGGTCGGCCAACAGGGATCCACGAAACCCCTCGGGCCGGCCTCGGGACAGGCCTGTCACCAAGGCCGCGGTCCCGCCCGGGTACCGGCGCCACCGCGACCGAACGGCACATGTCCTCATAGGTTCGCGACACAAAGGAGTGCGCGGTGACACCAGAACTGACGAAGCAGGAACAGGGACCGGCGGAAGACGGCGATCGACCCGGCCGTCCCGAGACGCTCGGAAGCCTCGAAGTCTGGGCCCGTTCGGCCCCGATCCGACTCGCAGGCTACGAGGACGACCTCGCCGAGCCCCACATCCTGCCCGGCATCGACTGATCCGCAGCTCCTGCCGATCCGTACGTGTCGCCCGTGCCCTCCGCCCGACGGCGGAGGGCACGCGTCCGCCGGGGCACGCCGCGCAGGCCGGGGAGGGGCGGGCCGAACGTCATCGGCATCCGCTCGGCCCGCCCGCCTCACCGGCCGTCGCAAGGTACCGGAGCCCGAGCCGGACCGGCCACCTCTGACCATTACTTCACGCTGGTGAGCCGGGTCGGCGGCAGGAACTCCCTCACATACGTGCGGTGCCACCACGCGCCCGTGGACCGCAACTCCTCCCAGGTGGTGTACCGGTAGCGGTAGAGCCGCGCCCGGATCCGCAGCGGAGGGGCGTCCGGGAAGGGATTGTGGCGCAGCAGCCGCAGGGTGTCGCGGTCGCCGTCGAGGAGCCGTTCCACGAACGGCCCGAACCAGGACTGCGCGTAGGCGGGCGAGAGCGCGGCGAACCACATCATCCAGTCCAGGCGCAGGTGGTAGGGGGCGAACTGGCGGGGCAGCCGGCGCACGTCACCCGGTTTGCCCCGGAATCCGTACTCCCGCCACACGGTCCCCGGATGGATCACCTGCTCGTCCGTGCCCTCGACGACGATCTCGTACCGAACCCGGCCGATCGAGCCGAAGGCGCCGTAGGTGTTGACCAGGTGCAGCGGGTCGAAGGAGCGGTTCATCGCCTGGTGCCGGGAGAGCAGATTGCGGGCGGGCCGCCAACTGAGGACCAGGACCAGAGCGGTGACGGCGATCACCAGGATCCCGTACCACAGCGGCGGATCGGGCAGCGCGGGCGCGTCGGCGACCAGCGAGCCGTCCACGGCCGGCAGGGCGAGCACGATCGTGATCCAGTTCAGCCAGGAGAAGTTGCCCGACAGCACCAGCCAGAGCTGGGTCAGAGCGATGACGCCCGCCGCGGCGCTCGCCACCGGCTGCGGGGTGAAGAGCAGCACGGGGACGACCAGTTGTGTGACGTGGTTGGCGGCCACCTCCACCCGGTGCAGGGGGCGGGGGAGATGGTGGAAGAACCAGCTGAGGGGGCCCGGCATCGGCTGGGTCTCGTGGTGGTAGTAGAGACAGGTCAGATCGCGCCAGCAGGGGTCGCCGCGGAGCTTGATCAGGCCGGCTCCGAACTCCACCCGGAACAGCAGCCAGCGCAGCAGGAACAGCACCAGAACGGGCGGCGCGGTGCGGTCGTTGCCCAGAAAGACGGCGAGGAAGCCGGTCTCCAGCAGCAGTGACTCCCAGCCGAAGCCGTACCAGGTCTGACCCACGTTGACGATCGACAGGTACAGCCCCCACAGGGCCGCCCACATCAGCATCGAGACGGCGAGGGGCACGGCGTCGCCCGCACCGGCGATCAGCGCCACCGAGAGCGCGGCCCCGGTCCAGGCGCAGAGCGCGAAGAACCGGTCCGAGTAGTGCCACCGGAACAGCGTCGGGGCCCGCCGCGCCGGGACGCGCCGCAGATACGCCGGGACCGGCAGTATGCCCCGCTCGCCGATCAGCGCCCGGAACTGCAGCGCCGCGGAGAGGAAGGCGACCAGATAGATCCCGGCCAGAGCCCGCTGGAAGACCAGCCGGCTCAGCCAGTAGTCGGACGAGGTGAACCAGAACCACTCCATCGGTTCCAGTATCGGCCCGGGATCATCCCCCGGCGATCTTTCGAAGGGGCCGGCCGAGGTGGCGCGCGCACCACAGTTGGAGGACGGGGCCGGCCGGGCCGCCCGGGTGTACCAGCGGGCGGGCCGTCTGAAGGCGGTCACCGTGCACCACACGGAGCCGCCGGCCTCTGCTCCTCGGTAACGGCTCCTCGCCGGACTCCGGGTGGCCCGTGAGTGTTCCGTGGGCGAACGCGGTGCGCACTCCACGTACGCCGTCCGGGTCACGGCGCACGGCGCGGTCAGCCGTAGCGGCCCGAGGCCGAGCGCGACGTCGACGCGGGTGCCCCCTCGGCCCGCGGTGACCCGGCGCGCACACGGGCGCCCGCCACGCGGTGCCTCCGCCAGGTCGTGCCGGCGGCCCGGGCCGTCGAAAGGGAGAGCCCGCGAGGTCCTGAGGCGTGAGGGGCCGAGCACGGTCGACCGCCGACGCGCGCAAAGGGCGTCCCGAACGAACCGAGCCACGTGCCCGCGGCGGTCGGTACCGGGGCCGCGGATCAGGCGGGTCATGCGTTCAAGGGTGAGGTCCGCCGACCGGAGCCTCCGGTTGCGGGGCGGTGGCGGTTCCGGCAGACATGAAGCACACATCGGGCGGAGCCGAAGAGAGGCGGGAAGACCGTGCGCTCATCCACACGTGGTCGTCGGCGTACCGTACCGGCCGCGCTCGGGCTCACCGCCGCGCTGGTCGCGTCGGGAGTGCTCGTCGCGGGGTGCGGCGGCGACGGTGGCACGGCCGCCCGGACCGGAACGGCCGCGCACGCGCGGGACGTCCACCTGGAACCGCTCGCAGTCCCCGGCCCCGACCCCTTCACCGCCTCGACGGACACCTCCTCCGGTGTCCCGCCGTCGCCGCCGCCGTCACCCGACTCGCCCAGCGCGGCGGCACCGGGCACCGCGGCGCCCGGCCCGGCGCGACCCGGAGCGGCCATGGTCACCGTCCCCGGCTCCACGCCCGGGCTCTACGCCGGGACCCAGGCGGCCGCCAGCTGCGACGTGGCCCGCCAGAACCGCCTGCTCACCGCCGACCGGGACAAGGCGAAGGCCTTTGCCCAGGCGGCGGGCGTCACTCCCGCGGGCATCACGGACTGGGTGAGCGGTCTGACCCCCGTGGTGCTGCGCGCCGACACCCGCGTGACGAACCACGGGTACCGCGACGGTGCCGCCGCCCCGTTCCAGTCCGTCCTCCAGGCCGGTACCGCCGTGCTCGTGGACCAGTACGGCGCGCCGCGCGTGCGCTGCGCCTGCGGCAATCCACTGCGCTCACCCGTGGCCGTCCGCGGCGAGCCCGTCCACAAGGGCAAGCCCTGGCCGGGCTTCGACCCAGGCAGGACCGTGGCGGTCAACGCCACGCAGGAGACCGTGCACAGCCTGATCATCGTGAACACCACCGACAACACCTGGCTGGAACGGCAGACCGGAACCGGCGGGGACCGCGACCGGCACCCCGAGGTGCCGCCGCCGTACGGCCCCGGTGAGCGCGGTCTCGCCGACGTGCCCGTGCTGCCGGACGCGCCCGCCGAACCCGTTCCCCCGCAGCAGCAGCAGCCCGGCCGGAGCGCCCCGCGCGAGCCGGTCGGCCCGACCGTCCCGGACGGCGGTGGCGCGGGTGTTCCGGAGCCGGTGGCGCCCGACGCGCCCGCGCCCGCGGAGCCGCCCCCGGCCGACTGTCCGACCGAACCGGGCGCGGGCCCCGCGGCGCCCGGGTGCCCCGAGCCGCCCCCTCCCCCCGCCCCGCCCGACTTCACGGAGCCCGACACCGGGGAGGGCCCGGCGGACGTTCCCGTTCAGCCGGAGCTCTTCGCGGGCTGACCGGCCCGACAAGCAGTCGAAAAACCCGACAAATGATGGCAGAGTGGCCCCATGGTTGATCCGGCAGCGGACGCCCTGTCGCTCCCCGAGGACTGGCCCGCCCACCCGGATCTGAGTCTGGCCCTCAACCGCATGGGCAGCTTCGACTGGGATCTCGACACCGGGCTGATGCACATGGACCGGACCGCCCTCGACGTATTCGACATGGACGCGAACGAGTACGACGGGCGGCCGGAGAGTCTTGCCCCGCGCGTGCCGCCCGCCGAATCCATCCGTCTCGACGGCATGGTCGCGCAGGCGCTCAAGGACGGCAGCAGGAACTACGGCGCCTATTTCCGCATCCGCCGCCGTGACGGTGTTCTGCGCTGGACGCACACCCAGGGCTTCATCCGGCGCGACGAGACCGGCAGACCCCGCCGCATCATCGGGATCGTCCGGGACGCCACCCAGGAACTCGCGGAGTCGACGGCGCGTGTCGAGGTCGACTCCGAGCGGCGCCGTCAGACCAGCGTCGTGGAGTCCACCACCGCCGCCCTCGCCCACGCCCGTACCGTCCAGGACGTCATCGACGTCCTGAAGGACTCACGCGGTCTCGAACACCTCGGAGCCACCAGTGTGGTGATGGGACTGCTGGAGGCCGGCCGTATCCATCTCGTGGCGGACGGCCCCGAGGGCTCCTTCGTGCCCGGCACCCGCTACACCCGGGTGGACGAGCAGTACCCGATGAGCGAGGTCGTACGGACCCTCGCACCGCGGTACATCGAGTCCGCCGAGGACTTCGCCACCTCCTACCCCATCCTCTGGCCCCACATCAGCGAGCTGGGCATCACCTCCGCCGCCTATCTGCCGCTGATCGCCCAGGCCCGCCCCATCGGGGCGCTCGGACTGCTCTACAACGACAAGTACGGCTTCAGCACCGAGGACCGCAACGTGCTGGTCGCCCTCAGCAGCAGCATCGGGCAGAGCATCCAGCGCGCCATGCTGTTCGAGCAGGAGCACGACCTCGCCGAAGGGCTCCAGCAGGCGATGCTGCCGCGGCGCATCCCGGAGGTCCCCGGCGCCCAGATCGCGGTCCGCTACCGTTCGGCCCGGCTCGGCCGGGACATCGGCGGCGACTGGTACGACATCATCCCGCTCCCCGGCGGCCGCGTCGGCGCCGTCATCGGCGACGTACAGGGCCACGACACGCACGCCGCCGCGGTGATGGGCCAACTGCGCATCGTGCTGCGCGCGTACGCCGCGGAGGGGCACACCCCGGCCACCGTGATGGCGCGTGCCTCCGTCTTTCTGCACGAGCTGGACACGGACCGCTTCGCGACCTGCACCTACCTGGAGTCGGACCTGGCCACCGGAGTCGTCCAGGTCGTCCGGGCGGGCCATGTCGACCCCCTGCTGCGTGACGCCGACGGAAGCTGCCGCCGGGTGCCGGTCCCGGGCGGGATGCCGCTCGGCCTGTCGGCGGAGTTCGGGCGGCTCGACTACCCCGTCAGCATCCTGGAGCTGGACCCCGGCCAGGCCCTCCTGCTCTACACCGACGGGCTCGTCGAGCAGCCCGGGGCCGACCTCGACGAGGGCATGCAGTGGCTCACCGCCCTGGTGCGCAACGGTCCGCGGGACCTCCAGATGCTCGCCGACCACCTGTGCGAGGTCGTCGACGAGCGCGGCGGCGACGACGACGTGGCGATCCTGCTGCTGCGCCGCAGGGGCGGCTACACCCCCCGGGCCGGCGGCCGGCTCCAGCAGCACGTGGGACAGGGCGACCCCGAGGCACTGCGGTCCGCCCGGCACATGATCCGGGCGGCGGTACGGGCCTGGAGCGCCGGGGACCGGGCCGACGAGATCGAGCTGATCGCCGACGAGCTGATCACCAACGCGCTGCTGCACACCGACGGCGGCGCGATCGTCACCCTGAGGATGCTGTCGGGCCACGAGCGGCGGCTGCGGGTGGAGGTCGAGGACCGCTCCAGTGCGCTGCCGCGCCGCCGGGAGGCGGGGGAGTCCGGACTCTCGGGGCGGGGCCTGCTGCTGGTGGACCGTATCGCCGATGTCTGGGGCGTGGACTCGCGCGGCAGCGGCAAGTGCGTCTGGTGCGAGTTCATCATTCCGGACAGGTGGGAAATTTGATCGACACCCGCTGTTAACTCTCCGTAAATGGATTGTGCTTGACCGTGACGGATCGAACGCGATTGACTGCCCTTCCGTAGCCGCTTAGGACACGAGGACCCCTTGAGCAGTGAGCTGCTGGCACCGCTGGATCTCGCCTTCTGGCACCTGGAAACCGCCGAGCACCCCATGCATCTCGGCGCCCTCGCCCGTTTCGAACCCGGCCCCGGCGGCCCTCCGCACCCCGACGACGTCCTGACGCTGCTCGCCGAACGCGCCGCCGCGATCCCACGGCTGCGGATGCGGGTGCAGGACGTGCTGCTCCCTGTCGGCGGCGCCGCCTGGAGCACCCACAAGGCCTTCGACGTACGCCGGCACGTACGCCATCTGCGGCTACCGAACGGCGACTTCGCCACCGAGGCCGCCCGGCACGCGGCCGAACTCATGGAACGCCCCCTGGAACGCGGACTGCCGCCGTGGGAGATGTACCTGCTCACCGCGGATCCGGGCGGCTCCTTCGCCGTGCTGGTCAAGCTCCACCACGCGCTCGCCGACGGCATGCGCGCCGTCGCCATCGGCGCCGGCATCTTCGACGAGATCGCGGGCGGCCGCACCGCCCCCCGCCGCGGACGCCCCCGCGACCTGGCCCCCCGCACCTCGCTGCCCCGCCCCTGGAACGCCGCGGGCGCCGCCCGCGGCCGGATCGAGGAGCTCGGCCGCGCCCTCGGCGTCGGCGCCTCCGTCGTACGGGCCAGCCGGCTCGACCCGCGCGGCACCCCCGCCCTCAGCGCGAGCTCCAGCGGCACCCGCCGCCTGGCCACCGCCGAACTGGACCTCGAAGAAGTGCGCGGCGTCCGCCGCGTCACCGGCGGCACCGCCAACGACGTCCTGCTCGCCGTCTTCGCCGGGGCGCTGCGCCGCTGGATGCTGGAGCGCGGTGAACGGCTGCCCGGCGACGACCCGCGTGCCCTGGTCCCCGTCTCCCGGCACCGGCCGGGCAGCCCGTCCGGCGCCGGCAACAGGTTCTCCGCCTATCTCCTCGGACTGCCCGTCCGGGAGCCCGACCCGCTGCGCAGACTCCACGTCGTACGCCGCGGCATGGACCGCAACAAGGCGGCCGGACCCTCGCGGGGAGCCGGAGCGGTCGCCGTGCTCGCCGACCAACTGCCCCCGCTTGCGCACCGCTTCGGCGCCCCGCTGGCGGGCGGCGCGGCGAGGATGCTCTTCGACGTCCTGGTCACCAATGTGCCGCTGCCCCGCTCCACCCTCTCGCTCGGCGGACACCCGCTGCGCGCGCTGCACCCGATGGCCCCGCTGGCCCGCGGCCAGGCACTGGCGGTCGCGATGTCCCCGTACGGCGGACAGGTGCACGTCGGCCTCGTCGCCGACGGCAAGGCGGTCCCGGACCTGGACCGGCTCGCCGGCAGCCTGCACACCGAGCTCGCCGGACTCCTCGCGGTCACCGGCGCGGCCCACTGAGATCCCCGGCCGCGGCCTGCCGCGCTGGGCTCCCCGCGCGCCGTGGGGCAGGCTGGAACCATGCCCGAACTGCCTGAGGTCGAAGCGCTGCGCGAGTTCCTCGACGAGCATCTCGTGGGCAAGGAGATCGCCCGCGTCCTGCCCGTCGCGATCAGCGTGCTCAAGACGTACGACCCGCCGCTGTCCGCGCTCGACGGCGCGGAGGTCACCGGTGTCGCCCGGCACGGCAAGTTCCTCGACATCGAGGCGGGCGGGGCGGGGACGGACGGCCTCCACCTGATCGTCCACCTCGCGCGGGCCGGCTGGCTGCACTGGCGCGACGTCCTGCCGTCCGGGCCGCCACGGCCCGGCAAGGGCCCCCTCGCCCTTCGTACCGCCCTCATCACCGGCGAGGGCTTCGACCTCACCGAGGCCGGCACCACCAAACGCCTCGCGGTGCACCTGGTCCACGACCCCTCCGACGTCCCCGGCGTCGCGCGTCTCGGCCCCGACCCGCTCGCCGGTACCTTCGACCGCGACGCCTTCGCCGCCCTGCTCGCCGGCGAACGCCGCCAGATCAAAGGCGCACTGCGCGACCAGAGCCTCATCGCGGGCATCGGCAACGCCTACAGCGACGAGATCCTCCACGCCGCCCGGATGTCCCCGTTCAAGCCGGTCCAGAACCTGACCGCCGAAGAGACGACCGGCCTCTACGAGGCGCTGCGCACCACCCTGGCGGACGCCGTCGAACGCTCCCACGGGCTGGCCGCCGGCCGGCTCAAGGCGGAGAAGAAGAGCGGCCTGCGCGTCCACGGCCGCACCGGCGAGCCGTGCCCGGTCTGCGGCGACACCATTCGCGCGGTCTCCTTCTCGGACTCCTCGCTCCAGTACTGCCCCACCTGCCAGACCGGCGGAAAACCGCTCGCCGACCGCCGGATGTCACGCCTGCTGAAGTGACCCCCGCGCTCCGCCGCACCGGGGTGTCCGGTGGGACCGGGCATCCAGGTGTGCTGTCCGGGGACGTTGGTGACGCGGCCGACTGAGGTGTGGCCGCCGATGCCGGTGTGGGTCGGCGGTAGTTGTACCAGTCCAGCCAGTCGGGAAACGCGGCCTGTCGTTCGGCTTCTGAGGTGTAGGGCCGCCGGCGGGCCCACTCGTCGAGCAGGGTGCGGTGGAAGCGCTCGACCTTGCCGTTCGTCCGGAGCCGCCACGGCCCCGTCCAGTGCGGGCTGATGCCCGGGTCGCGGCAGGTGTCGCGCCAGGTGTTCCCGGTGTAGGACCAGGCGTTGTCGGTCAGTACCCGCTCGATGGTCACACCTAGGGCCGCAGTGACACCAGGCGCTCGCCCTTCACGTCGCGGACCTCAAGCCAGGCGATCTCGTCGGGGTGCAGCGCCGTGCCGCCCTCGACGACCGGTTCGTCACCGCGGTCGGTCGCCCAGGTCATCACCGGCCACGCCTGCCCGTCCTTGCCGACCACCACGAGTTCGCAGACGCGAGGACCGGAGACGCCCGCGACCCGAAGGGCCAGTTCCGTACCCCACTCGGTGTCCCGCATCGCCACCGCGGCCGCCACGCCGGTCCCCTTGTCGGTGGCCGAAACCCGGTGCACCGCAGGGTCGCCCGCCTCCGTTCCCCGGGCCAGCAGGGCGGCGCCGGGCACCGCCACGGCCAGCGCCGCGGCCACCGCCACCAGGTTCCTCCGCCACCGGCGTGCCCCCAGGCGGGGCACGGTCACGGGGGGTGTGTGACGGGGTTCCAGCGGCGCCCGGCCGGAGAGCTGGGCCAGGGCCGACGTCACCCCGGTGAAGTCGGCCAGCCGCACCGCGCAGGGCACGCACCGGGCCACATGTTCCTCGCACCGCAGGGCGTCACCCGGCTCCAGCACGCCCAGCGCATAGGCGGCCACATCGAGATGCCGCTCCCGCAGCCCCATGGGTGTGCCTCGATTCGCGTGTACTCGTCGTTGATGTGCTGTCGTGAACGAGTACGCAGATGACCGGCTTCTCGCTCAATGGAGCCGGGCCTAGACTCCGCACCATGCGCGTACTGGCCGTCGACGACGAGGCGCCCGCCCTCGAAGAGCTGCTCTACCTGCTGCGATCCGACCCGCGCGTGCGCAGCGCGGAGGGCGCCACCGACGCCACCGAGGCGCTCCGCCGCATCGGCCGCGCCCTCGACGCCGGGCCCGACGGCCGGGACGCCATCGACGTCGTCTTCCTCGACATCCACATGGCCGGCCTCACCGGACTCGACGTCGCCCGGCTCCTCGCCGGGTTCGCCAAGCCACCGCTGATCGTCTTCGTCACCGCCCACGAGGGATTCGCCGTGCAGGCCTTCGACCTGAAGGCCGTCGACTACGTCCTCAAACCGGTCCGCAGGGAGCGGCTCGCGGAGGCCGTCCGCCGGGTCAGCGACCTGACCGCACCCGACCGGCCGGCCACGGCCGCCGCCGAGCAGATCCCCGTCGAACTGGGCGGCGTCACCCGCTTCGTACCGGTCGACGACATCGCCTACGTCGAGGCCCAGGGCGACTACGCGCGCCTGCACACCGACGGGGGCAGCCACCTCGTCCGCATCCCGCTCTCCACCCTGGAGGAACGCTGGGCGGCACGCGGCTTCGTCCGCATACACCGCAGCCATCTCGTCGCGCTCGGCCGCATCGACGAACTGCGGCTCGACGCCGGCGCGACCACCGTGCGGGTCGGCGACGCCGAACTCGCCGTCAGCCGCCGGCACGCCCGGCACCTGCGTGACCTGCTGATGCGGCAGACCCGCGGCTGATACCGGGGTCTACCTTCGGTAATGGCTTCTGCGTAGACTCCACCATCCGAGCCAGCCGACCGACCCACGGACACCGATGTCTGCAGAGCACGTCCCCGCGCGCCGCGCCCGCCGCGAGACCGTCACGGGAGTGCCGCGCGCCGCCCGCCGGCCGCCCGGCCACGCGCCGGCCCGCTCCGAGATCAGTGAGCAGACCACCCTCGGCCACACCTATGTGCGCTCCCTGATGCGCAGCCAGCTGCGCGCCGCGCTCTCCGCCCTCGGCACGCTCGCCCTGCTCGTCGGCTCGCTGCCGCTGCTGTTCACCCTGCCGTCCAGCCTGGGCCACGGCACCGCCGAACCCTTCGTCTGGGCCGCCCTCGGCGTCGGCACCTACCCGGTCATGTGGCTCATCGCCCGCTGGTACGTCCGCCGCGCCGAGCGCAACGAACGCGACTTCACCGGCCTCGTGGAAGGCCGATGACCGGAGTGGGCCGGCGGTGAACCAGACCTACGCGGTGGCCGCCGTCACCACCGTCGTCGTCGCCACCGTGCTCATCGGCGCACTCGGGCTGCGCATATCCCGCACCACCTCCGACTTCTACGTCGCCTCGCGCACCGTCAAACCCGGCCTCAACGCCGCCGCCATCAGCGGCGAATACCTCTCCGCCGCATCCTTCCTCGGCATCGCGGGCCTGGTCCTCCTCCAGGGGCCCGACATGCTTTGGTACCCGGTCGGCTACACCGCCGGCTACCTCGTCCTGCTGGTCCTCGTCGCCGCCCCGCTGCGCCGCTCCGGCGCGTACACCCTCTCCGACTTCGCCGAGGCCAGGCTCGAATCGCCGCAGGCCCGCCGGCTGGCCAGCCTCTTCGTCGTCGGTGTCGGCTGGCTCTACCTGCTGCCGCAACTGCAGGGCGCCGGGCTCACCCTTGAGATCCTCACCGGCGCCCCCCACTGGGTCGGCGGACTCGTCGTCGCGGTCGTCGTCACCGGCGCCGTCGCGGCCGGCGGCATGCGGAGCATCACCTTCGTCCAGGCCTTCCAGTACTGGCTCAAGCTCACCGCCCTGCTCGTGCCGGCGCTGTTCCTGGTCACGGCCTGGCTGGGCGACGACGCGCCGCGCGCCCGCTTCGACGCCCCCGCGGTCTTCCGCGAACACACCACCGTGACGGTGGACGACACCGTCCGCCTCGACGTCGACGCGCCCCTGACCCTGACCGTCACCGGGAACATCGACTCCACCGCCCACCGGGACCGCGTCCTCACCCTCACCGAGGGCACCCACCGGGTGGCGGCCGGCACCACCCTGACCTTCCCCGAAGGAGCCCGTGTCCCCGAACGCGCCGCCGGCGGCACCGATCCTGCCCCCGCCTTCGGCCGGGGACATCCCCACGGCTGGTCCCAGCCGCTCGCCGACGGCGGCGACGCCGGCCGGCTGTACGCCACCTACGGGCTGATCCTCGCCACCTTCCTCGGCACCATGGGGCTGCCCCACGTCGCCGTCCGCTTCTACACCAGCCCGGACGGCCGTGCCGCCCGGCGTACCACCCTCGTCGTGCTCGGTCTGGTCGGCGCCTTCTACCTGCTGCCGCCCGTCTACGGCGCCCTCGGCCGGATCTACGCCCCCGAACTGGCCCTGACCGGCGCCGCGGACGCCGCCGTGCTCGTCCTGCCCGACCGGGTCGTCGGCGGCCTCGCCGGGGACCTGCTCGGCGCGCTGCTCGCGGGCGGGGCGTTCGCGGCGTTCCTCTCCACGGCCTCCGGGCTGACCATGTCGGTCGCGGGAGTCCTCACCCAGGACGTGCTGCCCGCGCGCGGGGTGCGGCACTTCCGGCTGGCCACCGCACTCGCCATGGCAGTCCCGCTCGCGCTCTCCCTGGTGGCCGGCAATGTCCCGGTGGCCGATGCGGTGGGGCTGGCGTTCGCCGTCTCGGCGTCCTCGTTCTGCCCCCTGCTGGTGCTCGGCATCTGGTGGCGCGGGCTCACCCCGCCCGGCGCGATGGCCGGACTCGTCACCGGCGGCGGCGCGGCGCTCACCGCCGTGATGGCGACCAGGGCGGGCCTCGCTCCCGAAGGCTGGCCGCACACGCTGATGGCCTGGCCCGCCGTCTGGTCGGTCCCCCTCGGCTTCCTCACCATGGTGGCCGTCTCGCTCGCCACACCACGTCACATCCCGCCCGGCACGCCCGCGATCCTCGCCCGGCTCCATCTGCCCGAAGGCCTGATGGGCCGCCCGCAGGGCGAAGGGGCCGACCGATGACCGGAACCCTCCTCGCCGCCCTGGCCGCCGCCGGGGCGGTGCTGCTCACCGCGGGGTTCGCCCTCGGCCGGCTCGCCGCCCGCCGCGGCGGCAAGGACGTCCTCGACCTCGGCACCCCGGTCGAGCGCGCCACCTTCCACACGCTGCACACCGCCTCCCTGGCCGCGCCGCCGCTGCGCGCCGGACTCACCGAGGACACCGCCCGCAAGGCGGCCCGCCGGCTGCGTTCGCTGCTCGGCACCGAGGCGCTCTGTCTCACCGACCGCCACACCGTCCTCGCCTGGGACGGGCCGGGCGGCGCCCACCACCGCGACCAGGTGATGGAGCAGGTGGCGGCCCTGCTGGACTCGGGGCGCGCGGAGAGCGTGCGCACCGCGTGCGAGGACCTCGGCTGTCCACTGCGCTGGGCCGTGATCGCCCCGCTGACCGGCGAGGAGGGCGTGCTCGGGGCCCTGGTGGCGTACGGCTCGCGCGAATCGGCCGTTCTGGTGCGTGCCGCGACCGAGGTGGCCCGATGGGTCTCCGTACAGCTGGAACTCGCCGAGCTGGACCGGTCCCGCACCCGGCTGATCGAGGCCGAGATCCGGGCCCTGCGCGCCCAGATCTCCCCGCACTTCATCTTCAACTCGCTGGCCGCGATCGCCTCGTTCGTCCGTACCGACCCCGAGCGCGCCCGGGAGCTCCTGCTGGAGTTCGCGGACTTCACCCGCTACTCCTTCCGCCGGCACGGCGACTTCACCCAGCTCGCCGACGAGCTGCGCTCCATCGAGCAGTACCTGGCGCTGGCCGGTGCCCGCTTCGGCGAGCGGCTCCGGGTGACCCTCCAGGTCGCGCCCGAGGTGCTCCCGGTGACCCTGCCGTTCCTCTGCCTCCAGCCGCTCGTGGAGAACGCCGTCAAGCACGGTCTGGAGGACTCCCGCACCACCTGCCGGGTGACGATCGCGGCCCGGGACGCGGGCGCCGAGGCGGTCGTCACCATCGAGGACGACGGTGTGGGTATGGAGCCGGACGTCCTGCGGGCCGTCCTCGCGGGCGAAAGCCCCCGCTCGTCCGGGATCGGCCTGTCCAACGTCGACGAACGGCTGCGCCAGGTGTACGGCGACGACTACGGCCTGGTCGTGGAGACGGGCGTCGGCGCGGGGATGAAGGTGACGGTGCGCATCCCCAAGTACCGGGCCGGCGTGCACCGCGACCCGCCCTGAGCGGGCCCCCGGATCCACCGGAAATCGGCGCGACGGGCGGCGGTCGCCGCCCCTACCCTCCGTCCGTGATCAATTGGCAGGAGATCCATGCGTCCGACTGCGCCGTGCCCGCGGACGTCCCCCTCGAAGCGCTGCTGGCCGAGCTGTCGGCGGCCCTGCGCGACCCCGACCCCCGGATACGCGACGGACATCCGTACGTGGTCCTGCGCACCTGGATCGAGCGGGACGTCGTCGACTCCGTGCGGCGGGCGGCCCTCGGCGCGGAGATGGCGGCCCGATTCACCGACCCCGAGATCCAGGCGCGCACCTTCGCGCCGCTGGTCCTCGACATGATCGTGTCGAAGGGCGACTTCGACACGGGCTGGCTGGAGGCGTTCGTCCGCTGGTACCCGGCCGAGGAGGACCTGCGGGGACACCACCCGGAGCTCGGCTGGCTGCACTCCGTCGCCCACGGCGCCGATCTGCTCGCGCGGTTCGGTCTGCACCCCTGGGTGGACCCCGGTCGCATGCTCGACCTCGCGGCGGCCCGGCTGCTGGCCCGCACCGACCACGTCTTCGCCGAGCAGGAGGACGACCGGCTCGCCCGGGCCGTCGCGCTCACCCTGACCCGCCCGGAGCTCGACCGGGACCGGGCGCTCGGGTGGCTCGCGCCCGTCGCCGCGGACTTCGCCGCGTTCACCGGCGGCGGCCCCACCCCGGCCTATGCCTCCAACACCATGCGCACGCTGCGGGCGCTCTACGTCCTCGCCGACCGCGGGGTGCGCCCGGACAAGCGGTCCGAGCCCGTCCCGCTGCCGCACCGGGCCGCGCTGCTGACCCGCCTCGCGGAGGTCCTGGATCCGGTGTTCCAGCACTGCTAGGGGACGCCCGAGGAGCTCCCCGGGTCAGTACAGGCGCAGCGCCAGATGGCTGAGCGGCAGGCCCAGTTGCCAGGCCGGGAGCCAGACCCGGTCCGCCTCCTCGACCACGAACCCGGCCACCGGGGCGGTCGGGAGGGTGCCGAGGTCGGTGGCCAGCACATGGGTGTTCTCCAGCAGCCGCCAGGTCTCGCGGGCCAGGGCGAGACCCGGTTCCTCCTCGCCGGCCGCCCGCTCACCACGGGCCGCCAGCCGACGGCGCACCCAGTCGTCCCAGGGCTGGCCGTGGGACGTGCGGTACGCCCATTCGTCGAGCCGGGCCTTCGCGTCGTCCCCCGGCGCGTCGCCGCCGGGGTCGTCCGTGCCGTCGCAGAGGTACACGGTGAGCGCGAGTGTCCGGCGTCCCGCCAGGTACTCGAGCGAGCCGGGGCCGACCAGGCAGCCCGCTCTCAGCAGCTCATCGGCGATGTACTCGGCACACAGCCAGGCCATCGGGACGGCCAGCCCGCCTCCGCCGGTGCCGTTCGTGCTCTCGGGCCGCAACGTTCCCACCTTCTCCCGGACGTACTTCGTTGGTGTCTAGACGACGAGCCTCCACCGTCAAGCACGGCCGGGGGCCGCTGTTTGCTCAACTTGAGGCTGTGGTTTCGAATACGTTCCGGCCCGGGCCGTGGCCCACGGGGGAGGAGTGGCCCGGCGGTCCTTCCGGGACGGACGGGTTCAGGACGGCAGCGACTCGGAGAGCGTCCGGCTGTAGCCGGGCAGGCAGCGCCCGAGCGCGCGCAGGGCGTAGTACGAGCGGGACTTGACCGTGCCGGCCGGTATTCCGAGTTCGTCCGCCGCCTCGTTGACGGTCAACCCGTGGAAGTAGAGCCGCACGAGCACCGCGCGGTGCTCCGGGCTCAGCTCCCGCACCGCCGCCCGGACGTCGAGCGCGGCGACCGCCGACTCGGTGGGGTCGGCGGGGTCCGGGGTCGCGGCGAGCATGCCGTCCCCGATCTCGGTGGGCCTCGCCATCCGGGACCGCCGGGCGTCGATGGCGAGCCGGCGGCCCACCGTGAACAGCCACGGCCGCATCGACTCGTAGGGGGCCTCGAACGCCTCCGGGTGCTGCCAGGCCCGTACCAGGGTCTCCTGCACCAGGTCCTCGGCGCGCTGCTGGTCCCCGTACGTCAGACCGAGCAGAAAGCTCAGCAGCGCGGGCCCGTGATCACGCTGGAGCTCCTCCAAGGCCCGCTCGTCGGTGGTCGCCGTCGTCATCGTCAACACCCTTTCCCGCCGTCCTCAGACCTTCGAGGCGTATCCGAACGCATCCGGGCGCCGAGGGACAGGCGCCGCACCGGAGTGTGCGACGAGCGGTCGCACCGAGCGGCGAATGGTGCGGCGAACGGTCGCTCCCCGGAATGGCGGAGCCCTTACGTCCGTTTCGGCTAATTTGTGTTACTTTCGGGCTTTACGTATTGACTGGGTTTTATATGCCGTGTGGATTCGGGATCAGACGCCCCGCAGCCCCACGAAAGAGCGGCTCATGACCCCACGCACACGCCGGACGACGGTGGCCATGGCCGCCCTCCTGCTCTCGACGACCGCGGGATGCGGCGGACAGCCGCCCTCCCCGCTCGCCGCACGGGGCCGGGAAACCCCCCGCCAAGCGCCCGCGTCGGCCGCCGGATCCACCGCAAGAACCGGCTTCACCCTCGTGGCCAGCGGTGACGTCCTCCCGCACGATTCCGTCATCCGCCAGGCCCAGCTGGACGCGGGCGGCGCGGGACACGACTTCCGGCCGATGCTCGCCGGCGCCAAGCCGGTCGTCTCCGCCGCCGACCTGGCCATCTGCCACATGGAGACGGTGTACGGCCGCGACGGTGGCCCCTTCACCGGCTACCCCGCCTTCAAGTCGCCGCCCCAGGTCGCGACCGCACTGCGCGCCACCGGCTACGACTCCTGCTCCACCGCCTCGAACCACACCTTGGACGACGGAGCCGACGGCGTACGCCGCACCCTGGACGCCCTCGACAAAGCCGGCGTCAAACACGCCGGATCGGCCCGCTCGGCGGCCGAGGCGGCCACCCCCACCCAGCTGAAGGCGGGCGGCGCCAAGGTCGCCCATCTCGCCTACACCTACGGCACCAACGGCCTGCCCGTCCCCGAGGACAAGCCCTGGTCCGTCAACCTCATCGACGAGGGGAAGATCGTCGCCGACGCGCGGGCCGCCCGCGGGGCGGGTGCCGACGTCGTCGTGGTCAGCCTCCACTGGGGCACCGAATGGCAGACCGCCCCCGATCAGCAGCAACTCGCCCTCGGCCGGAGTCTCACCGCGTCGGGACGGGCCGGGCGCCCCGACATCGACCTGATCCTGGGTACCCACGCGCACGTCCCGCAGGCGTACGAGAAGGTCAACGGCACCTGGATCATCTACGGCATGGGCGACCAGGTCGCCGGCGCCATGGTCAACCACTCCGGCGCCTTCGACCCGCGCGGCAACGAGAGCAGCGTCGGCCGGTTCACCTTCCGCCCGCCGGCGAAGCCCGGTGGCCGCTGGGAGGTCGCCAAGGCGGAGTTCCTCCCGCACTGGTTCAACACCGCCACCGGCCGCGTGGTCAATCTCAGCGCCGCGGCCCGCGGTGGCGGGGACACCACCGCTGTGCGCGACCGGATCGGCCGGGTGGTCCTCGGCCGCGGCGCGGCCGAGGACGGCCTGGTGATGGGGGAGTAGCGGGTCAGACTCCGGGGCCCGGCGGCGGCACGCCCGCCGCCCGGGTCCCGGCCTTCGCCAGCTCGGACCTGCGGTACGAGTAGCCGAAGTAGACGACATGCCCGAGCAGGAACCACACCGCGAACCGCGCCCACGTCTGCCACTGCGGGAACGTGATGAGCCAGATCGAGAACACCACACCGATCGCCGGGACGAACGGCATGCCCGGGGTGCGGAAGGTGCGCGGCAGGTCCGGCCGCCTGTAGCGCAGCACGATGACCGCGACGCACACCACGACGAAGGCCAGCAGGATGCCGATGTTGGTCAGTTCGGCGGCCTCACCGATCGGCAGGAAACCCGCGATCGCGGCCGAGGCGAAACCGGCGATCCAGGTCACGCGGGTCGGCACGTGCCGCGTCTCGTGCGTCTTCGCGAACCACTTCGGCAGCAGCCCGTCCCGGGACATGCGACGGGCGGCGCCCCGGGCCCGTCCTTCGAGTCGGGCCATGGGACACGATGCCGGAGAAGCCGGATCATGAGTGTCGCCGTCGAGCGGCGGAAGCCCGTGGCGACGCGCCGCCGGGTCCTGAGCGCCGTACCCCACGCGTTCGCCACGTTCTTCGTTGCCCGTCCGGCACGCCGAGCGGTCCTCCTCCCATCGGGTGCATTCCCGCCCGGGCCCGGTGTGGGGCGGAGGCGCTCGGCATCGGCCGTGCGGAGCATTAGTCATGAAAAACGATCAGATGCCTCCAGGTCGGCGGATGGTGCTGCGCATCGCCGCCACGCTCGGGGCCACCACCACCGTCGGCCTCTTCGCCGCCGAACGGGCCGGCACGTTCGAGGACACCCCCGCCCGTGCCCCAGCGGTCCGGCCCCGGCCCTCGGTGACCACCCTCACCACTCCCGGCGCCGGTGCCACCGCCACGGGCGCCACCCGGACCGGCGCGGCCGCGGGCTCCCAGGCGAGGAGACGTCAGGCGGCCTCCTCGTACCGCCTCCAGCCGATGACCGCCTACGGGCCCCCGCGTGCCCGCAGGGCCCTCCCACCGGTCCGCCAGCGGCCCTTCCTGAGGGTCGCGGGCGCCGGCCGCTCGATGGTGCTCACCTTCGACGACGGACCCGACCCCCGCTACACCCCCCACATCCTGCGCACCCTGCGCAAGCACGAGGTGCGGGCGATGTTCTTCGTGTGCGGCGAAATGGCGAAGGCCCACCCGGACCTGATCCGCGAGATGGCCGACGACGGACACGTGGTGGGCAACCACTCGTGGTCCCACCCGCTCATCCCCCGACTGCGGCCGTCCCGGATCCGCGAGGAACTCGGCAGCACCAGCGAGCTGATCGAGCGGACCCTCGGCTCCGCGCCGCTCTGGTACCGGGCCCCCTTCGGGGCCTGGAACCGCCACTCGTTCGAGATCGGCGCCGAACTCGGCATGGAGCCGCTGGCCTGGACGGTGGACACACTGGACTGGAAGGAACCCGGCACCCGCTTCATCGTGCGCCGGGTCCTGGACGGCGCGGGCCCCGGCGTGGTCGTGCTCTCCCACGACGCCGGCGGCGACCGCTCCCAGAGCGTGGCGGCCCTGCGGCGCTATCTGCCCGAACTGCTCGACGCGGGCTACCACCTGACCGTGCCGCGCAGATGACGCGCACGGCGGACCGGACGACGGGCCCGCGCGCCGGGCCCGTCCCGGAGCACCGGGGTCCGTGGATGCCGGGCAGCGGCGGGGTCCGTCGCGGGCAGCGGCGGGCCCGTTCCGTCCCCTCCTGCCCGCCCGGCTCAGCGTGTCGCGACCATGCGGGCGAAGACGACCACGTTGCCGTCGTAGCCGTTGGCCTTGGAGTAGCCGCCACCGCAGGTGATCACGCGAAGTTCGGCGTGGCCGGTATCGCCGTAGACACGCGGCCCGGGGAAGTCATCCTTCGAGAACACCTCGATCCCGTACACCTCGAAGACCGCGACCCGGCCGTCGTAGCGCGTCACCTCGACGTGCTCGCCCTTGCGCAGCGCGCCCAGACCGTAGAAGACGGCCGGACCGGCTGCGTTGTCGACATGGCCCACGACGATCGACGTACCGCGCTGACCCGGGGAGATGCCGTTCTGATACCAGCCCGCCATGTTGGGGTCCTGCGGCGGCGGCGCGTCGATGAACCCCGCCTGGTCCAGGCCCACGTCCATGATCGGGGCGTCGACGTTGATGCTCTCGATCCGCACCCGCGAGGCGGGCGCGTACGCGAGCGTCTGCAGCGAGGGCGGGGGAATGGGCGCCGCGCCCACCCGGCCGCTCGCCGCGGGCGCCGCTATGGCGGCCGGCTGCGGCGGACCCAGGTGGTCCTCGACGCCGTTCCGCATCATCGCGAGACCGGTCAGCATGACAAGAGCCAGCGCACCCCACGGTGAGCGCCGCCTCCAATCGAAGCCGCTGCGGTCCAGACCCATGGTTCTCCCTTCACGAGGCCTCTCCGCACGGTAAGCGCAACGCGCAACACGGGCGATCGGGGAAGGGCGAACGGGTGGCGGTCCGAACGGGTGATGACCCATCCGAGTAATCGTCGGACAACCTGCCTGACGGTCTGTGACCTGCGACTCCGTCAGCTGCGCACGTGCCCGGCAGGCGTGTCGCCTCACCGGGGTGGACCAGTGCCCGAAATGCGGCTTCATAGGCAACTTGTGATGGTTCGTCGTGGGAGGCGTACTCGTCGAATTTCCCGGAGCGCCGCTTCGGGGCGTCTTCCACTGGAGGTTCAACGATGCGTGCTTCACGCGCCCTCGCGGTGGCCGCCACCGCCTGCGCGGCCGTCGGGCTGGCCGCCCCGCTGGCCGCCGCGACCAATGGTCCGTCCAACGTCACGGTCTCTCCGAGCCAGGTGCACCAGGGCGGCAGCCTGGCGGTCAGCGCCCTGGGATGTGGCCACGGCGGCACCGTCACGTCCAACGCGTTCCCCAAGACGGCCCTCACCGTCAATTCCTCGGGCCACTCGGCCGCCACCCCCCGGATCTACGACCACGCCACGCCGGGCCAGTACAACCTGGCCGTCAAGTGCAGCGACAACCCCCGCGTCGTCACCCGCACCTTCACCGTCCTCGCCGCCCGTGGGGCGACGGGCGGCCTCGGCGGTTCGATGGCCCCGAGCTCCGCCGAGATGGCCGTCGGCGCGGCCATGGTGGGCACCGCGGCCGTCGGCGGCGCGCTGTTCATCAGCCGTCGCCGCCGGATGAGCGGCGGAAAGGCCTGACCGGCCGAACCTCCCGGTCGGCCGATTACGCCAGTCGCCCCGAGTCCTGGTCCAGGACTCGGGGCGACTGGCGTGCGGGGCCGGGGTCGGCCCGAGCCCGCCGCTCAGTGGCGGCGGCCCTCCGACCGGCGGCGGACCACATAGATGATTCCGGTGGACGCGGCCACCACCAGGGCCGTACCGGCGGCGAGCTGGCCGCCGTTCCAGCCGCCGACGCTGCCGCCGACACCCCCGCGGGCGCCCTGGGTGGGTGCCACGGTCCTGGTCGCCGTCCTGGTGACGGTCGGCAGCGCCGTCGACGTGGCGGTCGGCGTGGGGGCCGAGGTGATGGTGAGGTCGACGGTGCCGGGGGTGCCACCGGCGCAGGTGAACGACACCGTGTAGACCGCGCCCCGCCTGGCGTCCCAGTCGACGGTCGCCGTGGCCGAGCCGCCGGCCGGGATCGTGACCGTGTCGAACACGCCCGACGAGGCCATGGCGGTGCCCGAGCAGCCGGGTGCGGTGAGCGTGATCCGCCCGCCGGGTGCGACGGTCGACGGGGTGAGGGCGAAGTCGCCCGGGGCGAGCTTGCCCGGTCCCGGGACCGGCGCGGCCGCGGCGGGGGTGGTCAGGGCGAGAGCGGCCGCTCCGAGCAGAGCGGCGGAGGCGGCACGTATCGCGCGCATGGTCGATCCTCCGGGTCCCGAGGAGCAGCTGCGGAACGGATTTCCGCAAACCATCCGATATGCACCTCGATGCCCGAAACGCTAGGAGCGCCGTACCACACCCGCGATCTCAGACGGGCGAATGGGGCACCGAGGTACTCCGAACGGCGGACCGCCGCTCAGCTCCCGGCCTCGGGGAAGAGGGCGAGGAACGGCTCGGGCGTCGCGGACACACCGCGGCCGAACGGTGCGTCGAACGCCCAGATCAGGAAGAGCAGGAACGCGATCAGCGCACTGAACAACCCGGCCAGCAGCAGTTCGCGGAACGTCCGCCGGATCTGGAGCGTGAAGATCAGGCCCACGGTGATCAGCGCCCCGGTGATCAGGCCGAACCACACCACGCCCGGCATCGTCGCGCTCGCGTTCTCCCCGCGGGCGCTGCGGGCGTTGTCCACCGCCGCCACCTGGTCGACCAGCGGCTGGTAGGCCTCGCCCTCGTGGTCGTCGGCGGGCCGGTAGTCCGTGACGCTGCGCCGCAGCTCGCCCAGGAGTTCGGTGCCCTTGTCGGTCAGTTCGCCCCGCTCGGACATGTGGTTCCACTCGGTGTCGACGACGTGCGCGACATACGCGTCGACATCGCCGCGGATGCGCTCGCGCACGGCGGCCGGCCACACCTCGACCCGCACGTCGACCTCGTGCAGGGCCTGCGCCTCCTGGCGGACGCTCTCCTGGGCGGCGCTGCGGCCCTCCCAGACGCCCGCGATGGCCAGCCCGAGGACGATCGCGTACACCACGCCGATCATCATCGTCATGTACTCGATGACGTCCGGTGTCTCGGACGGATCGTCGTCGTCACCGATCCGCCGGTTGTTGATGACGACGATGGTGAGGACCACCGCACACGCGGCGGCCATCGCGATGGACAGAACAAGCCATTCCGACAAGGGAATCTCCGTCAGTCGGTCAGTATCGAGAGGGGGGAACTCAGCGGGAGGAACGGGGCCGCAGCGCTGCGGCGGCGAGCACCGCGGGGGCGGTGAGCAGGAGCATCAGCGACACCATCGACGGGCCGCCTTCCGGTTTGGGGGGATCGGCGCGGCGGTAGGCGGGCAGCGGCGCGTAGGACGGCGAGGGGGGCTTCACGCGGACCGCCGGCGCCGGCGCCGGCTCGCGCACCGGCGGAGCGGGCGGTGGCGGCGGCGCGGGTGGCGCGGGTGGAACGGGCGCGGGTGGGGGCGCCGGCGCGGCGGGCTTCGGAGAAGGACTCTTCGTCGGCGGGGGCGGCGGGGGCGGCGGGGGCGGCGGTGGCGGCGGTGGTGGCGTGGCCGGTTCCGGCGGTGGTGGCGTGGGTGCCGGTGGGGGCGTGGGGCTCGGGCTCGGCCCGCAGGTCAAGGAGCCCGCGGACGAGACCGCCGCGGGGCCGCCGGGCCCCACGGAGGCGTAGGCGCAGGCGTCGGCGGCGGCGGGTGGCGCCGTGCCGGTGGCCAGCAGGCAGGTGAAAGCGGCGGCCGCTGACAGCCGCGCGACGAACGTTGCGTACACCCGCCCGAGCATGATCAAACACATCGGCCGATGGGCCCGGAACAGCGGTGATTCGCCTGATGGAGGGGTTTCCGAACGCCGTGGCTTACGTCTCTCGAAGAAATTTTCCCGGGCCGTTGAACACGGAGCACCCCCGCGCCCGTACCTAGGGTCATGAACGGCGCACCTCGAGGCGTCGCAACTGACCTCCATAATACGGGAGTTGACATGAAGACCAGGCGGAACGCCTCGCTCGCCGTGACCGCGGTGGCCGTGCTCGCACTGACGACCGCATGTGGCCAGGAGAAGGGGGAGCAGAGCCCGAACGGCCAGTCCGTGGGCGCCGCCGCCCCGGCAGGGGCGCCCGCCGACGGTGCGTACGGGTCCGGTGGCGGATACGGATCCGGCGCGGACACCGGTGCCCAGGGCGCGGCCGCCGCCAAGCCGGCCGGCCAGCTCGCCATCTGGGACAGCAAGCAGTTCGGTGAAGTGGTCACCGACAGCGAGGGCTTCACCCTCTACCGCTTCGACAAGGACACCCCGAACCCGCCGAAGTCGAACTGTGAGGGCGACTGCGAGAAGGCCTGGCCCGTGGTGTCCGCCGAGGGGGCCAAGCCCCCGGCCGGTGTCGACGCCTCGCTCATGGGAGAGGTGACCCGTGCCGACGGCACCAAGCAGCTGACCATCGACGGCTGGCCGATGTACCGGTACGCCAAGGACACCAAGGCCGGTGACATCAAGGGCCAGGGTGTCGGCGGTACGTGGTTCGCCGCGGCGCCGGACGGCAAGAAGGCCGCGCCCGGCAACGCCGGTGGCGGCGACGAGGGAGCCGGGGACGAGGGCGCCGGTGAGGAGGCCGGTGGCGGCTCCGGTGCCGACCTCGCGGGACTGTCGGTCCGCAAGGACCCCAAGCTCGGTGAGATCGTGGTCGACAAGAACGGAATGACGGTCTACCGGTTCGAGAAGGACTCGGCCTGGCCGATGAAGACGGCGTGCACCGGCGACTGCCTGAAGAAGTGGCCCGTGGTCGCGCCCGTCGACAAGAACGACGTGGACGGAGTTTCCACGAAGGGCTTCGTGGTGTTCAACCGGCCCGACGGCATCAAGCAGCAGACCATGGACTGCTGGCCGATTTACACCTTCGCGGGCGACAAGAAGCCCGGTGACACCAACGGACAGGGCGTGGGCGGCACCTGGTACGCCGTCTCCCCCGACGGAAAGCTGGTCGGAGCGCCCAAGTAGAGTCCCCACGCGCGCTTTCCGGCCAATCGGGAGTCCGGAGCCCACCGATCCGGATTCCCGCCGGCCCGTCCTCACACACCCGTGTGAGGGCGGGCCGGTTGCACGTGCCACTGGTCTGTGCCCGCACGTGCCAGCGGCGTGTGACCAAGAACGGACCGCTAATTTCCGGTTCCACTCGCTCTCTCGGCGGGCGATCAGTAGCCTCGGCTCGAACACTGGCCATGAACATGGCCGTATCCTCCGTGGCGACTTGTTGGAGACTTCGATGGAGCGTCCCGCCTGGGCCCCGCCAGGTATCGATATTTCGGTACCGAGCGTGTCCCGCATTTACGACTACTACCTGGGCGGCTCGCACAATTTCGAGGTCGACCGGGAAGCCGCCCGCAAAGCCATGGAGTTCATGCCGGGGCTTCCCAAGATCATGCAGGCGAACCGGGCGTTCATGCGCCGCGCCGTCCGCCACGCAGTGGGCGAGGGCGTCACCCAGTTCCTCGACATAGGCTCCGGCATACCGACGTTCGGCAACGTCCACGAGGTCGCCCAGAAGGCCTGCCCCGACGCCCGCGTGGTGTACGTCGACCACGACCCCGTCGCCGTGGCGCACAGCCGGGCCGTCCTGGAGGGCATCGAGCACGCCGGGGTCGTCGGCGCCGACCTGCGCAAGCCCAAGGACATCCTCACCGCTCCCGAGACGCTGCGGCTCCTCGACCTGGACCGCCCGGTGGCCCTGCTCCTCGTCGCCGTCCTGCACTTCCTGGAGGACCAGGACGAACCCCAGCAGGCCGTCGCCGAGTTGCGCGACGCGCTCGCGCCCGGCAGCCTGCTGATCCTCACCCACGCCTCGTACGAGGGCATCCCGCTCACCCAGGAACAGGCGGGCGGGGCCGTCGGCGTGTACCGTGAGATCCGCAACCCGCTCGTGATGCGGTCCCGCGAAGAGATAGCCCGCTTCTTCGACGGCTACGAGATGGTCGAACCGGGCCTGGTGTCGATGCCGGACTGGCAGCCCGAAGGGTCCCCCGAGCAGGAGGATCCATACGCCTTCTCGGGCTTCGCAGGGGTGGGGCGCAAGGCGTGAGCGTCCCCGCGCAGAGGTCGGGCTCCGAGGCGGAGCGGGACGGCCTCGAGGACAGACTCAGACGGTTCGCGACGATCTGGAGCCGGGCGATCTTCCCGGTCACGGCCACGTCCCTGACCCGGGCCGAGTTCGAAGAGCATCTCCTGCCCAGCGCCCGGGTGCTGAGCGACGCCCTGCACATGTGGCCCTTCGACCCGTCGCCCGCGCAGGGCGTGGGGGCCGCACTGGTCGACGCCCACTGCACCGACCCGGACGCCCTCAGCCGCACCCTGGGGGTGGTGGAGTCGTATCTGGTGCTGTACTGCGGGGGCGACGGGGACGCCACCCAGGTTGAGGAACTGCGGGCCCGTTGCGCCCGGTTGCAGCACGCGCTGGCCGCCGGCTTCGCGCACGCCCTGCGCCAGCGCACCCTGGCCGAGCAGGAGGCCATCGCCCGCTCGGCGCTGGCCGCCCGCAGTTTCGCCGAGCAGGCCCTGCACGCCACGGAGGCCCGGTTCCGGGCGGTCTTCGAGGGGGCCGCCATCGGCATCGGCATCGCCGACCTCGACGGCAACGTCCTGGAGGTGAACGAGGCGCTCATCCAGATGTTCGGGGGGCTGGAGAACCGGGTGCGCACCCGCAGGATCAGCGAGTGGGTGCACCCGGAGGACGCCCCGCACGTCTGGAAGCTGTACGGGGAACTCGTACGCGGTGAACGCGACCACTACCGCGTCGAGAAGCCCTACTACCGGGGAGACGGCACCGTCCTGTGGACCAACTTGACGGTCTCCCTGCTCAGGGACGCCGAGGGACGGCCGCAGTACCAGCTGGCGCTGATGGAGGACACCACCGAGCGGCGGCTGCTCAACCTCCGGCTGCGGTACGAGGCGACGCATGACGCGCTGACCGGGCTGCCCAACCGGACGCTCTTCTTCGAACGGCTGGAGAAGGCCGTCTCGGCGGGCGACGGCTCCCGTTTCGGACTGTGCTACCTGGACATCGACGGCTTCAAGGCCATCAACGACAGCCTCGGCCACTCGGCGGGTGACCGCCTCCTGGTGGAGGTCGCCGACCGGCTGCAGAGCTGCGCGACGAGGCCGGGGGAGATGGTCGCCCGGCTCGGCGGCGACGAGTTCGTGGCCCTGACCACCGGCCCGGACACCGAGAAGGAGGTCGGCGAGCTCGCGCACCGCATCCTCGCCGCCCTGGCCGCACCCGTCCGGCTGGACGGGCGGGAACTGACCGTCAGGGGCAGCGTAGGCATCGTGGAGGGGCCCGCCGGGGAACGCGGGTCGGCCGAGGTGCTGCGCAGTGCCGACATCACCATGTACCGGGCCAAGTCGGCCGGCGGGAACCGCTTCGAGCGGGCCGACCCGGAGGCGGACGCCCGAGCCATCACCCGGCACGGACTGACGACCGCGCTGCCCGCGGCCCTGGAGCGCGGTGAGTTCTTCATCGAGTACCAGCCTCTGGTGCACCTCGGCGACGGCACCGTGCACGGCGCGGAGGCCCTGGTCCGCTGGTGCCACCCGCAGCACGGGGTGCTCGGGCCCGACCGGTTCATCCCGCTCGCCGAACACACCGGCCTGATCGTGCCACTGGGCCGCTGGGTGCTGCAGGAAGCGGTGCGCCAGGCCAGGTTCTGGCAGGAGAAGTGCCCCGGCGGCGCCTCCGGCGGGCCGCTGCGGATCAACGTCAACCTGTCGCCGACGCAGCTGCACCACCCGGGCCTGGTCGCCGACACCGTCGACGTCCTGGAACGCTCCGGCCTCGAACCGGGCGCGCTGTGCCTGGAGGTCACCGAGTCCGCCCTCATCGGGGCCGACGACGACCTGCTCAAGCCACTGCGCCAGCTGGCCGACATGGGCGTCGACATAGCCCTGGACGACTTCGGCACCGGCTACTCCAACCTGGCCAACCTGCGCCGCCTGCCGGTGAGCGTGCTGAAGCTGGACCGCTCCTTCACCCAGGGCATGCAGCGCCTGCCTGCCGACCCCGTCGACCTGAAGATCGTCGAGGGGATCGTGTCCCTGGCGCACAGTCTGGAGCTCGCCGTGACCGTGGAGGGCGTGGAGACCGGCGCACAGGCCGAGCAGCTGCGCGAGCTGGGCTGCGACACCGCCCAGGGCTGGTACTACGCCCGCCCGGGGGCCCCGGACCGCATCCACGCCCTGGTGCTGGCCGACGCGGTGTGACCGCTCACTCCCCGCGCGCGAGCAGCAGCCGCTGCAGCTCGCGCGCGGCCCGGGGCGGTGCCACGTCGCTGCGGTGAGCCAGCGCGATCGTGCGGCGCAGCCCCGGCCGGGCGAGCGGGGTCACCCGCAGGTCGCGCCCGGCCCGCGCCGCGACCATCGCGGGCACCACCGCCAGGCCCAGCCCGGCCCGTACGAAGCCGAGCACCGCGTCCATCTCGCCGCCCTCGACCGTGAACGACGGCTCGAAGCCCTCCGCCCGGCACGCGGCGACCGTCAGCTCGCGCAGGTCGTAGCCGTGCCGGAACATCACCATGGGCCGGCCCTGGAGATCGGCGATCCGCACGGGCCTGCGGGGCGCCGGCGCCGCGGCCGACGAGACCACCACCAGGTCCTCCCGCAGCAGCTCCGTGGTGATCAGCGCCGGTGACGGGCTCGGCAGCGGCAGGACGACCAGGGCCAGGTCGAGGCTCCCCCGCGCCAGCTCCCGCACCAGATCGTGCGAGCCGCCCTCCTCGATCAGGAGCTGGATGCCCGGGTGCAGATCGTGGAAGGCACGCAGCACCTCGGGCAGCAGGCCCGTGCACACACTGGGCGTGGCGCCCAGTCGCACCCTGCCCCGCCGCAGCTGGGCGAGCTCCTGCACCTCGTGGCGGGCGGTGTCCGCGTCGGCCAGGATGCGCCGGGCGAGCGGCAGCAGCGCCTCGCCCGCGTCGGTGAGCGCGATATTGCCGCGAGCCCGGCTGAACAGCTCCGCCCCGAGCTCCTTCTCCAGCGCCCTGATCTGCTGGGACAGCGAGGGCTGGGAGACGTGGACGCGCTCGGCGGCGCGGGTGAAGTGCCGGGTCTCGGCCACCGCCACGAAATACAGGAGCTGCTGGAACTGCATAGGATCAGGCTATCGAGATCAGCCGGACCATGTCTTGGACCTCTCGGGGTCCCCGGCTCTAGCGTCTGAAGACATGGCAACGGCAACGCGGACGGGCCCAAACCCGTCCGGCACACGCGGCACGTTCTGGAACTCCACCATCGGCAAGAAGACCGTGATGGCGGTCAGCGGACTGGTGATGCTCGGCTATCTGGTCGCCCACGTCCTCGGCAACCTGAAGATCTTCTTCGGTCCGGGCGAGTTCAACGCGTACGGCCACTGGCTGCGCACCATGGGTGACCCCTTCCTGCACTACTCCTGGGCGCTGTGGATCGTCCGGGTCGTCCTGCTCGCGGCGGTGGCCGGCCACGCGGTCTCCGCGTACCAGCTGAGCAGGCGGGACATCAAGGCGCGCCCCACCAAGTACGTCCACGGCAGGCCACGCGCCAGTTACGCCACGCGGACCATGCGCTGGGGCGGGATCATCCTCGCGCTGTTCATCGTCTGGCACGTCCTGGACCTGACCACCGGCACCGTCCACCCCGGCGGGTTCGAGGAGGGCCACCCGTACCAGAACGTCGTGGACACCTTCTCCACCTGGTACGGCAACGCGATCTACATCGTGGCGATGCTCGCCGTGGGACTGCACGTCCGGCACGGCTTCTGGAGCGCCGCGCAGACCCTCGGCGTCGGCAACGCCGCCCGCGACCGCGCCCTGAAGTTCCTCGCCAACGCGCTGGCCCTGGTGCTGACCGCCGGATTCGTCTCCGTACCCGTGGCCGTGATGACTGGAGTGGTGGGCTGAGATGAGCAAGTACACCGACTACACGACCGGGACACCGGCCGTCGACACCGCAGCCCCCGGCGGCCCCGTCGCCGAGCGCTGGGACAGGCGCCGCTTCGAGGCCAAGCTGGTCAACCCGGCCAACCGCCGCAAGCACACCGTCATCGTGGTGGGCACCGGCCTCGCCGGCGGCTCGGCCGGCGCCACCCTCGCCGAACAGGGCTACCACGTCGTGCAGTTCTGCTACCAGGACTCGCCGCGCCGCGCCCATTCCATAGCCGCCCAGGGCGGCATCAACGCCGCCAAGAACTACCGCAACGACGGCGACTCCATCCACCGGCTCTTCTACGACACCGTCAAGGGCGGCGACTTCCGGGCCCGCGAGTCCAACGTCCACCGCCTCGCCCAGATCTCCGTGGAGATCATCGACCAGTGCGTGGCCCAGGGCGTCCCCTTCGCCCGTGAGTACGGCGGTCTGCTCGACACCCGCTCCTTCGGCGGCGTCCAGGTCTCCCGCACCTTCTACGCCCGCGGCCAGACGGGCCAGCAGCTTCTCCTCGGCGCCTACCAGGCGCTGTCGAGGCAGATCGCCGCGGGGAACGTGGAGATGCATGCGCGCACCGAGCTGCTCGACCTGATCGTGGTCGACGGCCGGGCGCGCGGGATCGTCGCCCGCGACCTGGTCACGGGGAAGATCTCGGCCCACTTCGCCGACGCCGTCGTCCTCGCCTCCGGCGGCTACGGCAACGTCTTCTACCTGTCCACCAACGCCATGAACTCCAACGCGACCGCCGTCTGGCGGGCGCACCGGCGCGGAGCCTGGTTCGCCAACCCGTGCTTCACGCAGATCCATCCCACCTGTATCCCGCGCACCGGCGACCATCAGTCCAAGCTGACGCTGATGAGCGAGTCGCTGCGCAACGACGGACGCATCTGGGTGCCGAAGGCGAAGGGCGACACCCGCCCGCCGGGCGAGATCCCCGAGGACGAGCGCGACTACTACCTGGAGCGGATCTACCCGTCCTTCGGCAACCTCGTCCCCCGCGACATCGCCTCCCGCGCCGCGAAGAACGTCTGCGACGAGGGCCGCGGTGTCGGCCCCGGCGGCCAGGGCGTCTACCTCGACTTCGCCGACGCCATCCGGCGCATGGGCCGCGGCAAGGTCGAGGAGAAGTACGGCAACCTCTTCGACATGTACGAGCGGATCACCGCGGAGAACCCGTACGAGGTGCCGATGCGGATCTATCCGGCCGTGCACTACACGATGGGCGGGCTGTGGGTCGACTACGACCTGCAGACCACGATCCCCGGACTGTTCGCGATCGGCGAGGCGAACTTCTCCGACCACGGCGCGAACCGGCTCGGCGCCTCCGCGCTGATGCAGGGCCTCGCCGACGGCTACTTCGTCCTGCCGTCGACCATCAACGACTACCTGGCCCGCAACCCGCACCAGGAGGCGGTGACCGACGAACACCCCGTCGTCCGGGAGGTGCTGGCCGAGACCGGGGACCGGCTCAGCCGGCTCCTGTCCGTCGACGGCGACCGCACCCCGGACTCCTTCCACCGCGAGGTGGGCGAGCTGATGTGGGAGTTCTGCGGCATGGCCCGCACGGAATCCGGCCTGCGCAAGGCCCTGGAACGGATCCCGCAGATCCGTGAGGAGTTCTGGCGGCGCATCAAGGTCCCGGGGACGGGCGAGGAGTTCAACCAGTCCCTGGAGAAGGCCAACCGCGTCGTCGACTACCTGGAGCTCGCCGAGCTCATGTGCCTGGACGCGCTGCACCGCTCCGAGTCGTGCGGCGGCCACTTCCGCGAGGAGTCGCAGACCCCGGACGGCGAGGCGGCTCGCAAGGACGAGGAGTTCGCGTACGCGGCCGCCTGGGAGTTCACGCGCACCGGCTCGGCCCCCGTCCTGCACAAGGAAGACCTGGTCTTCGAGTACGTCCACCCCACCCAGCGGAGCTACGCATGACCGCAGTCTCCCGGGGGACGACCCCCGGACCCCGGATGTCCGTCACCCTGCGCGTCTGGCGCCAGAAGAACGCCGACGCCCCCGGCGCCATGGCCACCTACGAGGTGGACGGCGTCTCGCCCGACATGTCCTTCCTGGAGATGCTCGACACCCTCAACGAGGAGCTGATCCTCCGCGGCGAGGAGCCGGTCGCCTTCGACCACGACTGCCGTGAGGGCATCTGCGGCGCCTGCTCGCTCGTCATCAACGGCGACGCCCACGGCCCCGAGCGGACCACCACGTGCCAATTGCACATGAGGTCCTTCCGGGACGGCGACACCATCGACGTCGAGCCGTGGCGGGCCGCCGCCTTCCCGGTCGTCAAGGACCTGGTGGTGGACCGCTCCGCGTTCGACCGGATCATCCAGGCCGGTGGCTACATCAGTGCCCCGACCGGTTCCGCCCCCGAGGCGCACGCCACGCCGGTGCCCAAGGCGGACGCCGACTCGGCCTTCGAGCACGCCGAGTGCATCGGCTGCGGTGCCTGCGTGGCCGCCTGTCCCAACGGCTCGGCGATGCTCTTCACGTCGGCGAAGGTGAACCACCTCAATGTGCTGCCGCAGGGCGCGCCGGAGCGGGAGACCCGCGTCCTGGACATGGTCGCCACGATGGACGCCGAGGGTTTCGGCGGCTGCACCCTGAGCGGTGAGTGCGCCACGGCCTGCCCCAAGGGCATTCCGCTGCCGTCGATCGCGGCGATGAACAGGGAGTGGCTGCGCGCGACGCGGAAGGCGCCGCGACGAGGGTGATTCAGGCCAGTTTCCGGGCGTGACCCGGACCACGTCCGCCGCCCCGGATTGGAAGATTCTTCACGAGATTGTCACACTCTCCGCAAGACTTCCGTTCCGGGGCGCAGGCGCCTTCGGTAACAGCAAGATCAACTTTGTTCAAAACTGTACAGATGATGGCGAGTTGTCCGTATCGAGGCCAACCCGTCTCCGCGGAATTCCGCGCTCCAGTGACCCCCTGTAGTCATTGCGGTGCCGGGGGCACATGACCAAACCCCCGGTTGCACCTGACCACCGCACTTTCAGGGGGTTCCTCCATGTCCAGAATCACCCGCCGCCGCGCCCTGGGCGTCGCCGCCGCAGCCGCCGCGGGCCTCGCCGCCGGCCGGGCGCTCACCGCGCCCGCCCAGGCCTCGGCCGCGCCCTCCCACCCCTCCGGCCACCCGGCGCCGTTCGACGAGATCTACCAGGGGCGCCGCATCCAGGGAGGCCCCGCGGAGCGGGCCGGCCATGGAACCGGTCACGGCGGTGGCCACGGGGGACACCACTCCGGCGGCTACGCCGTGCGGATCGACGGCGACGAACTGCATGTGATGCAGAACGCCGACGGCACCTGGATCAGCGTGATCAACCACTACGAGCCGCTCGCCACGCCCCGCGCCGTGGCCCGCGCGGCCGTCCGTGAACTCCAGGGCGCCGCCCTCGTCCCGCTCGCCCTCGTCTGATCCGGAGCCCCGCACCATGACCGTCCGCAAGAACCAGGCCGTACTCACCGCCGACGAGAAGAAGCGATTCGTCGACGCCCTGCTCGAACTCAAGCGCAGAGGCCAGTACGACACCTTCGTCACCACTCACAACGCCTTCATCATGAGCGACACCGACAGCGGAGACCGCGTCGGTCACCGCTCGCCGTCCTTCCTGCCCTGGCACCGGCGGTTCCTCATACAGTTCGAGCAGGCCCTCCAGGCCATCGATCCGAGCGTCGCGCTGCCGTATTGGGACTGGACCGCCGACCGCACCGCCCGTTCCTCCCTCTGGGCACCCGACTTCCTCGGCGGCACCGGCCGGCCCCGCGACGGCCAGGTCATGGACGGCCCGTTCGCCCGCGGCGGCAACCGCTGGACCGTCTCCGTCCGGGTCGACGGCCGTGATTTCCTCCGCCGTGATCTCGGCGCAGGCGGCCGGCAGTTGCCCACCCGGGCCGAGGTCGACTCGGTCCTCGCCATGGAGACGTACGACATGGCGCCCTGGAACAGCTCGTCCGACGGCTTCCGCAACCACCTGGAGGGATGGCGCGGCGTCAATCTCCACAACCGGGTGCATGTGTGGGTCGGCGGCCAGATGGCCACCGGCGCCTCACCGAACGACCCGGTGTTCTGGATGCACCACGCCTTCATCGACAAGCTCTGGGCCGACTGGCAGGCCCGCCACCCCCGCTCGACCTACCTCCCCGCCGCCGGCACCCCGAACGTCGTCGACCTCAACGAGACCATGCGGCCCTGGAACGACGTGACCCCCGCGGACATGCTCGACCACACCCGCCACTACACCTACGACCGCGCAGCCTAGGGCAGCGCTTCTTCCGGATCGGCCCGGCACGATCCGGACGAAGCGCCCTGGCTAGACGGACGCCGGGCCCTCCCTCCCCAGGGCCCTCGCGAGATACGGCGCGGTGCGGCTCCCGGCCGCACCCGCCACCTCCGCGGGGGTGCCCGCGGCGACGACGCGGCCGCCCGCGTCACCGCCGCCCGGCCCCAGGTCCACCACCCAGTCCGCACCGGCCACCACGTCCATGTCGTGCTCGACGACCACCACCGAGTGCCCCGCGTCCACCAGACCGTGCAACTGCCGCATCAGCACCTCGACGTCCGCCGGGTGCAGCCCCGTCGTCGGCTCGTCCAGCACGTACCAGGTGGGACCGCGCCGCGGCCGCTGCAGCTCCGACGCCAGCTTGATGCGCTGCGCCTCCCCGCCCGAGAGCTCCGTCGCCGGCTGCCCGAGCCGCAGGTAGCCCAGCCCCACGTCGAGCAGCGTGCGCAGAGCCCGGACCGCGGCGGGGGTGTCCGCGAAGTACTCCGCCGCGGACTCCACCGTCATGTCCAGTACTTCCGCGATGTTCCGGCCCCGCAGCCGCACCCCCAGCGTCTCCGCGTTGTAGCGGGCACCCGCGCATTCCGGGCACGGGGCGTACGTGCTCGGGAGGAACAGCAGCTCCACCGAGACGAACCCCTCGCCCTGGCAGGCCTCGCAGCGCCCGCCCGCCACATTGAACGAGAAACGCCCCGCCCGGTAGCCGCGCGCCCGCGCTTCGTCGGTGGCCGCGAACAGCTTGCGCACCACATCGAACAGACCGGTGTACGTCGCCAGGTTCGAGCGCGGAGTACGCCCGATCGGACGCTGATCCACCGTCACCAGGCGTTCCACGCCCGGCAGTTCGGCGGAAAGCTCGCCGACGAGGGTCGACTTGCCGGAGCCGGACACCCCCGTCACCGCGGTCAGCGCGCCCAGCGGCAGCTCCGTCTCCAGGCCGCGCAGATTGTGGCGGGTGACCGGCCCGAGCCGCAGCCAGCCCGACGGCTCCCGCGCCCCGCGCGCACGTACCGGGCCCCGCTCGAAGAGGAAACGGCGGGTCGCCGACTCCTCCACGTGCGCGAGTTGCGCCGGTGGCCCGCTGTGCAGCACCCGGCCGCCGTGCTCGCCCGCCCGCGGGCCCACGTCCACCAGCCAGTCCGCCGCCCGGACCACATCGAGGTGGTGCTCGACGACGAAGACCGAGTTGCCCGCCCGCTTGAGCCGCTCCAGGACGACCAGCAGCGCCTCGGTGTCCGCCGGGTGCAGCCCCGCGGACGGCTCGTCCAGCACGTACACCACGCCGAACAGTCCCGAGCGCAGCTGTGTGGCCAGTCGCAGCCGCTGCAGCTCGCCGCTGGAGAGCGTGGGTGTCGCACGGTCCAGGCTGAGATAGCCCAGACCCAGCTCCGTGACGGTGGCGATCCGGGCCCGCAGGTCCGCGGTCAGTACCCGTGCCGTCTCGCTCCCCGTGCCGCCGGTGTCCAGCGCCTCGGCCAGCGCGGTCAGCGGCAGCGCGGCCAGCTCGGCGATCGTCCGGCCCCCGAAGGTCACCGCCAGCGACTCCGGCCGCAGCCGGCTGCCGCCGCACACCGCGCACGGCACGCTGTCGAGGAAACGCTCCGCCCTGGCGCGCAGCGTCTGGCTCTTCGAATCGGCGAACGTGCGCATCACATGGCGCCGGGCGCTCGTGTACGTCCCCTGGTACGGGCGCTGGATCCGGCCCGCCTCACGCACCGGATGGACGGTCACCACCGGTTGTTCGTCGGTGAACAGGATCCACTCCCGGTCCTCGGGGGCGAGCTCGCGCCACGGCCGGTCGACGTCGTACCCGAGGGCGTCCAGCACGTCACGGAGGTTCTTGCCCTGCCAGGCACCCGGCCAGGCGGCGATCGCACCCTCCCGGATCGACAGCCCCGGATCGGGCACCAGCAACTCCTCGCTGGTGCGGTGGACCCGGCCCAGACCGTGGCACGCGGGGCACGCCCCGGCGGCGGTGTTCGGGGAGAACGCGTCGGAGTCGAGCCGGGGCGCGCCGGCCGGATAGTCACCCGCCCGTGAGAACAGCATCCGCAGTGAGTTGGACAGGGTGGTGACCGTACCGACCGAGGACCGTGACGTGGGGGAAGAGCGGCGCTGTTCCAGCGAGACCGCCGGCGGCAGACCGCTGATCTCGCCCACCTTCGGCGCGCCCACCTGGTGGATCAGCCGGCGGGCGTACGGCGCGACCGACTCGAAGTACCGCCGCTGGGCCTCCGCGTAGATGGTGCCGAACGCCAGCGACGACTTGCCGGAGCCGGAGACCCCGGTGAACACCGTGAGCGCATCGCGCGGAATGTCCACGTCCACGGCGCGCAGATTGTGCTCGCGAGCGCCCCGGACGCGTACGTACGGATCATGGTCATGAGGGCCTGGCATGCCCCGAGTCTAGGTGTCCGCGCTGGTCAGACCGGTCAGCCGGGCAAGCCGGCGGTAGGAGTCCAGCAGCGCCCCGCGATCGTACGTACTGGTGGTGACGAGGACCTCGTCGGCGGCGGTCTCCTTCACCACCTCCTCCAGCGCCTCCCGCACCTGCTCCTCGGTGCCGTGGATGTGGCCCCGCAGCCCCGCCTCGTAGAACTCCCGCTCCTTCGCCGTCATCGTCCGCGCCGTGACGCGCTCGGGCGGCGCGAGCGGCGGGAACGAACCGTGCGTACGCGCATACGCCATCGACCAGGCCTCGGGGACCAGCAGCCGGGCGGCCTCCTCCTCGGTGCCGGCGACCGCGACGGTGCCGGCGACCACCACATACGGTGCGCCGGACCAGCGGGACGGCCGGAAGTCCGAGCGGTAGCGCTCGACCGCGGCGACCACCTTCGCGCGGCCCTTCAGATCACCTATCACCAGCGGCAGGCCGGCGGCCGCCGCGATCGCCGCGCCCTCACCGGTGGCGAGAACGAACGGCGGCACCAGCAGCCCCTCGGCGGGGTGGGCGTGCACCCGCGGATGGGCACGCTGTTCGCCGGTGAACCAGCCCAGCAGCTCGTCCAGCCGCCCCGCGAAGTCGTCGGCGTCCTTCTTGTCGCGCCCCAGCGCCCGCCGAATCCCGTCCGTGAAGCCCACCGAGCGGCCCAGCCCCATGTCGATACGGCCGGGGAAGAGGGACTCCAGGACACCGAACTGCTCGGCGACCACCATCGGCCGGTGATTGGGCAGCATCACGCCCCCGGTACCCACCCTGATCGTGCGGGTCGCGGCGGCGACGGCGGCCGCCAGCACGGTGGGGGCGGACCCGGCGACCCCCGGCACACCGTGGTGCTCGGCCACCCAGAAGCGGTGGTAGCCGAGCGCCTCCACCTCCTCGGCCAGGCGAACGGTGTCCCGCAGCGCCCCTGGCCCGTCCCGCCCCTCGCGCACGCGGGAGCGGTCCAGCACGGAGAAGCGCGTCGCGTCGGTCAATGAGCTCACGCCTGATGTCAACGCCTGTGCCGCGCCGGGATTCCCTACGCTGGGCGGCGTGACCCGAAACAGCACGCCACTGGCCGTATTCGACCTGGACAACACTCTTTCCGACGCGCGTCACCGTCAGCGTTTCCTGGAGCGCAGGCCGCGCGACTGGGACGCGTTCTTCGCCGCGGCCCCGCAGGACCCGCCGCTGGCCCGGGGGGTGGAACTGTGCCTGGAGGCGGCGGGGGAGTGCGAGGTGGTGTACCTCACGGGACGGCCCGAGCGGTGCCGCGAGGACACCCTCGTCTGGCTGGCCGCGCAGGGGCTGCCCGAAGGCCGCCTGTACATGCGGCGCAACCAGGACCGCCGGCCGGCGCGCGTCACCAAGCTGGAGATCCTGCGCAGGCTGAGCGGGAGCCGGGAGATCCGGATGCTCGTCGACGACGACGAGCTGGTCTGCGACGCCGCCGAGCGGGCGGGCTTCCGCGTCGTACGGGCCCGCTGGGCCGAGAGCTCCGAGGAGCTGAAGGCGGCCCAGGAGAAGGAGGGCAGGACCTGAGAACCACCGGCCCACGCCCGGTCTCACGCCTCAGGTGGCGCTCTCCGGACCGTCCTCCAGCCGGAACCCGACCTTGATGCCGACCTGGTAGTGGGCGATCCGCCCGTCCTCGATGTGGCCCCTGATCTGGGTCACCTCGAACCAGTCCAGATTGCGCAAGGTCTCGGACGCGCGTGCGATCCCGTTGCGGAGTGCATCGTCCACGCCCTCGTGGGACGTGCCGACGATCTCGGTGACGCGATACGTGTGGTGCGACATGGGGTCTCCTCGTTCGCCCGGTCGTCATCGCCCGGTGGTGCGTCCTTCCACCGTGCCCCACCGGGCCGGGGTCCGCGAGGCGTCGGCCCGGCCGGCGGGCCGGGGCAGACCGTAGTGCTCGCGCAGGGTGCGCCCGGTGTACTCGGTGCGGAACAGGCCCCTGCGCCGAAGCTCCGGCACCACGTGGTCCACGAAGAGGGTGAGCCCGTCGGGCAACACCGGCGGCATGATGTTGAAGCCGTCCGCGGCGCCCTGGGTGAACCACTCCTCCAACTGGTCGGCGATCTGTTCCGGGGTGCCCGCGAAGACCCGGTGGCCGCGTCCGCCGCCGAGCCGGGCGATGAGCCGGCGCAGGGTGAGCCCGTCGCGGCGGGCCATCTCGGCCACCAGGGTGAAGCGGCTCTTGTTGCCGTTGATGTCCCGCTCCTCGGGCAGCTCGGGCAGCGGCCCGTCCAGCGGCAGACCGGCCAGGTCCACCCCGAGCATCCCGGACAGCTGCGCGAGCCCGTACTCCGGCACCTGAAGGTCCGTCAGTTCCGTCTCCAGGGCGCGGGCCTCGGCCTCGGTGGAGCCGATCACCGGGCAGATGCCGGGCAGGATCTTCAGCTCGCTGTCGGCCCTCCCGTACGCGGCCAGCCGCGACTTGAGGTCCTGGTAGAAGGCCTGGCCGTCCGCGAGGCTCTGCTGGGCGGTGAAGACCGCCTCGGCGTACTGGGCGGCGAACTCCTTGCCGTCCTCCGACGAGCCGGCCTGCACCAGCAGGGGGTGGCCCTGCGGAGAGCGCGGCACGTTCAGCGGTCCGCGCACGGAAAAGTGCTCGCCCCGGTGCTCGATCGGCAGCACCTTGTCGGTGTCGGCGTACACACCGCGCTCCCGGTCGAGCACGACGGCGTCGTCCTCCCAGCTGTCCCACAGCCCGGTCGCCACCTCGACGAACTCAACGGCACGCCGGTAGCGCAGGCTGTGCTCCACATGCCGCTCCAGGCCGAAGTTGTGGGCCTCGTCGACGCTGCCGGAGGTGACGATGTTCCAGCCGGCCCGGCCGCCGCTGAGATGGTCCAGCGAGGCGAACTTGCGGGCGACGTGGAACGGTTCGTTGAAGGTCGTGGAGACGGTGGCGATCAGACCGACGCGTTCGGTCACGGCGGCCAGCGCGGACAGCAGGGTGAGCGGTTCGAAGCCGCCGAGCGCGTTGTGGCGGACCTTTCCCCACAGGGCGAGACCGTCGGCGAAGAAGATGGAGTCGAGCGTGCCCCGCTCGGCGGTCCGCGCGAGGTCCTGGAAGTACCGTAGGTCGGTGACCCGCTCGGGCTGGGTGCTCGGGTGGCGCCAGGCCGCGTCGTGATGCCCGGCATTCATCAGGAAGGCGTTGAGGTGCAGTTGGCGTGGGCGTGAGCCGGTCATGACGGTCCTCGTGGTGGGTCGGTGCGCGGGAACGGAGTGCGCGGGGGCGGAGTGCGCGGGGGCGGAGTGCGTCGCGGAGACGGAAGCGCGGGGCGGGGTGCGCGGGCGAGGCCGCGGGGAAGGGCCACGGGGGCGGGGCACGGGTGTGTCAGCCGGAGGCCGGCACCCGCCACGAGCTGAGCCGGCGTTCGACGCTCACCAGCACCTGGTTGAAGAGCACTCCGATGGCGGAGATGGTGATGATGCCGGCGTACATCTGCGGAATCGCGAAGTTGTACTGCGAGGCGTTGATCAGATGGCCGAGCCCCGCCTTGGCGCCGATCATCTCGGCCGCCACCAGCACCAGGATGGACACCGCCCCGGCCAGCCGGATGCCGGTGAAGACGGTCGGCACGGAGGCCGGCAGGATCACCTTCCGGAAGAGCCGGGGTGCGGACAGGTTCATCGACTTCGCCAGCTTCACCAGGGTGGGATCGGCGTTGCGCACGGCGCTGATGGTGTTGAGCAGGATCGGCCAGGTGCACGCGTACACCACGATGGAGATCTTGGAGGTCTCCCCGATCCCCAGCAGCAGGACGAAGACCGGCAGCAGGGCGAGCGCGGCGGTGTTTCGGAAGACCTCCAGCAGCGGTCCGAGCAGGTCGGCGACCGGCCGGTACCAGCCGATCAGCAGCCCCAGCGGTACGGCCACCACGACGGCCAGACCGAACCCGCTGAACGAGCGCACCAGGCTGGCCCCCACATGCTCGGCGAGCTGCCCGCCGGCGGCGAGGTCCCACCAGGCGAGCGCCACCTCGCTGAACGGCGGGAGGAACGTCGCGTCGGCCAGGCCCAGCCGGGGTGCGATCTCCCACAGGGCCAGCAGCGCGAGGACCGCGGCCGATGTGGTGAACGCGGTGAACAGGCCCCGGACCGTCCCGCGCAGCGGGTGCCCGGCCTTCGCGGCGGCCCTCGCGGCTGCCGGGGCCGTGACGCCCCGGGACTCACCACCCGGATCCGCCGGCGGCCGTGACCCGGCGGCGGACTCCCCGGCGGGACCGCCCGCGGCGGCCTCCGGTACCTCGCTCACGGGCGCTCGAACCTCGGTGGGTGCCCCCTTCGTACGCGTGCCGCTTCCGGTGCTCATGCGGCGACTCCTTCCTTCTCCAATTGCTGGGCCCTGGCCACCTCGTCGTGCAGCAGCTCCCAGATACGACGGCGGTAGGACGCGAACTCGGGACTGGAGCGGAGGTCGTCCGCCGCGGCCCGGGCGGGGAACGAGATCGGCACGACCTCCTTGACGCGGCCCGGCCGCGAGGTCAGTACGGCCACCCGCTGCCCCAGATAGACGGCCTCCTCGATGCTGTGGGTGATGAACAGGATCGTCTTGCCGGTGCGTTGCCAGATCCGCAGCAGTTCGTCCTGCAGCGACTCGCGCGTCTGCGCGTCCAGTGCCGCGAACGGCTCGTCCATCAGCAGCACATCGGGGTCGTACGCCAGGCTCCGGGCGATGGCGACCCGCTGGCGCATCCCGCCCGACAGCTCGTGCGGATGCCGGTCCTCGAACCCCGACAGCCCCACCAGGTCCAGATACTCACCGGCCCGCGCCGCGCGCTCGCGGCGCGGTACGCCGGTCGCCTCGAGCCCGAACTCGACATTGCCCCGGGCCGTGCGCCAGGGCAGCAGCGCGTACTGCTGGAAGACGATGCCCCGGTCGACGCCCGGTCCGGTCACCGGCTCACCGTCCAGCAGGATCCGCCCGGCCGTGACGGTCGTCAGGCCGCCCAGCAGATCCAGCAGTGTCGACTTCCCGCAGCCGCTGGGGCCGACGACGACCACGAACTCGCCCGCGGTGATCCGCAGGTCGATGCCGTCGAGAGCGGTGAACTCCGACGCCTGCCGCACTCCCGCACGGCTCCTGACCGGGAACGTCTTGCGCACCCGCTCGAATGCGATTTTGGGAATCCTGGACTCGGTCATGGGCGGCTCAGCTCCCGCTTCCCTTGCCGTACGCGTTGAACTCGTTGGTGTAGAGCCCGGACGCCTCGACCCGGTCCTTGTCGATGTCGCCGCGTCCGCCCAGCCACTCGATCCACAGCTGGAACTGCTTGTCGGTGATCCGGCCGCCCGTCTCGGCGACGCCGAAGGACTTCCAGTACTTCAGCGTCGAGGCGTCCTCGTTGCGCTTGCGTGTGCGCACGATCTCGGTCATCCGGGCCACGACCTCCTCGCGGGGTGTGGTGCGGGCCCACTCGATCGCCTTCGCCACGCCGGTGACGAACGTCCGTGCCGTGTCCGGGTTCTGCTCGAGGAAGCGGTCCGTCATGATGTACGTCCCGGCGCTGAACGCGCCCAGGAGCTGATGGTCGGTGAAGATCGGCCGGATGCCGCCGGCCGCCAGCGCCTTGTCCCGCAGGATGCCGCCGAGCACCGCCACCTCGATCTGGCGCCGGCGCAGCGACTGCTCGGTGTTGACCGGCGGCAGCGCCAGCGGCTCGACCCTCTCGATGTCGGCCTGCGACAGTCCGTTGCGCTGCAGGTAGATACCGAGCATCGCCTCGGCGTGGGCGCCGAGGGTGTTCATCCCGACCTTCTTGCCGATGAGGTCGCGGGCCGAGCGGATCGGGCTGTCCTCCAGCACGTAGTAGCCGCTGTAGGCGTGCTGGTCTGACCCGTAGTAACTGATCACGGCCTTGACGGGGGCGTCGTTCGCGGCCAGTTTGACGACCGCGCCGTTGAACGCGCCGCCGAAGTCGGTCTGGCCGGTGGCCGCGGACTGGATGTCCTGCGGCCCGCTGGTGGTGTTGCCGATCCACTGGAGCTTGACGTCCTCCAGATGGCCGAGGTCCTCGGCCAGCTCCGGGAGCGTGACCTGGCCGGCCCAGCCCTGGTACCTGAGGGTGTTCGTCCGAGCCCCGCCGGAGGAGCCCCCGGTGGTGGCCCGGCCGCAGCTCACCGCGGCCGCCGATATGCCGAGGAGGGCGAGGAACTGGCGCCGGGATGTCGCCGTCGAGGTGGGCATGGTGGTTCCTTTGCGAGGTCGGGGCGTGTCAGGCGGAGCTCGGGGTGGCGGGCGTCGTGGTGGTGGAGGCGCCCGACGCGATGCCGAACGCCGGGTCGGGTACGTCGTCCGGCTCCAGCAGCACCGAGGCCCGGCCGTCGACCCCCACCGGGATGTCGCCGTCGACGGTCACGCGACGCAGCTTGCGCTCGTGGTCGCCGGAGTCGTCCACGCCGTAGTGCTGGGTGGCCCGGTTGTCCCAGATGGCGACGTCGCCCTCCTGCCACCGCCAGCGCACGGTGTTCTCGGGGCGCTCGATGTACGACTGGAAGAGGTTCACGAGAGCGGCCGAGTCCGCGGCGGGGACGCCGCTGATGCGCTGGACGAAGTTCCCGAGCAGCAGACCGCGTTCACCGGTCTCGGGGTGCACGCGCACGACGGGGTGCTCGGTGCGGAATTCGGTGGAGGTGAACACCTCGCGGTACTGCGCGAGTGCCTCCGGCAGTGCGTCCGGGCGCACCGCCGCGTAGTCGTAGACGTTGGAGTGCTCGGCGCGCAGGCCGTCGGCGAGCGTGCGCAGCGGCTCGGGCAGGTTCTCGTACGCCGCGACGGTGTTGGCCCACAGGGTGTCACCGCCGTGGGGCGGCACGGTCACGGCACGGAGGATGGAGAACGCGGGATAGGCCGGCACGAACGTGACGTCGGTGTGCCACTGATTGGCCCGTGCGCCGTGGTCGGAGTCGATGCCCAGGGAGTAACGACCGTCGGCCGAGGGCACGGTGGGGTGTGCCACCGGGGTGCCGAGCAGCCGGGCGAATCCCTCGTGGTCCTCCTCCGTGAGGTGGTGCTGGCCGCGGAAGAAGACGACCTTGTGGGCGAGCAGCGCGGAGCGCACGGCAGTCACGGTCTCCGGCGCGAGGTCCGGTCCGAGTCGGACACCGGAGATCACCGCGCCGATCCGGCCGCCGATCCGGTCCACGGCCGGTTCCGTGGTGGCCGGGAGGCCGGTTTCGAGCTCGCTCGGGGCATCGGCGTGGAGGTCGTTCGTGGTCGTGGACGTCATGGCGTGTTCCTTTCTGCGGCTCCCCGGCCACCCGGCAGCCCGAAAGGACCGGCGGGAGGCGGCGGGGCAGGCGAACGGGAAGGTGAAGAGGTGAGCGCGAGGTGCGCGGGAGGGTGACCGCGAGGGGGGGTGGGAAGGTGAGCGCGAGGGGGGACGAGCCGGGATCGCGCGATGCGTTGCGCCGGTGGGCAGGCCTTCCGGGGAGGTGGCCCCGGACGGGCTGCGCGGTACGAGAATCCGGACCCGGTGGCGCGGACTCAGACGCGTGGCATCGCCGTACAGCGGCTCGTACACGCCTGCGGCGCGGTGCGCCGGCTCAGGCCGTGGAGCCTCGTCGGGGAGATGCTCGTCGCGGACATGGCCCGGAGCGTGACAGCGGCGTCCGGCAGTGGTCAAGGGCGGTACGGGCGACGCCGCCGCCGCTGCCGCCCGGTCGGACCGGCGCTCCCGGGGGCCGTGGGTCGACACCGCCATTGTGCCCGCGCACCGGCTCCGAGCTGCGGATTCCTCTGTCGGGGTGAAGACCGCCAGGGACCGTTTCCGGCCATGTCCCGTGCGGCGATCCGGGCGCCGACGATTTCACGCCCACGCAATCCCCGGGCCATGACCGGCAACAGACGGGTGCCGGACCACTCCCCACGCGGAGGGGCTTGACCCCAGCATTGGTCCATACCAAAATCCAGCCATCCGCCCGTGCGAACCCGCTTCGCTCCCCCACGTCGGGTCCCGTCCCTGCAGATCCCCTTGCACCAGCGCAAAGGTGACCTACGTGAAGAAGCGTCTCGCCGCATGTTCCGGCGCCCTCCTGGCGGCCCTCGTACCGACCGGCTGCGGGCTCCTGCCCACCGGGGAGGACGCACCCCGCACGGTCAGGGTGTGGCTGATGAAGGACAGCGTCTCCGACGACTTCCTGGAGCGGTTCACCAGCACCTACGAGCGGGAACACCCCTCCGTCCGGCTGGAAGTGACCTTCCAGGAGTGGACCGGCATCGGCGGCAAGGTCACCGCCGCCCTGCGGAGCGACGACGCCCCCGACATCATCGAGGTCGGCAACACCCAGGTCGCCCAGTACGCCGAGACCGAACTCCTCTACGACCTCACGCTCGAATCGGTGCGCGACCTGGGCCGGGACGACTGGCTGCCCGGACTCGCCGAACCCGGCCGGATCAACGGCTCGCAGTACGGCATCCCCTGGTACGCGGCCAACCGCGTCGTCATCCACCGCAAGGACCTCTTCAAGCGGGCCGGGATCGACAAGCCCCCCAGAACGCGCGAGCAGTGGCTCGACGACACCGGGAAGCTCAACGAGAGCGGCTCACAGGGCATCTACCTGGCCGGCCAGGACTGGTACACCCTCGCCGGGTTCATCTGGGACGAGGGCGGTGAACTGGCCGTCGAGAAGGGCGGTGGGTGGGTCGGCGCACTCGACAGCGCCGCCGCGCTCAAGGGCATGGACTTCTACAAGGAACTCCAGTCCCTCGGCCAGGGCCCCGTGGACGCGGACGAGGAGACTCCGCCGCAGGCCGACGTCTTCGCCCGCGGCAATGTCGCCCAGATCATCGCGCCGCCCAGCGTCGCCGCCGTCATCCAGCGGAAGAACCCCGCCCTCAAAGGCAAGCTCGGCTTCTTCCCCATCCCCGGCAAGACCGCCGACAAGCCGTGCGCCGTCTTCACCGGGGGCTCCGACCTGATCATCCCGGAGAACGCCCGCGAACGCGACGCCGCCATCGACGTCGTCAAGGCGCTGGCGAGCGAGAAGTGGCAGACGGACCTCGCCCGCACCATGAGCTACGTCCCCAACAAGTCCTCCCTGGCGTCCGTCGTCGAGGGCCAGGAAGCCACCGCCGCGATGGCCGTGGGTGCCGCGCGCGGCCGGGCCACCCCCAAGTCGCCCCAATGGGCCTCCGTCGAGGCGGACAACCCCATCAAGCCCTACATGACGGCGGTCCTGCGGGGCCGGGACGCCGAGACCGCGGCGCGAGCGGCCTCGGAGAAGATCACCGCCGCGCTCGCGGGCTGACCTTCGCGGACCGACCTTCGCGAGGGCTGACCTCGGCGCGTGACCTCCGGCCCGGCCGTACCCGTCCGGGCCGATACCGGTCATTCAGCCGTCGCACATCCCTGATCCGCCGAGCGGTCATGTCGAATCCAGCCGGTCACGGAAGAAGTAGAGGGCGGGGCCGCCCCAGCCGCGGCCCGGCCCCTTCCGTCCGGCAGAGGAGACCGCCATGCCCGCAACGCCCGCCGCGCTCTTCCCCGCGGCGCAGCCCGCGCCCGTGCCCCCGCAGACGCCCGCCCAGGCCCGGCCGTACGGGCCCCCGCAGACCGCCGGTGCCCCGCGCCCCACCGACGACGGCCCCCGCTACCTCGTCTCCCTCGCCCGCGACCAGGAAGAGGTGCGCGCGGCCCAGCGCCTGCGCCACCAGGTCTTCGCCGGTGAACTCGGGGCCCGCCTCGACGGCCCCGAGCCGGGCGTCGACAGCGACCCGTTCGACGCCTACTGCGACCATCTCATCGTCCGCGAGAACGCCACCGGCGACATCGTCGGAACCTACCGGCTGCTGCCGCCCGACCGCGCCCGGATCGCCGGAAGGCTCTACGCCGAGGGCGAGTTCGACCTCAGCCGGCTCGCCCCCGTCCGCGACGACCTCGTCGAGGCCGGCCGCTCCTGCGTCCACCCCGCTCACCGCAACGGCGCCGTCATCTCCCTCATCTGGGCAGGCATCGCCCGCTACATGACCCGCACCGGCCACTCCTGGCTGGCAGGCTGCTGTTCCATCCCGCTCGCCGACGGCGGTACCCTCGCCGCCGCCACCTGGGACACCGTCAAGGCCAAGTACCTCGCCCCCGAGGAGTTCTGGGTCACCCCGCACACGCTCTGGACGGCCGACGGCGTGCCCCGCCCCGCCGGACGCGCCGAACTGCCCGCGCTGCTGCGCGGCTACCTGCGCCTCGGTGCCCGGGTCTGCGGCGCCCCCGCCCACGACCGCGACTTCGGCGTCGCCGACCTGTACGTGCTGCTGTCCCTGCGCGACACCAACCCCCGCTACCTGCGCCACTTCCTCTCCCTCGCTCCCGTGCGATGAGCGCGGACCCGCCCGCCCGAGCCCCCTCGCCCTGGCTGCCCACCGCCCCCTGCACCCCGCGCCACTGCACCCACCCGCCGGGCGCCGCCACCGTCTCCCGGACGCGCACGGTGACGCGACTGACCGCCGGCACCCTGACCGTGCTCGCCGGAGTGCTTGTCGCACCATTGACCGCACCCCTCGGCCCGGCCGCCCGACGGCACCTCACCCGGCTCTGGTGCCGCACCGTCCTGCGCGCCTTCGGCGTCCGGGTACGGATCGCCGGAACCCCCACGACCGGCCCCCGGCTGGTCGTCGCCAACCACATCTCCTGGCTCGACATCCCGCTCGTCGCGGCCGTCCAGCCCGGCCGCATGCTCGCCAAGGGCGAGATACGCCGCTGGCCCGTACTCGGCCCGCTCGCCGCCCGCGGCGGCACCCTTTTCCTCGACCGCGACCGGCTGCGGGCGCTGCCCGGCACGGTCGGCGACCTCGCCCGCGCCCTGCGCGACGGCTCCCCGGTCGTCGTCTTCCCCGAGGGCTCCACCTGGTGCGGCCGCGCCCACGGCCGGTTCCGCCCGGCCGCGTTCCAGGCCGCGCTGGACGCCGGCGCCACCGTCCAGCCCGTACGCCTCACCTACCGGCCCACCGGCCCGGCCGCGTTCGTCGGCGACGACCCGCTCATCACCTCGTTGTGGCGGATCGCGGCGGCCCGCGGGCTCACCGCGGAGATCAGGATCCTCCCCCCGATCCCCGCGGGCCGGTACACGGACCGCCGCTCCCTGGCGCGGGCGGCTCAGACCGCCGTCGCCAGCGACAGCGCGAACCTTCCCTCCTCGTCCGTCCACCAGTGCGCGAGCTCCATCCCGGCGGCGGCCAGCTCGCCGCGTACCCCTTCCTGACGGAACTTCGCCGACACCTCCGTCCGCAACTCCTCACCGGCCTCGAACGGCACTGCCAGGTCCAGCTCGGGGATCTTCACGGTCAGCGCCTCGCGCGCCCGCAGCCGCATCTCGATCCACTCGTTCTCCCGGTCCCACACCGCGACATGGTCGAAGTCGGCCGGATCGACGTCCGCCCCCAGCTCCCGCGCGAGCACGGCCAGCACGTTCTTGTTGAACTCGGCGGTCACCCCCGCCGCGTCGTCGTACGCCGCGACCAGCGTGGCCTCGTCCTTCACCAGGTCGGTGCCCATCAGCAGCGTGTCCCCCGGTGCGAGCAGCCCGCGCACCGAGCGCAGGAACGCCGCCCGCTCGGCGGGCAGCAGATTGCCGATCGTGCCGCCCAGGAAGGCGACCAGCCTCGGCCCCGGGGTCTCGGGCAGCGCGAGTCCCCGGGTGAAGTCGGCGACCAGCGCGTGCACCCGCAGACCGGGATGCTCGGCGGTCAGCGCCCCGGCCGCACCAGCCAGGGCGCTCTCGCTGACGTCGACCGGCACGTACGTCTCCAGGGCCGGCAGCAGGGCGTCGATGAGATGGCGGGTCTTCTCCGAGGAGCCCGAACCCAGCTCCACCAGGGTGCGGGCCCCGGTGGCGGCGGCTATCTCCGGCGCCCGGGCGATCAGGATCTCCCGCTCGGCCCGGGTCGGGTAGTACTCGGGCAGCCGGGTGATCTCCTCGAACAGCTCACTGCCCCGCGCGTCGTAGAACCACTTGGGCGGCAGCTCCTTGGGTGTACGGGTCAGGCCGTGGAGCACATCGGCGCGAAGGTCGGCGTCCGTGGCGTCCTCGGGCAGGGTACGGGTCAGCTGGAACGTGCTCACGCGGGTGGCTCCTTGAGCGGGGTCAGCAGGACATCGGTACGGGACGCGCCCAGGACGGTCCGGTCGGGCACCTCGCACCAGCGGGGATCGTCGTCGTACGGCTCCGAGGCGACGACCGTGCGCCGGCCGGGCTCGGTGAGATACCAGAGGCTGTCGCCCCAGGCGGTGGCGGTGATCGTGTCGCCGTCGGTGAGCAGCAGGTTCAGCCGGGAGCCCGGCGCCGCTGCCGCCACCTCGTACACGGTGTCGGCCAGGGCCTCGGACGGCTCGTCACCGTCCCGCAGCCGGTGCAGGACCAGGCCCCACACCAGCGCCGAGTCGTTGCGCGCCTCCAGCGACAGCAGCTCGGCGCCCGGCAGCCGCGCGGCGAGCGGCGCGAGCGAGCCCGGCCAGCCCTTGACCGCCCCGTTGTGACTGAAGAGCCACGGCCCGCCGGCGTACGGCGCCGCGGCCGCCTCGGCGTCGGCGCCCGACAGCGTGGCGTCGCGGACCGCCGCCAGCAGCGCGTCCGTGCGCACCACCCGGGCCAGGTCGGCGAACGACAGATCCGCCCAGATGGGCCCGGAGCGCCGGTACCGGCCGGGTACCGGGTCGCCCTCCGCGTACCAGCCCACACCGAAACCGTCCGCGTTGACCGTGCCGTGGCGCTGGCGGCGCGGCTCCCAGGACTGCCGGTACAGCGCGTGCGCCGGCTCCACCAGCACGTCACCGAGTGGCAGCCGGGGCCCCAGGTAGGCGATGTGCCGGCACATCAGGCGGCCTCCCCGTCCCGCGCGGTGCGGAACCCGGAGAAGATCTGGCGCCGTACGGGCAGGTCCCAGTTGCGGAACGTGCCCCGGCACGCCACCGGGTCGACGGCGAACGAGCCGCCGCGCAGCACCTTGTGCGCCGGGCCGAAGAAGACCTCCGAGTACTCCTTGTACGGGAAGGCCACGAAGCCCGGGTAGGGCAGGAAGTCACTGGCCGTCCATTCCCACACGTCACCGATCAGCTGCCGTACGCCGAGCGGTGACCGGCCTTCCGGGTAGCTTCCTGCCGCCGCGGGCCGCAGATGGCGCTGGCCCAGGTTGGCGTGTTCGGGCGCCGGATCGTCGTCGCCCCAGGGGTAGCGCAGCGAACGACCGGTCGCCGGGTCGTGCCGGGCGGCCTTCTCCCACTCCTCCTCCGTGGGCAGGCGCCGGCCCGCCCACCGGGCGTAGGCATCGGCCTCGTACCAGCTGACGTGCAGCACCGGCTCGTCCGCGGGAACCGGCTCCACGACGCCGAACCGCCGCCGCAGCCACTGCCCGCCCTCGCGCCGCCAGAACAGCGGGGCACCTATGTCGTGCGTCCTGATCTGCTCCCAGCCCTCGGGCGCCCACCAGCGTTCGTCGCGATAGCCGCCGTCCTCGATGAAGTGCTGGTACGCGCCGTTGGTGACGGGCACGGTGTCGATGAAGAACTCCGGCACCACGCGCGTGTGTGCCGGCCGTTCGTTGTCCAGCGCCCACGGCTCGTCCGAGGTGCCCATGGTGAACGGACCGCCGGGCACCCGGACCTCGGCCGGCAGCCCCGCCGTGCCGCCCGGGGGCGGTGCCGGGGCGTCGAGCGCGGCCGGACCGCGCCGCAGCTGGTGGGTGATCAGCATCGTCTCGTCATGCTGCTGCTCGTGCTGGGCGATCATGCCGAACGCGAACGCCGCGTCGACCAGTGGCCCGCCCTCGAGCGGGGTGCGCTCCAGCACGTCGAGGACCCGTCCGCGCACGTCGGAGGCGTACGCGCGGGCCTCGGCCGGGGCCAGCAGCGGCAGCGAGGGCCGTGCGGCCCGCGGGTGCTCGAACGCGTCGTAGATCGAGTCGATCTCGGGGCGCAGCGCCGGGCGGCCGGCCACGGCCCGCAGCAGCCACTGCTCCTCCTGGTTGGATATGTGGGCCAGGTCCCACACCAGCGGCGACATCAACGGCGAGTGCTGGGCGGTCAGTTCGCCGTCGTCGACGCAGGCGGTGAGCAGGCCGGTGCGCGCCCGGGCGGTGGTCAGCGCGTCCAGCGCGAGCCGCCTGAGCTGCTCGGGGTCGGTCATGTGCGGATGTCCTTCCCGGAGGTCCCGGATGATCCGGAGGGGGAGGGTCCGGGCGTCCCGGACACGGGCGAGAACCGATCGTCGGCGGGGGAGCGCCCCGGCACGACATAGCGGTCGTTGAAGGCGGCGACCGCGTCCAGGACCGCGGTGGTGGCCCCGAGGCCGGGGAGCGCCTCCAAAGCGAGCGCGAAGCAGGCGACCGCCGCCGCGTGCAGTGCGGGCGCGGTCAGCCCGTCGTCGGCGGCGCTGCGCCACAGGGGGTCGCCCGGCGGTGACAATGCGCCCGCCGACCGCGCCAGCGGCTCCACCGCGCGGTAGGCGGCCTCCGCGGCCTCCGGCTCGTCGAAGAGGGCGGTCGTCACGGCGAGCGGCACGATCCAGCCGTCCTCCCCCGACTGCGCGTCGATCATCCGCAGTTCCAGGTGCCCGCGCGGCCGCACGGGCGGGAACAGCGTCGTCACGTGATAGTCGAGGTCGGCACGGGTGGCCGGCCTGGGCAGCGCCTCGCGCAGCCAGCGCCGGAACGTCAGACCGTCGGGCACCGGCCACGGCCCGCCGTCGGACCGGACGCACATCACCGGGGCGTCCAGCACGTGCGCCGCCCATGCCGCGCGCGGCTCGCGGTCCAGCGGCGGAGCCATGCCGCGCACCGGATCGAGGTCCGCCCACAGGCCCTGCCGGGTGGATCTGCGGCCGGTCCACTTCCCGTGCAGCGAGGGAGAGTTGGCGAATGCCGCGACCAGTACCGGCCCCAGCAGGTGGGCCAGTAGCCAGCGCCGCTCGTAGCCCTGGGGTCCGGGCTCCTCGTGACCGGCGTCCAGACAGACCTGCACCGACGCCGAGTCGCGCATCATCGCCCGTCCGGCGGGACCCGAGCGGTCGAGATAACACTCCATGGCGTCGTAGCGCGGCTCGCGCAGGAGGCGCTCGCGGGGCGAGTGCCAGGGGTCGGTCCCGGAGCCGGTGAGGGTGAGACCGGAGGCGCCCAGTGCCGTGCGGACGGCCGTCAGATCGGCCGAGACGGTGGTCACGCACTCCATCAGCGAGGCGGCGGGCGGCGAGCTGAGCTCGAGCTGTCCGCCGGGTTCGAAGGTGAGGGGTGAGCTCAGGGGCAGGGACCGCAGTCCGGCGAACGCCGTGCGCAGCCGGTCCGCGGAGACGGGCAGTTGCGGTACGTGCAGCTCATGGACGAACCACTCCAGTTCGACCCCGACGGTGCGGGGCGGACCCGTCTTGAAACAGATACATCGCAGCAGGTCTTCGGCCTCGTCCTCGGAGAGCGGGGTGCCGCTCTCCGAGACGTCGCACGCTGGCATGGTGGGCTCCTCGTGTCGAAGGCGTTCCGTCCCACCTAAAGCCACCGCTCCCGTCACGCACAAGAGCGCCCAGCGGGGCGGAAAACCGGTTGCCGCACGCTCGAATGATTATCGACGATGCCGGGTATGAGTGCACGTCTGCGAGAGATCGCCAGGAAGACCGAAGAGATCGTCGCAGCAGGGCGGTACGTCGCCCCCGGCGGGCGGGAAGTGATCATCGGGCCCGCCGTGGCCGAGTCCCTGGCGGGTACCCGCCTCCACGGCCCCGATCCGGTTCCGGTCACCCCCGGCACCGACCGCGTCACCCGTTTCGAGGTCACCGGCGAGTCCAGCACGGCGGCGGCCCGGCGCCTCACCGGGGCCGCGCCCGGCGAGGTCGCCGTCCTCAACTTCGCCTCCGCGCGGAACCCCGGCGGCGGGTACATCAACGGCGCCCAGGCCCAGGAGGAGGCCCTCTGCCGGGCCTCCGCGCTGTACGCCACGCTCCTGCGCGCACCCGCGTACTACGACCACCACCGCGCCGAGCGAAGCGCCTTCTACTCCGACCGGGTGATCCACTCCCCGGGAGTCCCCGTCTTCCGGGACGACCGGGGCCTGCTGCTCGAGGACTTTTTCCGCGTGGGCTTCCTGACGTCGCCCGCGCCGAACGCGGGCGTCATCCGCAGCCGCACACCCGGGGAGGCCCACCGGATCCCGGCCGCGCTCGCCTCGCGGGCCGGACGTGTCCTGGAGACGGCGGCGGCCTGCGGCTACCGCCGCCTCGTGCTGGGTGCCTGGGGGTGCGGAGTGTTCCGCAACGACCCGGCGGCCGTCGCGGGGGCGTTCCACGCCCACCTGACCGGCGACGGGCGGTTCGCCGGGCACTTCGACGAGGTGGTCTTCGCGGTCCTGGACCGGACGCCCGGGCAGACCACGCTGGGCGCCTTCCGTGACACGTTCTCGGCGTAGCCGAAGCCGGCGGGCCGGGCCGCCGAGGAGGTGACGGTGCGTCAGATCCAGTCGTCGAGCGCGGCCATGAACGCGTCGAAGTCGTCACGGTGGATCGTGTGGCCCGCGCCCGTGACCGTGCGGACCTCGAAACCGCGCTCCCGCAGAAGCGCCGCCCGCTCCGGCGACACGAGGGAGCTCGGATCGGCGAGCGTCACCAGTGAGGGGACGACCGCCTTCGGCGGCAGGAGGTCCGTCCCGGCGAACGGCTCCAGCCCGTACGCCGACGCCTCGTCCCAGACCCGCACCGTCTCCAGCTCGATGTCGATGTCCTCGGCCTCCCAGCGGGGGTTCGCCGCCGCGATCTGCTCCCGGGTCACGGACTTCGACCGCGCGAACAGCTCCCCCCGGTAGCCGGCGGCGCCGGCCGGCAGGTGCCACGCCGGGTCCGAGTAGACCGCGCGCCGCGGCGCCAGCCGCTCCACCGCGAGGGACAGCGTCAGACCGCCGAGTGAGTGGCCGACGGCCAGCTCCGCCCGGGGCGGCAGTGTGGCGACGACGTCGTCGGCGAAGTCCTGCGGGGTGTACGTCCCGCCGCGGCCGCTCGCGCCGTGGCCGCGCAGGTCGACCGCCATGACGCGATAGCCCCTGGCGGCCAGTGCCGGTCCGACCCTGCGCCAGGTGCGGTGGTCGGCCGTCATGCCGTGGATGAGCAGGGCGAGACGGTCGCCCTCGCCCCAGGTGGTGGTGTGCAGCAGCACGTCGGAGCCTTTCGGTGGAAGCGGTGACGTCACCGGGAGAATGACACGTGTCAATGGGGTGGGGAAATGGTGTACCACCGCCTTCCGGCCATCCGCCGGACGCGCGCCGGAGCCGTTCTGGAAAGATGCCGAGAGCGATGAGCCAGACATCCAGAGAGCCCGCCGAGCGCCCGGTCCCGACCAGCGCGGACGTCGCGCGCCTGGCCGGCGTCTCCCGGGCCACCGTCTCGTACGTGCTGAACAACACCTCCGCCGTCCGGATCAGCGAACCGACCCGTCGGCGGGTGCGGCAGGCCGCCGAGGAACTCGGCTACGTCCCGCACGCGGCCGCCCGCAGTCTGCGTGCCGGCCGCACCCGGATCGTGCTGCTGCCCACCGCCCACCACGTACCCGTGGGCCCCCTCTACAGCCGCTTCCTCAGTGAGCTGCAGCGCACCCTGCGGCGCCTCGGCTACACGGTCGTGCAGTACGGCAGCACGGGCCTCACCGGCGACGAGGCCGCCCGCGCCTGGGCCGAGCTGCGTCCGGTCGCCGTGGTCTCCCTCGGAGAAGTGGCGCTCACCCCGCACGGTGTGGACGTGCTCAAGCGCTCCGGCGCCCGGGCCGTGATCACCGTCGGACCGGAACCGGTCGAGGGCGCGCACACGCTGGCCATGGACCAGCGGGAAGTGGGCGACCGCGCGACCGCGCACCTGCTGGACCGCGGCTACCGCCGCATCGGTGTGGTGGTGCCGGAGGAACCCGGCCTTGAGGTGTTCTCCGGGCCCCGCCTGGAGGGCGCCCGCCGTGCCGCCGCCGGCGCAGGCGCCGAGCTACGCCCGCTGCCGCTCGCCTACACCGAGGAGTCGGCCGCCGGCCTCGCCGCCCGCTGGCCGGACCTCGGCCTGGACGCCGTCTTCGCCTACAACGACGAATACGCCATGCTCCTGATGCGTGCCCTCCAGGACGCGGGGATCGCCGTCCCGGCGGACGCGGCCGTCATCGGCGCCGACGACCTCCTGCTCTGCAGGCTGCTGCGCCCCCGGCTCAGCACGGTGCGGATCGACATGGAGGCCGGACAGCACCTCGCGGAGCTCGTCGACCGTGCCGTCCGCGACCCCGACGCCGCCCCCGGCCGGCACGAGCTGATGGCCGCCCGGGCCGTCCACCGCGAGTCCACCTGAGGCCCCTCGTGCCGGCGCGGCCCCGAGGTGCGGGTGGCGCGGAACCTCTCTAGCCTCGCCGGCATGAGCACAGTCCCGGAGCGCTTCGAGATCCTCGTGGTACCCGAGCACGTCGAGGGGGGCGACGCCGCGCGCCTCGCCGAGAGCGCCATCCGCTCGGGCGTGGTCCGTGCGACGGGCCGGACCGGCGCGTCGGGCTACCCGCGGTACGTCGGCGACGGCATGGAGGCCGACATCGACCCGGAGACCCGCACCGTCGAGGCCCTGCTGGTGGACGGCGCGGAACTGGACTACGGCCTGTCCGCGAGGATCGCCGAGGAGAGGGGCGGCGAGCAGGGCGGCGGGAAGGGTGGCGGGAAGGGCGGCTGACCGCCCGCGTCACGGCCCGTTGACAGGCAGCGCCGCCGGGCGGAGACTCGGCCCGGGCCAGGGATGAATCTTCGTTCACCTGGCGAACGGTCGAGCGCCGAGGTCAGTGGGAGAGAGAACACGATGAGCATCCGCGACGTCTACATCGTCGACGCCGTCCGCACGCCGATCGGCAAGTTCGGGGGCGCCCTTGCCTCCGTACGACCGGACGACCTCGCCGCCCACGTCGTCAAGGCACTCGTCGGCCGCACACCCGACCTCGACCCGGCCCGCGTCGACGACGTGTACTTCGGCGACGCCAACGGCGCCGGCGAGGACAACCGCGACGTGGCCCGCATGGCCGTCCTGCTGGCCGGCCTGCCCGTCTCCGTGCCGGGCGTGACCGTCAACCGCCTGTGCGGCTCCGGCCTCGAAGCCGTCATCCAGGCCGCCCGGGCCATCGCGCTCGGCGACGCCTCCGTCGTCCTCGCGGGCGGTGTCGAGTCGATGTCCCGCGCGCCGTGGGTGCTGCAGAAGCCCGAACGCGCCTTCCCCGCCGCCCACCAGCAGATGTACTCGACCACGCTGGGCTGGCGGATGACGAACCCCCGGATGCCCGCCGAGTGGACCGTCTCGCTCGGCGAGGGCGCCGAACTGATCGCCGACAAGCACGCGATCACCCGCGAACAGCAGGACGCCTTCGCCCTGGCAAGCCATCAGAAGGCCGCCGAGGCCTGGGCGAAGGGGCTGTACGACGGTGAGGTCGTGCCCTGCGACGGCGTGGACCTCACCCGCGACGAGTGCATCCGCGACAACACCTCGACGGAAGCCCTCGCCAGGCTGAAGCCGTCCTTCCGCCCCGACGGGACGGTGACGGCCGGCAACGCCTCACCGCTCAACGACGGCGCGGCGGCACTGCTGCTGGTCGACGAGGAGGGCCTGCGGGCGTGCGGCCGTGAGCCGCTCGCCCGGATCCGCACCTCCGCCGTCACCGGCATCGAGCCCCAGCTGTTCGGGCTCGGCCCGGTCGAGGCGGTCCAGCGGGCCCTTGCGAAGGCCGGGCGGACCTTCGCCGACCTCACCACCTTCGAACTCAACGAGGCGTTCGCGGCCCAGTCGCTGGGCTGTCTGGCCGAATGGCCGGACCTGGACCCCGCCGTGGTCAACCCGCGCGGCGGAGCCATCGCGATCGGCCACCCGCTCGGCGCGTCGGGCGCCCGGCTCGCCGGATCCGTCGCCCACCAGCTCGCCGCCGCCGGCTCCGGCACGGGCCTCGCGGCGCTCTGCATCGGTGTCGGACAGGGCCTGGCGCTGGTGCTGGAACGCTGACCGCGAGGTGCCCGGGGGTGGCAGGGCCACCGGGCGCCCTCAACCCCTAACGCCCCGTGCCGCACGCCAAGAAGTGGCACATGGCGGCGCTGTCGCAGGGGCCTCCTCAGCCCTGGGGCGGCCCGCCGTCACCCTGCGCCGCGGCGGCCTCCGCGATGGACTTCCGTACCTCGTCCATGTCCAGCTTGCGGGCCTGTCCGATGACGTCCTCCAGGGCCGTCTCGGGCAGCGCCCCGGGCTGGGCGAAGACGGCGATGTTGTCGCGGACGATCATCAGTGTGGGGATCGACCGGATCTCGAACGCCGCGGCCAGCTCCTGCTGGGCCTCCGTGTCGACCTTGGCGAAGACCAGATCGCTGTGGCGCTCGGACGCCTGCTCGAACACCGGGGCGAACTGACGGCACGGCCCGCACCAGGAAGCCCAGAAGTCGATCAGAATGAAGTCGTTGTCGGTAACGACCTGATCGAAGTTTTCCTTGGTGAGCTCAAGAGTGCTCATGGTGCTCCTCTTCCCGGGTCCCTGAGGGTCGCCCCGCACAACGGTGCCCGGGGTCGCGCTATTCCGCCTGCCCATGTGGCCCCGGCTCACACGTACCACCAGACTGGCCCCATGACAGAGACCCTGGAGACGCTGGAGTACGACGTCGTGGTACTGGGCGCGGGCCCGGTCGGCGAGAACGTGGCGGACCGGGCCGTTGCGGCCGGCCTCACCGTCGCGGTGGTCGAGAGCGAACTGGTCGGCGGCGACTGTTCGTACTGGGCCTGCGTGCCCAGCAAGGCCCTGCTCCGGCCGGCGATCGCCCGCGCCGACGCACGCAAGGTGCCCGGGCTGCGCCAGGCCGTGCAGGGCCCCCTGGAGGCCAAGGCCGTGCTCGCCCACCGCGACGCCTACGTCTCGCACTGGAAGGACGACGGCCAGGCCGACTGGCTGGACTCGATCGGCGCCCGCCTCCACCGCGGCCACGGACGGCTGGACGGCCCCCGGCGGGTCGCCGTCGACGGCCCCGGCGGCGAGCGGCGGCTCCTCACCGCCAGGCACGCCGTCGCCGTCTGCACCGGCAGCCGCACCTCCTTCCCCGATCTGCCGGGCCTGGCCGACGCCGCCCCCTGGACCAGCCGTGACGCCACCAGCGCCAAGCGCGTGCCGGACCGGCTCGCGGTGGTCGGCGGGGGAGTGGTCGCCGCCGAGATGGCCACCGCCTGGCAGGCCCTCGGCTCCCGTGTCACCGTCCTCGTCCGCGGCGGGGGACTGCTGCCCCGCATGGAGCCCTTCGTCGGCGAGCACGTGGCGGACTCCCTCGCCGAGGCCGGCGCCGACGTCCGTACCCATGTCTCCGTCACGGCCGTGGAGCGGCCCCGCGCCGGCGGACCGGTCACCCTCGTCCTGGACGACGGCGGCCGCGTCAAGGCCGACGAGGTGCTCTTCGCCACCGGCCGCCGGCCCCGCACCGACGACATCGGCCTCGAAACGGTCGGCCTCGAACCCGGCTCCTGGCTGTCCGTCGACGACAGCTGCCTGGTCGACGGCAGCGACTGGCTCTACGCGGTCGGCGACGTCAACCACCGGGCGCTGCTCACCCACCAGGGCAAGTACCAGGCACGTATCGCGGGCGCCGCCATCGCCGCCCGCGCCGCCGGGGACGGGGCGCCGGACACCCGCCCCTGGGGCGCGCACACCGCGACCGCCGACCACTCCGCCGTGCCGCAGGTCGTCTTCACCGACCCCGAGGCCGCCGCGGTGGGCCTCAGCCTCGCCGAGGCGGAGGCGACGGGCCGCCGGGTGCGGGCGGTCGACCACGACCTGGCCGCGGTCACCGGAGCGGGCCTCTACGCCGACGGTTACCGCGGCCGGGCCCGCATGGTCGTCGACGAGGACCGCGGCGTCCTGCTGGGCGTCACCTTCGTCGGACCGGGCGTCGGTGAACTCCTCCACGCCGCGACGGTCGCGGTGGCGGGCGAGGTTCCGATCGACCGCCTGTGGCACGCGGTTCCCTCGTTCCCGACGATCAGCGAGGTGTGGCTGCGGCTGCTGGAGGCGTACCGGGACGCGGACCGCTGACCCGGCGGGGCCGGTGGTGACACCCGCCCCCCCGGTCAGGGCGGGTGTCTCCATGTACCGACCCTGCTGCGCAGATGGCGGGTGAGCGCGGTCGCCGCCGCCGTGAGGAAGACGAAGCTGTAGAGGATCTGCAGCAGGGTCACCACCCGCGCGGTCTGGCCCTTCGGGGTGATGTCGCCGTAGCCGACGGTCGCCAGCGTGACCACCGTGAAGTACAGCGCGTCCACCCGCGTCTCGAGCCCGGTGAACTCGCCGGGCTCCTTCGCGAGCCCGAAGTACGCGCCCGCGAAGACGAGCACGGACAGGCACATCAGCAGCGGGATGGCCAGGCCCGGGCGGGTGTGGCGCTTGTCCAGGAGTACCTCGCGGATCTGCAGGAGCAGGAGGGCGGCGATCAGCGCGAGGGCGAGCGTGAACACCGTCCAGCTGAGCACCGGCCTGCCCGGCCCGAGACGGTCCAGGGGGAGGACGAAGAAGACCACCACCATGGTCACCAGGGCGAGGCCCGCGACGCTCCAGGCCCGGGAAGCGGACCGCTCGTGTTCCTTCTCCTGGCCCAAACCCCGGTCACCCCTGTCCGTCCCGTCGGCCCGCCGTCCCGCGTCGCCGGCTCGTCGGTCCCGAGCGCCGGCATGTGCTGCGTCCGATGATCCGGCCCGCCCGGCCCGGCGCCAGCCGGCCCGGTCCGAACGAGTCAGTCCGGGGCCTTCCGGGCGACGACCTGCGAGGTGATGAACCCGACGACCGAGCAGACGACGACCAGCGGCATCTCGTCGGACGCGTCCTTGCCGAGCAGCAGGACGGCGAGCACCGCGCTGGTCACCGGCAGCTGCGTGACCGCCGCCGCGGCCGCCGCGATACCGAGGGCGAGACCCGGCGCCGTACCGAGCCCCGGCAGCCCCGAGCAGGCGATCCCGGCAGCGGCACCGATCAGCACGGACGGGAAGATCGGCCCGCCGCGCAGCGCGCCCAGGCAGATGCTCCAGGCGAGCCCCTTGCACAGCACGAGTACGACGAGGGCGACGACCGACCAGGCGTGGGGCCGCGCCGCGAGCTCCGCGAGCGTCGCCTGTCCGGACAGCGCCGCTTCCGCCGGTGAACGGCCCGTGATCAGCGCGTACGCCGCGACGCACACCCCCACGGCCCCGGCGCACAGGACCGTGCGCAGGGCCGTGCGCCGCGCCGTCCAGGACGCGGTGAGCAGGCCGAGACGGCGCCCGGCCGCCACGACCACCGCGATGAGCACGGCCAGCGGCACGCCCCACAGGAAGTCGCCGGCGTCGGGGTCGGCGCTCGGCGGCACCTCCCGCAGCCCCAGCCCGCCGATGCTCAGACCGGTCCAGTGCCCGAATCCGGTGAACACCAGCGCCCCCACCCCGCTGGCGAGCAGACAGGGCAGCAGCAGGAGCACCAGTTGGGTCCCGGCCAGTCCGGCCGCCTCGATCATCATGACCGCCGCCGCGAGCGGTCCGCCCAGAATGGTGGAGATCGCCACGGTCGAACCGGTGGCGCCGAGCACCGCCGTGGCCTTCGGGTCGGCCTCCCGTCGCGCCGCCCGCACGGCGAGCAGCGCGAGACCGCTGCCCACCGCCATGAGGGGCGCCTCCGGGCCGAGGACCACACCGAGGGGCAGCGTGGCGAGGGCCGCGAAGGCCACGCCCGGCAGCGCCTCCGGACCCAGCGCCGCGCCTCCCAGGCCATGGGCCGGGATGTGTCCTCCGGCGCCCGGGGCGCGCGCCACGACGGGGGCCAGCAGCAGTCCGGCCAGCAGGAGCGCCGGCAGCGGCCACCACCAGGGAGGCCGGTGGTAGCCGAGGGCCTCGGGCAGGGTCTCCCACACACCGTCCTGGAACGTGTGCTGAAGACTCACGAAGAAGAAGGAGGCGAGCGCGATCGGCACGCCGGCGACCGCCGAGAACAGCAGCAGCCGTACGTACCCGCGGCTGAGCAGCATGGCGCGCAACGCGCGGGGGCCCTCGGGCGAAGGCGGGCCCCCGGGCCCCGGGGCCCCGGGGGGACCGGGAGGCGTCGGCGGACCGCCCGGCCCGGCCGGTCCGGCGGGTGTGGGCGGCCCGGACGGGGCGCTCAGCACTTCACGGTCGCCTGGGCCGCGGCGATGGCCTCGTCGAGCGCGGCCACCTGCGGCCGGATCCTCGGCGCGGCCTGAGTGCCGCTGATGCCCCGGGGGAGCTCGTCGATGGCCTTGCGCAGGCCGTCGTAGGCGTCCGAGATCGGGCCGACCCTGGCATTGCGGACCTTCTGCGCGTTGCCGGTCACGACGTCGAGACCGTCCGCGACGTCCTCCCGCAGATCCCTGAAGTCGTCGACCACGGCGGTCCGCCCACCGAGGTCGGCGAGCTTCCCGGTGTACGCACGGAGATCGCCGAGGTCGTCGCAGAACGACCAGACGGCCGCACTGGCCGTCTCATTCGGCGACATCCCGCGGCTCGCGCAGCCGGACAGCGCCCACACCAGACCGGTCACGAGGAGCGGAAGCAGGGCGACGGGACGGTGCGGGAGGCGGCGCCGGGGCGGACGACCCGAACGTATCGCCGGGAAGGAAGAGTTGACGCTGCGCATGCCCCCATGCAATGCCCCCGGTGGACGCCCTGCGCGCGGGCGGGCCCGAACGGGTGATGCCCGGCCGGGGCCCGGGTGCGAGTCCCGCCCCGGCGGTCCCGCCTGGGTCGTGTCGTCGCAGTCCCGTCCGGCCGGCGTCGTCCCGCAGGCGCGCTCGCTGTGTCGTCGTCAGTCGCCGATGTCCTCCGTGGCCCTGCGGGCACGGGAGGTGCCCCCACCGCAGTGGCTCCTTCCTCCGCCTTGCGGTCGCACGCACCGGACGCCGCCGGCCCCGCCCTCCGGGCGGACGACACTCCCTAGCATGCGGCGAGCCGGTCGACCGCGGCGAGGACGGGCGCCACCCCGTCCTCCGCGCGGACGCGTTCGCCCAGCGTCCGGGCGCGCTCCCGGTACGCGGGGTCCTTGGTCGCCCGGACGAGCGCGTCGCCGAGATGCGCCTCGGTGAGCCGGCGCAGCGGAAGCGACCGGGGCGCCACTCCCAGCCCGACCAGCCGGGCCGCCCAGAACGGTCCGTCGAACTGGATGGGCACGGGCACGGCGGGGATCCCGGCCCGCAGCGCGGCGGCGGTCGTCCCGGCGCCCGCGTGATGGACTGCCGCCGCCATACGGGGGAACAGCAGCGCGTGGGGGACCTCGCCGATGGTGAGCATGTCGGGACCGTCGGCGGCCAGCTCGCCCCAGCCGCGCTGGACGACCCCGCGCAGGCCGGCGGCGCGCAGCGCGCGCACGATCAGGGCGCTGAGCCGCTCGGGGTGGGGCACGGTCGCGCTGCCGAGACCGACGAAGACCGGCGGCGGTCCGGCCGCCAGGAACTCCTCCACCTCGGCCGGGAGTTCGGCGTCCGGAGGATCCCGGGGCCACCAGTACCCGCTGATGTCGAGACCGGCGGGCCAGTCGGCGGGCCGGGGCACCACCAGAGGGCTGAAGCCGTGGAAGACGGGCCAGTCGTGCCCGGCCTTGGCGCGGCGCTCCGCGCGCGGGCCTTTCCCGGGCAGTCCGAGCCGGGCGCGCACCGTGCGGGCGGAGTCCGCGAAGATCCGGTCCACCGCGGCGTTCACCGCGCGTCCGGCGAGCCGGTTCCCGGCCGCTCCCCAGGAGCGCGTGCCGGTCACCGGTGGTGCGAACACGGCCGTCGGCGCGAGGGGCTGGAGGTAGACGCCCATGCTCGGCAGCTCCAGCCCGTCGGCCATGGCCCGCCCGAGCGGACCGAGCGAGCTCGACACCAGTACGACCTCGCTGTCCCGCGCGGCGCGCAGCAGATCGTCGGTCATCTCCTCGACCACCGTGCGGGCGATGGCGACCAGTCGCGTCAGCTTTCCCGCGCCCGTTCTGCTGCGGTGCAGGGCGCGCCCCCGGGGTGACCGCATCACCTCGCGCGGGTCGACGGGCAGCGGATGGAAGCCCAGTCCGGCGTCGTCCGCGAGCGGGGCGAACGGGGCGTGGGTCACCAGGGTGACCTCGTGTCCGGCCCGGGCCAGACCGTGGCCGAGACCGGTGTAGGGCGCCACGTCGCCGCGCGATCCCGCTGTCAGTACCGCCACTCGCATGAACGCCAGTATGGCTCCGGCGGCGCTCCCGTTCGTAGCCCGCCGCGCGCACATGGTGGCCATCCGGTCATGTCCTGTCCGAGGGCGAAGAAAACCCTCCTGAGACAGTCATTTCATTGGACGCGGAATCCATTGGGGAAATGGTATTCGATTAAATTCACCAACCTCGCTGAGAAAACGATTCTGTGGCTCCTTTCTCCTTCCGTAAACCCTCCCTCACCGAAGTGAACTCCCATTACGTTGTGATCCACAGTCGCATCTCCGGTCGAAGGGGGCTTCATGGAGAAGATCAATCTGGAGCGCACGGACTACCCGGACGACAACGTCGTCTTCTTCGCCATGCCGTACGAGATCAAGGCGGTGAGCGACGGGACGGAGCAGAACTTCGGAGAGCTTTACGACGACGTCTACGCCCCCGCGATGGCTGACCTCGGCCTCACCCCCCAGCGGGCCGACCGCATCTTCGGCACCAATCAGGGTGTGCTCGAAGCGGCCTGGCGCGGGATCCAGCGGGCGGGCATCGTCGTCGTCGACTTCTCCACCCGCAGCGCCGACGTGGCCCTGGAGTTCGGCTGGGCCATGTGCCTCCACAAGCGGGTCGTCGTCCTGGCGGAGAACCTCGACGACGTACCCACCGACGTCAGAGGACTGCTGCGCCCGATCATCTACTCCTTCCACGGCACGGGGATCTCCCGGATGAGCCGTGAGCTCAAGGAGAAGGTCCGCCAGGCGCTCAGCGAACCCACCTCGGCCGAAATGACCTTCAAACCCCTCGACGGTCACGCCGAACCGAGCCGCGCCGAGATCCTCGCCGTCGACACGGACTGCGTCATCGTCCGTGACCTGCGCACCCGGCGGATCGCCGAGATGCGCAAGGAGGACGTCGACTACCGGCGCGAAGTTCCCACCGACATGGCGACACGCTTCAAACAGGGGCGTGAACTCGAAGGCACGATCATCATCGAGTCGGACGGCCGCTGCCGGTTCTCGCAACGCGTCGGCCAGCGCAACCCCTGGCCCGAACTCCGCACCGGCTATCCGCAGGGCCGTGTCTTCACCAGTCGCGTCGTCAACCGCACCTCGGCGGGCGTCTTCGTGGCCGTCGCGCAGGACGTCAACGGCTTCGTCCCACGGGCCGACCTCACGCTGGGAGCCGAGGTCGAGGTGGTCGTCATCGGTGTCGATCCGGACCGCCAGCGGATCTCCCTGGCACTGGCGCAGCAGTCGGCGGCCGTGCTGCCCGGACCCCTCGTCTCCCCGGAGACCTACCCCCGGACGGGCGACCACGGCCCCGGCACGGTCTGCCGCGTCGAAGTGATGCGCGGCTTCGTCCTGGTCGAACTCGACCAGTACCCGGGCAGGAAGGGACTGCTGCACTACTCGAGCATGTCCCCGCGCCTCTGGGAGGGCGTCCAGGCCGGGACCGTGTCGGTCGGCCACCGTGTGACGGTGCAGGTGAGGGACTCCCGTCCCAAGGCCAACAACCCCGCCGTCCGGGAGTTCACCCTCCAGGAGATCGACGACGCCGGGCACCCGGAGACCGAGCACGCCAAGGCCGACCACCCGGAAGGCGGCGGAAGCGGCCCCTACGACGCGGTGGTCGCCGTCGCGGACGGCGAGCCCGCCTCATGACCGGCCCGACCGGCCCGACCGGCGGTCCGGCAACCCCGCCCAGCCTGGCCGTCCGGCTGTGGAACGGCGGTGTCTCCCCGCTGGACTACGCGACCGCGGGCGGCGAGCGGTACCAGGCGGCAGTGCTGGAACAGTACAAGCTGTACGTCGAGATGGCGGACCGGATCAGCGCCCGCCGCAGCCTCACCAACACCTTCTTCCTGACCATCAACGCCGGTCTGCTCACGGCGACGGGCGCGGTCGGAAACCGGGTGCTGGACTCCATACCGGTCTGGGGGCTCGTACTCGTCGCCCTTGTGGCGCTGTGCCAGTGCGCCGTGTGGTTCCTGCTGATCCGCTCGTACAAACAGCTCAACAGCGCGAAGTACCGAGTGGTCGGCGAACTGGAACGCCGACTGCCCGCACTGCCCTACTGCGACGCCGAGTGGTCCGAACTCGGCGAGGGCAAGTCGTGGAAGCAGTACGTACCGCTCACGCGGGTCGAGCTCGGCGTGCCGGTGACGTTCGCCGTGCTCTACGTCGTGGCATTGGCCGTCGTCATCCCCGGGCGGTGACACCCGCGCACGCGGGACGCCCGGCAGCGCGGCACACCGACCGCGACGGGCACCGCCCGTGGAAGGACGGCCGACGGGCCGGCGCAGCTTAAACCGCTCGCCGGCCCGGACGGCCTTCGGCGCCGACCCACCCGGCCGGCTGCCCCTGCCGGCCGTCACCGGGCCGCGCCGCTGCCGGCCCGCCACCCCGCTACCGCCGGTGGTCGCCCGTCGCGCCGTCGATCAGCTCCCGCAGGATGTCCAGGTGGCCCGCGTGCCGCGCGGTCTCCTCGATCATGTGGATGAGCACCCAGCGCAACGACACCCGCCGGCCCGCCCAGGACGCACCGAGCCCGTCCAGCTCCAGCTCCTCGATCGCCCGGTCGGCCGCCGCCCGCGCCCGGCCGTAGAACGCCACTATGTCCGCGACGGTCTCTTCCGGCCCCGGCTCCATGTCCTCCTCCGTGAACGGGTCGAACCACAGGGGCTCCACCTCCCGCCCGAAGGTCCGGCAGAACCAGCCGTACTCCACCGACGCCAAGTGCTTGACCAGCCCCAGCATGCTGGTGCCGGACGGCACCATCACCCGGCACGCCTGCTCGTCGTCGAGCCCCTCCAGCTTCCACAGCACCACGTCCCGGTGCCGGTCGAGACTGGCCCGCAGGCTCTCCTTCTCGCCGCCCGTGAACGGCACGATCGTCGTCATGCCGAGAACGTAACAGCGGGCACCGACAACGCGGGTGGGTGAAGTGCCCGCACCGCCGGCCCCGGCACGGCTAGGTTGATCTGCATGAGCAATCTTGATCGCGAGGCCACGCTCTCCGTCTGCGGCGGCCGTGGATTCGTCGTCGCCGACCCGGTGCGGGAACTCCTCAGCCCGCGCCACGTCCAGCTCGGTGAATCCACCGAGGTGCGCCGTCTGCTCCCCAACCTGGGCCGCCGCATGGTCGGCGCCTGGGCGTTCGTCGACCACTACGGTCCCGACGACATCGCCGACGAACCCGGCATGCAGGTGCCGCCCCACCCGCACATGGGGCTGCAGACCGTCAGCTGGCTGCACGAGGGCGAGGTCCTCCACCGCGACAGCACCGGCAGCCTCCAGACGGTGCGCCCCCGTGAACTGGGGCTCATGACCTCGGGCCGGGCCATCTCGCACTCCGAGGAGAGCCCCCGGCCCCACGCCCGCTTCCTGCACGGCGCCCAGCTCTGGGTCGCCCTCCCCGACGCCCACCGCGGGGTCGAACCGCACTTCCAGCACCACGCCGACCTGCCCCGCGTCACCGCACCCGGCCTGACCGCCACGGTGGTCCTCGGCACCCTCGACGGTGCGACGTCCCCCGGCGCCACCTACAGCCCGATCGTCGGCGCGGACCTCGCCCTGGCACGCGGCACGCAAACGCGTCTGCCTCTCGACCCGGACTTCGAGTACGCGGTCCTCGCCATGTCGGGCGAGTCCCACGTGGACGGCGTCCCCGTCCTCCCCGGCTCGATGCTCTACCTCGGCTGCGGCCGCACCGAACTCCCCCTGCGCGCCGCATCCGACGCGGGACTCATGCTCCTGGGCGGAGAGCCGTTCGAGGAGGAGATCGTCATGTGGTGGAACTTCATCGGGCGGTCCCACGAGGAGATCGCACAGGCCCGCGAGGACTGGGTGAAAGGCTCCCGCTTCGGGGAAGTGGAGGGCTATGCAGGGGGTCGCCTGCCTGCTCCTGAACTCCCGCCCGTGGCGCTGAAACCGCGAGGCAGGGTGCGCTGACCTGCGGAGCTGTAGAGCGGCCGGGCGCGTTGTCGGGTGAATCGCTCGCTTCGGGCCCCATGAAACGGAATCAGGCGCCCCGGCCAGCTCGAGGTATCCGTCAAGGGCGATCGGCAGCCCACGGTGTGGTCGCCTGTAGCCGGCTTTAGTAGACCCCATGCTGACTCTATGCTACTTTCCTGACGGGTCGTCAGATTCTGTAGATCATCGTTTTCGCTCGTCTGTACCATGCGGTGAGGGGCTGACTCTGAGACGCCGTATCCATTGTCGGCGCAGGGCGATGTTGTGCGGACCAGTGATCATGCGTGCTCAAAGTGACTGGGGCCTCAGTCCCCATGGCAGGGCGAGCCTTGGGGGCAACCCACAAAGGAGACTCAAGCAGTGCGGCGGCCGCGTGCGGATACGAGCTTAAGCTCAGCAGCCGCCCCCGCCCCTCGGTGACGTTCTGCGGGTTTGCCATCGACCAAGGCCCCGCGTGTGGCGCCGATCACCACCGGCTGTACGGCCCAGGCCGGGCGTGTCCGTGCTGACCCCCGGGCGCACGGTCAAAGGCGGCGATGCGTCAATGCGGCCGTATGTCAGCTCAGCTCGGAGAACGCCTCTACGTCTTGGGTCTTGCCGGTGACGACGATGACATCCCCGGTCTCGATCACCGTTTCGGCGGTGGCGTACGTGAAGCCCTGGCCCGGGCGTTTGATGCCGACGACCGTCACCCCGTACGTGCTGCGCACCTGGCTCTCGCCGAGCGGGATGCCAGTGGCGAGGGTGGGGGCCACGGTCTTCACGAGCGCGTAATCGTCGTCGAACTCGATGAAGTCCAACATCCGGCCGGTCACCAGATGGGCGACACGCTCGCCCATCTCGTGTTCCGGCAGCACCACGTGGTGGGCACCCAGGCGTTCGAGGATGGTGCCGTGCTGGCGGCTGATGGCCTTGGCCCAGATGTTCGGGACGCCCGCTTCGAGCAGGTTCGACGTCGCGAGGATGCTGGCCTCGATGTGTGTGCCGATGGCGACGACCGCACTGGGGAACTCACCCACCCCGAGCTGCCGCAACGCCTCAGGGTCGGTGGAGTCGGCGACGACGGCGTGCGTCAGGGCGTCGCTGTACCGCTGGACGAGCCCCGGGTCGGTGTCGATGCCCAGCACGTCCCAGCCGCGCCGCATCAGTTCACCGGCCAGTGAGCTGCCGAACCGCCCGAGGCCGATAACGGCGACCCGCTGGTCGCCGGCCGCCCGCCGGGCGTACTGGGCGGTGAGCCGCTTGCGTCGGCGGAGGCGGAGAGAACGCAGGTAGTTACCCAATGACAGGTCGCTCCTCAGGCAGCTGGTAGCGGCGGGTACGCTCGCGAAGGGCCAGCGCCGACACCAGTGTGATCGGTCCGAGTCGGCCCACGAACATCAGCAGGACGAGTATCAGTTGCGCGGACGTCGGCAGGCCGGCGGTGATCCCCGTGGACAGGCCGACGGTCGCGAAGGCGGAGACGACCTCGAAGAGCACGGCTTCGAACGCGTACCTGCTGACGCTGAGGACGGCGAGCGTGGCGGCCACGACCAGCCCCACGGCGAGCAGCGCCACCGTCAGGGCCTGGCGCAGGACGTGCGGAGCGAGCTTGCGGCCCAGGACCGCGGAGTTCGGCTCACCGCGCACCTCGGCGAGGATGGCGGCCGCGAGGACCGCGAAGGTGGTGACCTTGATGCCGCCGGCCGTGCCCGCGCTTCCGCCGCCGATGAACATCAGGATGGACGTCATCAGCAGCGTCGAGGGGTTCATGGCGCCGATGTCCAGGGCGTTGAACCCGGCGGTGCGGGACATCGCGGAGTGGAAGAAGCCGTTCAGGACCTTCTGGCCCCACCCGAAGGGAGCGAGGGTTCCCGGGTTTCCCCATTCCAGAAGGCATGTCAGCAAAGTGCCCATGACGAGCAGGAAGGCGCTGGTGATGAGGGTCAGCCTGGTGTGCAGCGACCAGGTGCGCCGACCCGTGGTGCGCCGCCGACGGCGGTGACGGAGCAGCTCCAGCAGCACAGGGAAGCCGATACCGCCCAGGATGACGGCGACGGAGATGGGCAGTGTCACCCACGGGTCCTGGGCGTAGCGGACCAGACTGTCGGCATGCAGGCCGAAGCCCGCGTTGTTGAACGCCGACACGGCATGGAAGAACCCGAGATACGCGGCCTTGCCGATTCCTTCGCCGTACCCGAAGCGAAAGCGCAGCGCGAGAAGCGCGCCCACCGCCAGCTCCACGCCCAGGGTGCTGCCCGCGACACCGAGCAGCACCCGGCGTACGTCGCCGATGCCCAGGCTCTTCGTCTCGGCCGCCGCCGTGAGCTGGAGCCGCAGGCGCAGCTTGCCGGAGACCAGCAGTGCCAGCAGCGAGGCCATGGCCATGATGCCGAAGCCGCCGACCTGGATCAGAGCAAGGATGACGCCTTCACCGAAGCCGCTCCAGTACGTGCCGGTGTCCACGACCGCCAGCCCGGTCACGCAGACGGCCGAGGTGGCGGTGAACAGGGCGGTGACCAGATCCGTGGCCTTACCCTCTTCGGACGCCACGGGCAGCGACAGCAGCCCGGTGCCCGCCAGAACCGCGACAGCGAACGCCAGGACGACGCTCCGCGCCGGGTGCACCGTCAGTAGACGGTGCCGCGCGCGGGCGATTCGCCCCACCGCATGACGGGCTTCCTGCACTGCTCAGACCTCGAGAACGTCAACATGGATCATGACATCAGCCGCTCACACTACCGGCGCGGTGGGACGACGCCAGCCTTGACGTGCCGGGTGCTCGGCTGCCCTGGGAGACCGGCCCGAGACCGGCCTGCGGCGTAAGGGGCTCCGATCGGCTTGCTGCCGTGGCTCGTCCTGAGCAGCCCTTAAGCCGCACTGGTCACGGCCGATGGACCAACTCCATCAGACACGCGATGATCAAGGTCCAGGCGGCGACTCCCACCAGCCATAAGGAGCCGGTGAAGAGTCCCAGAGCACTGAGGGCCGCAGCGGCGACCATGCCACCAGCGACGACACGCCGGGGATGACGATCGGAGTATCGCGAGCTCGCTGAGTCCGAACACCATTTCCGCCCTCTTGGGAAGAGCCCCGTGCAGGGCAGGTCAGACGTTGACTCCGAAGTCGGCGGCGATACCGCGAGTCCGCGCGCGTACCCCTGTCCCACGGCGCGGAATTTCCATTCCGCGCCGTGCCGGTACAGCTCCCCGAAGATCATCGCGGTCTCGGTGGCGGCGTCCTCGGACAGGTCGTAGCGGGCCAGTTCGGCGCCGTCGGCCTGGTTGACGACGCGGATGAAGGCATTGCGTACCTGACCGAAGCTCTGGCCACGCGCCTCGGCATCGTGGATGGAGACCGGGAAGACGATCCGGGCGGTGTCGGCCGGTACGGCGGCCAGGTCGACCTTGATGGCCTCGTCGTCACCCTCGCCCTCGCCGGTGAGGTTGTCACCGGTGTGTTCCACCGAACCGTCGGGACTGGTCAGGTTGTTGTAGAAGACGAAATGCCGATCGGAGGCGACCTTGCCGTTCTCGCCGAGCAGCAAGGCGCTCGCGTCGAGGTCGTAGTCGCTACCCGTCGTGGTGCGGACGTCCCAGCCGAGGCCCACCAGCACGGCGGTGAGGCCGGGGGCCTCCTTGCTGAGTGAGACGTTGCCGCCCTTGGCGAGGCTCACACCCATGTCACATCCCCTTCCCGTATGTCCGGCTTTGTAATCTACAGCACTGTAGAAGATTGGGTGGAGGGGTGGGTTGCGGTCGGCCAACGGGCCGCCACGGCGCACGCCGGCTGCTCGAGGCCAGGGAGATACGCCACTGTGGTCGCATCCGCCTGCTTGGGGCGTTTCCCTTGCCGGAGACGGTGTAGCCGGCGGTGCGCAGGTGTGCCGCGGCCTTGGCGGCTGTCCCGCTCGTGCCCGTACCGTTGAGTGCCTGAACGTTGATGCGCAGGCGGGGAAGGGGCGCGTCGATGGATTCCGGGGCGGATTCGCAGAGGGGCGGTGGTCGCGATGTCATGGGTTCACAGCGCGAGTGCGGGTCCGGCAGGCCAACAGCAGCGGAACAAGCACCGACCCGGGAGCCACCACTCAGTACCATGACCCGTCTGGAAGCGAATGCGTGAACTTCGGACAGACGGGAGGGAGACGGCGTGACGGACCAGAACCAGGACGGTGCCACCCGGCAACCCCGTCGCCGGGGCCAGGGTGAGCTGGAGGGACAGGTGCTGGCCGTGCTGCGGGAGGCTCCGGGCCCCGTCAACACAGCCTGGGTCCAGGAGCGCCTCGGCGGTTGCCTTGCCTATACCACGGTGATCACGATTCTGACCCGTCTGCACGCGAAGGGCGCTGTTGCCCGTGAGCGGGCGGGCCGCTCCTTCGAGTGGACGCCGACCGCCGACGAGGCCGGGCTCGCCGCCCTGCGCATGCGGAAGGTGCTGGACGCCGAGGAGGACCGGGAGGCCGTGCTGGCGAGCTTCGTCACCGCCCTTCCACCGGGCGACGAGCAGCTCCTGCGGGAGCTACTGGCCCAGGCGGCCGACGAAGGGGAAGACTGACCGCATGGGGGTCTTCGTCTTCCTGCCGCTGGTCCTCCCCTTGAGCGCGTGGCCGATCGCACGCCTCGCCGAGCAGCACCTGCACCCGCGTGCCGCCACCTGGCTGCTGACGGGGGTGGCAGGCGTTCTGGCAGTGTGCAGCACGCTCTGCCTGGCGCTGCTCATGGTGGTCGGTACCGCCCAGCTGCCCGGCAACCCGCTGCCCGACGGCTGGTCGGACCCGGAGGTGCGTGAGGCGGTCCCGTACGACGAGGTCGCGGGCCGGGTGGCCATCCCCGCGCTGATCGTGGTCCTCGCGTCCTGCGGCAGAGCGGCCTGGCGGCAGCACCGTGTACGTCGCCGGGTCGGGCGTGCTCTCTCGGCGCTCCCCGACAGGTCGGTTGCGGTGCTGCCCGACGGGACGCCCTACGCGTACGCCCTGCCTGGCACCGGCCGGCGACGTGACAGGGTCGTCGTCACCACCGGGATGCTGGCCGGCCTGGACGCGGCCGAGCGTCGCGCCCTGTTCGCGCACGAGCGGGCCCACTTGGTCGGCCGCCATCACCGTTTCCTGTTGGCTGTGCAGCTGGCGGCGCGGGCCAATCCGTTCCTGCGGCCGCTGCGTACGGCGGTGACCTTCACGGCGGAGCGGTGGGCGGACGAGGCGGCGGCGGCCGCGGTCGGCAACCGGCGCGCCGTGGCCAGGGCGATCGGCAAGGCGGCCCTGGTATCGCGCGGGGCGCCCATCGCGACGCTGGCCGGGTTCGCCGCAGCCGGCCCCGTGCCCCGCCGGGTGGCTGCCCTGCTCGAGCCGGCTCCATCCGCCCGCGTGTGGCCGCCGGTTTCCACCACGGTGGGACTCGCGGCGTGGGGTGCCGCCGCGGGCGCGACCGCCTCCGCGCTGTCGTCGGCGAACTCGGCCGTCACCCTGTTCTTCATCCTGAAGACGGCGACCCCACTCTGACCGGTCGTGACATCAAGGGGCCGTTCCTGTCCTTAACGGACCGGAACGGCCCCTTCGTACGCCTTGCGCGGGCGGTCGCAGCTTTCCGGGGCAGCCCCGGCCTCGACGGCAGGGGCAGGCCGTGCGGTTCAGGTTCCACCCGGGTGACCCTGATGACAGGGGTGCGCCGTGGCCGGTTCCGGCAAATGGGGAGTCGAGCGTGGCGGCGACGATGGACGGCGCGCCCATCCCGTGGATCGGCGTCCCGGGCGAACCGGTCATCGAGACACCTCGTGCTGGGTGTACGACGGCGTGAGCGTCACCCCGATGAACAAGCGGGCACGACGCCGGGAAACGGTCCACCGGGCATGATCGGCTACTGGCTGCTCCAGTCGCTGCAGAACGCCCTGCCCGGGCGACAGGTCTGCGCCCTGCTGAACCAGACCCTCGTCTCCGCGGCCGACCCCGCCTTCGCCGACCCGGCCACGTTCGTGGGCCCCGTCTACGGCCAGGCCGAAGCCCAGCGACTGGCCGCCGAACGCGGCTGGACCGTCAAGCGGGACGGCACCCATTGGCGACGCGTCGTTCCCTCTCCCCGTCCGCAACGAGTGCTGGAAACCCGGTTGATCCGGCTGCTGCTGGATTCGGGGGCGGTGGCCGTGTGCGCCGGGGGCGGTGGCGTACCGGTGATCCGTGACGCACAAGGGCGGCTGACCGGCGTCGAAGCCGTGGTGGACAAGGACCTCACCGCCGCCCTTCTGGCCGAGGCACTCGACGCCGACGCGCTCCTGCTGCTCACGGACGTCCCCCACGTCTCGCTCCGCTACGGCACCCCCGACGCCGCGCCCATCGGACGGACCACGCCCGCGGCCCTGAGAGCGCAGCAGTTCCCAGCCGGATCCATGGGACCCAACACCTATGGCATGGCCGAGGAGACCCTCGGGTTCTACGGGCTCATGATTCCACTGATGCTGGGCCTGGGGTACGACCGTATGGTCGCGGCGACGGTCGTCATGGTGGGCGCCGGAGTCGGAACCCTCGCCTCGACAGTCAACCCCTTCGCCACCGGAGTGGCGTCCGACAGCGCGGGCATCTGCACGGGAGAGGGAATCGTCCTGCGGTTGGCGATGTGGGCCTTGCTGACCGCTCTGGCTGCGGTCCACGTCGTGCGCTACGCCCGCCGGATCGCGGAGGACCCCGCGCGATCGCTGACGCCACTCACCGAGGACGACCGCCGCATCAGGAACGAGGGCAGCGAAGCGGTGGAGCTCACGCACCGTCAGCGCATCGTCCTGTGTCTCTTCGCGTTCACCTTCCTCTTCATGATCTTCGCCGTGGTCCCCTGGTCCGATCTCCATGTCACCTTCCTGCCCACTCTCGGGTGGTACTTCCCCGAACCCGCCCGCCTGTTCATCGTCTCGGCGGTCGTCGTCGGGCTGGTCGGCGGCCTGGGGGAGAAGGGGACGGCGAACGCCCTCACCGCCGGCGCGGGGGACTTCATCGGAGCGGCGGTGATCGTCATGCTGGCCCGGGGTGTCACGGTGATCATGAACAACGCCAGTGTCACCGACCCCATCCTCGACACTCTGCAGAGCGCGGTGTCCGGCACGTCCTCGGGAACGTTCGCCGCCCTGATGTTCCTGGTCAACCTTCCGCTGGCCTTCTTCGTCCCTTCCTCGTCCGGCCACGCGGCACTCGCCATGCCCATCCTCGCTCCCCTGGCCGACTTCGCCGGGGTGAGCCGGGCGCTGGTGGTGACCGCGTACCAGTCGGCTTCCGGATGGGTGAACCTCGTGACGCCCACGTCGGCCGTTGTCATGGGCGGCCTGGCCCTGGCCAAGGTCCGCTACGACCTGTACCTGCGCTTCATGGCCCCACTGATGGGCGCCCTGTTGCTGGCCGTCGCCGGGTCCCTGGCAGTTGGCGCGGCCATGGGCTGAGCCCGGTCGGACCTTGTGGCCGGCGGAACCACGCGGTTCCGCCGGCCCATCGCTGTGCCTGGAAAGTTCTCGGGCCCCATGGCGGGGTGGACAGGGACCAACAGGCCCCTGGGACATGTGCCGTTGCCCAGCGACAGTGGGAACCCGGCGAGGCAGGGCGCCCATGAGCCGCTCAAGGAGGTGGGCCACGTGCCCGGATTGCTTCCCATCGGAGCCATCACGTCGATCGGGCTCGGTGCGATTCCGGTGTTCGCCGTCGACTGGCAGTGGGACGGAGCCGACCGGCCACTGGTAGGGCTGGTCATGATGGCGGTCGGGATGCTCGCTCTGGTCGCCGCCACGAAAATGTACGGCCACACATCCCACTCCGGTACGACGTCGTGAGTCCGGCCGCCGCACGCGGGGCTGACGGTACCCGCAGACCGCATCCGCCTCGACGCGGTCGCTGTAGCCACGGCGCAGCCCGGTGAACCAGCCGAAGGGAGCCGGTGGCTGGGCTCGTCCGCCGTAGTCTCACGATCGACCCGGCAGCACCGCAACACCTTCAACGCCCACGTCCGCCATAGGCGACGTGGGCGTTGTCAGGTGGGCCGCGCGTGAAGGCGGGGGCCGTTTGCGCCGAGCGGTCCGCATCATGCTCCGGGCCGGTTGCACGGAAAGGCCGGGGCCAGGCGCGACCGCTTCCCAGGGAAGCGGTCGCGCCTGGCCCCGGCGATCAGGCGGCTCACCGCGACCGGACCGACCGTACGGTCAGAGGTGGGGGACTACCGCCACGGGGGCCGCGGCGTGGTGGAGCACCGCGTGGGTGACCGGGCCGATGTGCGTGCCGATCACCGCGCGGCGTACACGCCGCCCAACCACCAGCAGCGAAGCCTCCTGGGAAGCGTCCACGAGGTGGTCCGCGGCCCGGCCGACCACGCACTGCTCGGTGACGTCGACCTCCGGAAACTTGCTGCGCCACGGCCGCAGCACGTCCGTGAGCGCACTCGCTTCGCGGTGTCCCCTTGCGACGAAGTGGCCGGGATCGACGGCTGCGGGGTCGTATCCGACGGCGACGGGAGCGGTCCAGCCGTGGACGACCCGCAAGGTGGCCGATCGCGCAGCGGCCGCTTCGAAGCCGTACGCGATCAATTCGTCACACGGGCGGGAGAGATCGAGGCCGAGCACCACATCCGAGTACCGCGCCTTGTCGGCCACGCCGTCACCGGGCCTGGAGCGCTGCTCGTCCTCGGCCCGCTCGCCGGCCCGCACGACGACGACCGGGCGCTCGGCATGCGCGATGACGGGCATGGACACCGATCCGGCCAGGAAGCCACCGAGGGCACCCAGCCCTCGCGGGCCCAGGACCAAGACCTCTGCCTTCTCGGCCGCGGTGAGCAACACCTGGGAGGGGCGCCCGAAGACCTGCTCGACGCCGATGTCCAGGCCGGGATGGTCCCTCCGCAGCCGATCGGCCACCTGACGAGGGACGCGCTCTGCCCAGTGCTGGGTGATGGTCGTTCCGCCGGGGGTGGTGTCCGTGCCCAGGGACGGGGTGTGGGTGAAAGCCGGCGACCAGTCCTGCCAGGCGTGGAGGATGTCCAGGGGCAGGCCGCGCAGGCGTGCTTCCCGGGCAGCCCACTCCGCTGCGGCGAGCGACTCGGCCGAGCCGTCCACAGCAGCGACGACGGTACGTCGTGACATGGTTTTCTCCGAATACTCAGTGGGGACCTCTGCTTGAGGAGCGGTGGAGGCGCGGGAGCCGAGGGCCGGACCGGTGGATTCGCGCGCCGTCCTTGGACGGCTTCGAACGGGCCGGCGCACGGCGGGGTGGGCCGAGCGGCCGGGAGTTCCAAGAGAGTGCGAAGCGGCCGCTGTACCCCTGAGGGGGACTACAAGGCCGGGGCGATCAGTCCGTAGTGGCCGTCGTAGCGGTGGTAGAGCACGCTGCCCCGGCCAGTGCCGGTGTCGTGGAAGAAGACGAAGGGCAGTCCCGTCAGGTGCAATCGCTGCACGGCCTCGTCCACACCGCTGGTGGGGACGGGAATCGTACTGACGCTCATCAGCCCCTCGATTTCCGCTCCCAAGCCCACGGGCCCGAGGGAAGCCATCCGGTGCCGGCCGGTACGGGGGTCCCGGTAGACCACGCTGTCGTACCCGGTGGCCAGGTCGGTGAAGACCCAGAAGTCGTAGTCCATGGCTTCCAGGTCGATGAGGGCGTCCTCGGGCGTCTGCCGGGCCAGGCTGAACGACTTGTGCCGTACGATGCGGCGCTCCTCGGCCGGCAAGTGATGCCGGTGGGGGCGGTGTTCGTGACCCGGGCCGTCCCACCACGGCCGGTCGTCCGGGCTGCTGCCGCGCAGTCCGCGGGGCCCGTACCGCCGTGCCCGGGCGAGCCGCGCCGTCAGGCGCTCCTGCAGGCGATCGACCGCCTCGAACATGGTGCTCGCGGCCACGTGGGCCCGTACCGGCCGGCCGTTGACATCCACCACAGCTTGAGCCGTGGCTTGACGGACCGCCGAAGCGTGGACGGCTTGCGTGAGCTTCACTTGGGCCGACAGCACCGGTTCGCTCACATGGCTGATCACCGCCAGCACCTTCTCCCGGGCATAGACGTCCGCGCCAGACGGCACCTGGCCTCGGTTCCGCACCTGGACGTCGACTTCACTGCTGGTCATCAGACCGCTCATGGGACTCCTCCTTGATCGCTCCCAGCTTGTCTGCCGCCGACCCGTCCCGGGCAGAGCCGACAGGGCCGGGCCGAGGTGCCACCGGTACCCACATCACGCACGAACGCGGGGACTTCCGGACGCTCAGTGAAGGCCGTTCGGCCCCGAGCCACGAGCTGTCCCGTCGAAGAGCCGGCAGAAGTGAGGCCCGGGCCGCGGCGAGGTGCCTTCCCGCTGCGGCTGAAGGAAGGACACTCCGGCCGCCCAGGGACGGAACGACGGAGGCTCGCCGACGAACGGCTCTTCAACGATGCCGCGGCCCGTCCGACGGAGTCCACGCCTCACGCCCGGTCCGCCGGAGCCCGGACCGGTGGGCTGTTCGTGCTCGGCTTGCTCGGACCGGGGTCCCCCTGGCGAGCGGGGCGGCGCTGCGGCTCATTGCGGTCGTCGACCATGATGGTGCCCACGCGGGCGGCGGATGGCCCACGGCCGGCGCCTTCGGACGGGACGCCTGACATGTCGGTCAACCTGCTGGCCGGATGCCGCGTGCTGTACGCGCCATCCTGGGCAAATGGTGGCCCCCGCCGGTCACGCATGGGGTCCGGAAGGGCATGGTCCCGGCCTGGGCCACAGCCATGCGGACCACGAGCCCCGGCGTCTCCCGGCTGGACGCGCCAGGCCCACTGACACCGGACGGGCTGTTCCGCTCCACTCGCGGACTTGTCGCAGTCGGGGAATGGCGCTGGAGTGACGGGTGGGTGCGTCACCCCGGAGGGCGGCGGGACTTGCGGGCGCCGGAGGCGAGGGATGAGGCGGCGCTGCACGGAAACCCGAATCCGCCGCTTGCAGACCCCCGCTGTGGGACCGGCGCCGGCACTTGTACGACTGTCGTCCGTTCTTGCGTCTCTTGAGAGGCAGCGGGGGCCTTCGCCATCAGTCGGCGGCAGGCTGCAATGGTGCCCCAGGCCGTGGAGCGTCACCGATTCCACGGTCGTCCGACAGCCGGCTCACCACACCGACCACACCGTCCACCCGCCACGCTGCTCGGATCAGCTCCGACGTACGGAAGGGAATCGATTCTTCATCAGTGGACCTGCGTTCCCAGGGCGCTGAAGAACGCGACGATTCCGTTGGCGGCGCCCAGGCCGAGCGCGGCGCCGGCGGTAACGACGGCACCCTTCATGCCGTTGGCCTCGGCCTGGTGGCCGCCGGAGTGGTGGCCCCAGGCCCATACGCCGAGAGAGACGGCCAGGGCACCGACGACAGCGACGATGCCGAACAGGTTGGGAGGCGGTGCTCGGGCGCCGGGAGAGGGGCCGGCCCGGGGCACGGCACGCGGCCGGTGTGGCGGGGGCGTCAGACGACGCGGCGCGCGGCCAGCACGTCCCAGTCCTTGATCGGGACGATCCGTACGGGGCGGCCTGTGCGGGGTGCCTCGATGACCAGGCCCTGGCCCAGGTACGTGCCGACGTGCTCGGGGACGGCGGCGGTGCCGCGGGTGAAGACCAGGTCCCCGGCCTTCAAGGCGTTCGCCGGGACGGACTTGCCTTCGTTGACCTGGGTGTATGTCGTGCGGGTCAGCTGGACCTTGGCGGCGGCGTACGCCTGCTGCATCAGCGAGCTGCAGTCGCAGCGGCCCATCGGGTCAGGGCCGTGGGCGTCGGTGCAGGTGCCGCCCCACTGGTACATGGTGCCGAGCTGTCCGAAGGACCAGCGGATGGCGGTGGGGACCTTCTCGGGGGCGTCCTTGGGGATCTCGTGGCCCCCGGCACCGTGCCCGGGGGGATCGGTCCGAAGCCGGAGCCGTCCTCGCCGGGCTTGCAGCCGCCGCTGGACTTGGCCGGTGCGTCCTTGCTGTCGGTGGCCTTGTCCTTGCCGTCCTTCGGCAGGGTCTGGACGATTGCTTTCTGCAGCGACCTGGACAGCCCCTCCCACTGCGCGTACGCGTCGGGGAAGCCGGACGCTTGTGGGGGCACCTGCCAGCCCCTTCCCAGGCTCAGCACGGCGCATGGATCACCAACCAGTCGCGCCTGCCAGCGCCTTCGGTGCCTGTTGCGACGGCTCCGGCCCTGTCGACGCAGCCGGCTGTGACCAAGTGGCAGCCGGGCGACCTCTTCTCGCACCAGATACCCGCCCGCCCCGTCACCATTCAGATGGGGGGCCCGCGCCGATGAACCGCGCCGACACTCACACTCCCCGGCAGATTGCCCGCGCCACTGCAGCGCTGGCCAATCCCGGGCTGATCCGGCTGATCAGCGAGATCGACGACAACGGGCCCATCCAGCGCCGCATGCTGAGCCGCACCCTGTCGGGCCTGACCCACCACCAGGGGCGCCACGCCATAGCGGTGGCCCGTGAACCGGGCTGGTGCGGGCCGGGCAGCACGCCGGACAGCCCTGCTACTTGCTCACCGGCCGAGGCACGGACCTGGCCGACGTCTATGACGCGGCGACCCGCTGGGCGGGCGCCAGCGACTACCCAGCCCGCGATAGCGACTTCGTCACTCGCGTCCAGGCGACCCTCGCGTTGCTCGACCACGCCCCGGTCCTTGATGCCCTGACCCGCGAGGAAGGCGACACGCTGGCCACACAGGCTGTGCAGCGGGTCGTGGACGCCGGTGTGCTGGCGGACACCCACGCGGTGCTCGGTCTGCACCGGCCGTGGACGGCACTGTCCCGGTGGATCCGGCCCCATCCGTCCGTGCTCGACGCAGGAGTACGACGCTCCACCACCGCCGCGACGGCCGATGCGGAGTTCGCTGCGTGAGATCCGGTACCGGACCACGGCATGCCCGCCGTCCGGTCCCCAGTCTGCTGCGTGGCATCTACCTGCCGCGCACCGCCGACGCCGGCGCGTTCGCCATGACGACGTACGGCATCCCCCTGCTGGTGCTCGCCACCACCAACTCCGCTGCCCTGACCGGGCTGGCGTTCGCACTGGAATGGACCCCGCGCCCGGCAGCCTTCGCGCTCGCCGGAGCGATGGTCGACCGGTACGGCACCACGAGGGTCTTCCGCCTTGCCTCCCTCGCGCGGGCCCTGGTCGTCCTGGCCGCTGCCCTCCTTCTGCCCGCGACGGGCGACGGGCTCGTGGCGGCGGCCACCGTCATGGCACTGGCCGCCACCACAGGCGTCTCACCGAGTTCTCCTACATCGCGGCCGAGACCGCGGGTGGCGCCGCGAGCCGCGAGGCCGGCGAGCAGGCACACCGGGTGCAGTCGGTGCTGCTCGGCATCGACCAGGTCGCCACCCTCGCCGGACTGCTGCTGCAGTGGACGGGAGCCGCCGGGATGCTGGCCACCATCGCCTGCTTCTCGCTGCTCGGCGCCGCCCTCGCCCCACACCAGAACCCGGTGGACAAGGTCGCCGATCCGATCCCGGTGATCAAGGCGCTGCGCGCGGGGTGGGGCACCTTCAGGTCGCTGCCGGCCCTGGCCTGGCTGGTGGCGGGGCTGACCGTATCGAACCTTCCTGCGACGCCTTCCAGGGTACGACCTACCCGCGTGCGGGGACGGGCAGATGCAGCTCCTGGACGTCGGCGAGCACCAGGTGCCAGGCGCCCGGGTGTGTCCACTGCGAGCAGAGCGGCGCTCCTTCGGGGTCCTGGTGGCAGTCGGTGGTCTGCGCGATGCCGACATCGAGCCCGTGACCTGCTGGCGGCCGGGGATCGTGTGGCCGAGCAGCGGAGTGCACATTCGGAACTTTGCAGCTCAGGAGCGAGTGAACTACCCATCATTCTGCGGACAGGGTGGGTACCACCCCGCATTGTGTGCCAGGGGCAGCTCGGGCCTAAGTGGAAGTACTTCCAAATCGGATGGAATAGACCTTATCGCTCCCAATCCAGGAGAGGATCATGGAATCTGACCAGAAGGGCGCCTCCCTACCGGCTCAGCACCGCACCGCCTCCGCGTGTCACGCCGCATCGGCGGCAGCCGCAGTGGCGACGGATCCCGGGTCTGGCAACTGTTGGCTGCCTCACGACAGCACCCTGGAATTCCATACCGTCCTCCGCGCCACCCGGAACCTCGTATCCGTGCCAGCCGTCCGTCACGAGATCACGAGGCTGCTCGCCGAGTGGGGCTCGAGCGATCTCGGCGACACGGTCGAACTGCTGGCCACGGAGACCGTCGCCAATGCCATCGAGCACACCTGCTGCGACGCGCCACGTGGGGATCCCGTCTTCGTGGCCATCTGTCAGACCCGCAACGCGCTGACCGTCAGCGTGAGCGACTCCGGTACTGATGTGGCCTGGGTGCGGGCCCACGATGAGCCGGGCTCCGACGGAGAATGCGGCCGCGGCCTCGTACTCCTGGAGGCACTGTCCTGCATGTGGGGAGCGCATGGCACAAGCCGCGGGAAGACGGTCTGGTTCATCCTCGAGCGTCAGGGCCTCACCCGCTAAATGGGTTCCGAAGGCCCCGTCCGTATCCTCCTGCTCAAGCTCGGGCTGCCAGTTCCTGGAGGATCCGCGGGCGGCCCCCGCCCGCCCAGCCGAACGGGATCTTGCCCACGACCGAGCTGCGGGGCATTGAGCTGCCCCCTGGCCACCTTGGCCCGCCATCGGACTACGCCATGGCCGGCTCCCGAGGCTGCGAGCTGCTGAACCAGGTTCAGAAAGGGGGCATGCAACGTCGGCTTGCGAGCGCTGGCGAAGATCGCGCAGACACGCAGTGATCGCCCGAAACGGATCACCAATCGACTCCAGCGCACCTGAAAGAGCTCGCGCAAAAGGTAGGCGAATGCGCCTTTCCGGCCAGAGACCGCGAAGCCCTCACCTCCGCTCCTGCTACTCGCCGGGAGGTGAACACCAGGCGTCGCCGCAGGTGGGAGCGCGCCCCATGGTCACACCAGCCATATTGGATCACGGGGCACACCTTTTAAGGGGCCGCATGCATTGACGCAGCGGCGAATGCGCGCGTACGTTCGGCGAACAGGAAACTTTCCTAACGATTAACACGGCCAGCAGGTCGGTCGGCAGGCCGATCGGCCTCGCCCTTGCACTGCTTGCACCGCCGAGCGTGCCCCCGCATCCGCGATCGCCGCCGTAGATCAGCACGTCCAGTTTCGTGTCCGAGCCGCGGCAACTCGACCAAGCCTCGCACTCCCGTGAACTGGAGATCCACATGTCAACGATCTACCGCAGGGGTGGCGCCTCGATCGCCGCAGTTGCATCGTTCGCCCTCTTCGCCTCCGCCTGCACGGGTTCCTCGGGCCAGTCCGCCGGGGACGATCCCCGCAGCCGAACCACCCTCACGTTCTGGCACGGATGGAGCGCCCCCAATGAGGTCAAGGCCATCGCGGCGAACGTGAAACGGTTCGAGGCCCTCCACCCGAACATCACGGTGAAGGTCGTTGGCAACATGACCGATGACAAAATCAACCAAGCGCTGCGGGCAGGAGGTCGCAACGCTCCGGACGTCGTCTCCTCCTTCAGCGCCAACGCGGTGGGCAAGTACTGCACGTCCGGTGCTTTCGTGGACATGGCACCCATGCTGAAGAACGACGGCATCGACGCGGCAAAGACGTTCCCTGCTCCGCTGCTGAAGTACACGGCCTTCAAGGGCAACCAGTGCACTCTTCCGCTCCTGAACGATGCCTACGGCCTCTATTACAACAAGGACGCCTTCAAGAAGGCCGGGATCAGCACGCCGCCCCGGACCTGGTCCGAGTTCGAGGAGGTGGCCGTCAAGCTGACGAAGGCCAACGGTGATTCGTACCAGCAGCTCGGCTTCATGCCGAACTATCACGGTTACGAAACCACGGTCGCGCACTACGCCGCGCAGTGGTCACCCCAGTACTTCGATGCGCAGGGCAGGTCGAACGTTGCCAAGGACCCGGCGTTCGCACGGACGTTCAAGGCGCAGAGGCAACTCGTTGACAAGCTCGGCGGCTTCAAGAAGCTGCAGAAGTACCGCAACACATTCGGTGACGAATGGGGCGCCACTCATCCGTTCCACACCGGACAGGTAGCCATGCAGCTCGATGGGGAGTGGCGCCTCGGCCTGGCCGCGGAAGCGGGAGTGAAGTTCGAGATCGGAACCGCTCCACTACCGGTCCCCGACGACCAGCTGGCGGACTACGGCAAGGGCTACATCGCCGGCACCATCGTAGGCATCGCCTCCACCAGTTCCAAGCAGAAGGCGGCGTGGGAGCTGGTGAAGTACATGACGACGAACACCGACGCCGTCGTCGCGCTCTCCAACGACCTGCACAACATTCCGTCCACGTTCGCCGCTCTGAAGTCGCCCAACCTCAGGACCGATCCTGGGTTCTGGACGTTCATGGACATCTCCGCCCACCCGAAGTCGAACACGACTCCCGCGCATGCCGACGGCGGGGCCTATCAGGTGGCGCTTCAGGACTTCGGCTACGCCTACGAATCCGGGAAGCAGAGCGACCTCAAGGGCGGCCTGAACAAGCTCGCCCGGCAGATCGACAGCGACATCGAGAAGGCGGAGTAGCCACGGTGCAAATCCCCCTCGCACACGCGAAGCGCCGGCGGTCCGCACTGCGCACAGCAGCCTTCATGTCGCCCTGGCTCGTGGGTTTCAGCGTATTCTTCGCCTATCCGCTTGCCTCAACCGTCTACTTCGCGTTCATGAAGTATGACGGTTTCCGCCCTCCGGTCTTCACGGGGCTGGACAACTGGGCGTACATCTTCACAGAATACCGGCACTTCTGGCCGGCCCTGCAGAACACGCTGTGGTTGGTCGCGGTCATGGCGAGCTGCCGAACCGTCTTCGGTCTCGGCGTCGGACTGCTCGCCACCAGGATCAAAACGGGTGTGGGAGTGTTCCGCTCCCTCTTCTACTTGCCGTATCTGGCACCTCCGGTCGCGGCCACCCTCGCTTTCGTCTTCTTGCTCAACCCCGGGACCGGACCGGTCAACTCAATCCTCGAATCCGCCGGAATCCCCACGGCCAACTGGTTCAACGATCCAGCCTGGACCAAACCCGCGCTGACCGCCCTTGCGGTCTGGGGCGTGGGTGACCTGATGGTCATCTTCATGGCCGCCCTGCTCGACGTTCCGAAGGAGCAGTACGACGCGGCCGAGCTGGATGGCGCCTCGGCATGGCAACGCTTCCGGTTCGTCACGCTTCCGAACATCTCGCCGATCGTGACGTTCGCCGTCATCACAGGGGTGATCCAGGCAATGCAGTACTACACCCAGCCACTCGTGGCGGGGAAGGTCGCATCAGGTGCGATCGGTGGCGGGCAGCAGTTCGAGCCAGGCTATCCCGACCAGTCCACGCTGACGCTACCCCAACTCGTGTACAACCTCGGCTTCCAGCGGTTCGACTACGGCGCGGCCGCTGTGATCGCCATCGTCCTGTTCGCTCTCTCCATGATCGTCACTGCACTGCTCCTGCGACGCCGTGGCGGCTTGATCTCCTGAAGCAGGTGAACTCCTTTGACCAAGCGAACGGAACATCCTCCTGTGGCTGCGACCCGTCCACGGAGTCCAGCCCGCCGGAGGGCTGTGCTGCAGTGGATCGCCGTACATTCCCTCGCAATCGCCATTGGGCTCTTCTTCGCACTGCCTTTCCTCTTCATCGTCATGACGTCGCTCATGAGCGACGAACAGGCCCTCACCCGGGATCTGATCCCCAACAGCTGGCAGTGGAGCAACTACTGGCAGGTGCTCACCGGTTCCGAGTTCCTGACATGGTGGAAGAACACACTTCTCTACGCTGGTCTCGGGACGCTTCTGACGGTCGCCTCGTCATTCCCCGTCGCGTACGCGCTCGCCAAGCTCCGTTTCCGCGGCCAACGGCTCGCCCTGCTGCTGGTCATCTCCATGATGATGCTGCCTCCCCAGGTAGTTGTCATCCCGATGTACCTGTTCTGGGCCAAGCAGTTCGACATGAGCGGGACCCTTTGGCCACTCATCATTCCCATGGCCTTCGGAGATGCGTTCTCAATCTTCCTGTTGCGCCAATTCCTGCTCACGATACCCGACGAGTACATCGATGCCGCCAAAATGGACGGCTGCGGAGAGCTCCGCACCCTGGTCAAGATCGTGCTCCCGATGACGAAGCCGGGTATCGCCGCAGTCGCACTCTTCCAATTCTTCTACTGCTGGAACGACTACTTCGGCCCGCAGATCTACGCCTCGGACGACCCGGCGGCGTGGACACTCAGCTACGGCCTGGAGTCCTTCAAGGGCGCACACCACACCGACTGGAATCTGACCATGGCCGCGACCGTGCTGGTCATGGCCCCGGTCATCCTCGTCTTCTTCTTCGCCCAGAAGGCGTTCGTCGAAGGCGTCACGCTCACCGGAACGAAAGGCTGACTCATGCGGTACGCCCAGAAGACCGCCGCTCCGCTGAAGATCGTGGTTGTGGGGGGCGGGTCCACCTACACCCCCGAGTTGATCGACGGCTTCGCCCGGCTCAGAGACACCCTGCCCATTGGTGAGGTGGTCCTCATCGACCCCGCGACCGACCGCCTGGAGCCGGTCGGCGCGTTCGCCCGCCGGATCTTCGCCAAACAGGAACACCCCGGGAAGATCACCACAACTGCGAACCTGGACGCCGGCGTCTCAGGCGCCGACCTCGTTCTGATGCAGCTACGCGTCGGAGGACAAGCCGCCCGCAACGCCGACGAGACCTGGCCTCTGGAATGCGGCTGCATCGGGCAGGAGACCACCGGCGCGGGCGGCCTGGCCAAGGCGCTGCGTACGGTACCGGTCGTGCTGGACGTCGCCGAGCGGGTCAAGCGCGCGGCACCCAATGCGTGGATCATCAACTTTACAAATCCGGTCGGCATAGTGACCCGGGCCCTTCTCGACGAGGGGCATCGTGCGGTGGGCCTGTGCAACGTGGCGATCGGTTTCCAGCGCAAGATTGCGGCGATGCTCAGCGTGGCGCCGGGTGAAGTGCACCTTGATCATGTCGGTCTCAACCACCTCACCTGGGTGACCGGTGTGCGCCTTGGCGGACCCGGAGGCGAGGACGTACTGCCCCCGCTCCTGAAGGAGCACGGGAGGGTTATCGCCGCCGACATCAGGTTGCCGCTCCAGTTGTTGCAACGCCTCGGCGTGATCCCCTCGTACTACCTGCGCTATTTCTATGCCCACGACCAAGCCGTCCAGGAAGCGCGAACGAAGCCCTCACGGGCTTCCGAGGTCGCTGCCCTGGAACAGGCACTGCTCGACCTGTACAGGAATCCGGCTGTGGACACCAAGCCGGATGTGCTCACCCAACGAGGTGGCGCCTTCTATTCCGACGCCGCCGTGGATCTCGCCGCCTCCCTGATCAGCGGGTCCGGCAGCCCGTACCAGGTGGTGAACACACGCAACGAGGTCACGCTGCCATGGCTTCCGCCCGAAGCGGTCATCGAGGTGCCTGCGGCTGTCGGTCTGTCAGGCGTCGAGCCGCTGCCCGTGCCCAGGCTGGATCCGCTGTACGAGGGGCTGATCGCCAATGTCAGCGCGTACGAGGAGCTGGCGCTCGATGCCGCCCTTTGCGGCGACCGCCACCGCATCGTCAAGGCTCTGCTCGCGCATCCCCTGATCGGCCAGTATGCATACGCCGACACTCTCACGGACCAGCTCATCGCGCACAATGAGGAGTTTCTCCGGTGGATGTGAAGGCCGCCGTTCTCGGCATAGACGCAGGCAACAGCAAGACGGACGTGGTGATCGTCGACAAGGCAGGCGCCGTGTTGGGGTTCGCCAGCGGAGGCGGGTTTAGACCCCAGCAGATCGGCGTCCCGGCCGCGGTCGACGTCCTGGCGGCAACGGTGCACGAAGCCCTGAAAACCGCAGGTGTGGCTCGCGTCGACCATGTGTCAGCCTGCCTCGCCAACGCCGATCTTCCTGTCGAGGAGCAACGGCTCACAGCCGCCGTGCACGCACGCGGATGGGGCGAGACCACACACGTCCGCAATGACACCTTCGCCCTCCTGCGCGCGGGGGTGGAAGAGCCCCGGGGCGTAGCGGTGGTCTGCGGTGCCGGCATCGCCTGTGTGGGGCTGCTGCCGGACGGTCGAACGGCTCGGTTTCCGTCTGTCGGCACGATCTCGGGCGACTTCGGAGGCGGATACGGACTCGCAGAGGAAGCGATGTGGTTCGCAGCACGAGCGGAGGACGGGAGGGGGCAGCCGACCCGGCTGGCCCAGACCCTGCCGGCGTACTTCAGACGGAAGTCCATGTACGAACTGATCGCGGCACTACGCCTGGGCGACATCCCCGACGACCGGCTGCACGAGCTGACTCGCGTGCTCTTCGAGACAAGCGCGGAGGGAGACCCCATAGCGGTGTCGATCGTAGAGCGGCTGGCCGACGAGGTGGTCGGCCTGGCCACCGTCGCCCTGAGCAGGCTCGGTCTGCAGGATGTGCAGGCGCCCGTAGTGCTGGGAGGCAGTGTACTGGCGGCTGGGCATCCTCTCCTGCACAACCGGATCCTGGACAGGCTGGGAGCGAAGGCCCCCAAGGCCACGGTGGTCCGGGTGACCGTCCGCCCGGCGTTGGGAGCGGCGTTGCTCGGACTGGACCATCTGGGAGCGCCGAAATCCGCGCGCAGCAGGCTGCGCCGGCACTACGAGTGCACGCGAATCTTGTCTGAGAGCGTAGCCCTGGCGAATCCTCCGGCCCTTGAACCCTGCTCTGCGGAAAGCGACTAGTGACGAGTTGATCCCGCCCCTGGGCGGGACACTGGCCGCCGCTGAAGTCGGCGATCACTTGCCCATTGCGAGCTGTGCACCGGACGGGCGGTCGATCTGTGACAACTGCTCATTGAGATGAAGGAGTTGACATGTCTATTCGTAAAGCCCCGCGCGGGGGCGCCAGCTGTTTCGCTGCCCTTGTCGTGCCCCTGCTGGGGTTGAACCTGCTCGTCGGCCCCGCGCCTACTGCTTCCGCCGATCATGTGGATCTCACGGCGCCGGACAAGAAGGAGATCGCCATGCGTCTGCTGTCCAGCGCGCAGAACAGCACCGTTGACTGGCGAACGCAGTATGAGCAGCTCTCCTACGTCGGAGGCAACTGCGGCTACAGAGGCGGCGTCGCGGGACTTTGCTCCGGCAACGGTCACATGCTGGACCTGGTGCGGCACTACATCGACCTGCAGCCAAGCACAAGCGAGGAGGAGAACCCTCTCGAAGCATTCGAAGGGGCCCTCGAGGAAGTGAACGGGACGGGTTCGAACGCCGGCCTGGGCGAAGCCTTCGAAGAGGCCTGGGCGCAGGCCGCCACGGATTCGAAGTTCCACAAGGCGCAGGACGACGAGCTGGATCGGGTGTTCTTCGACCCGGCCGTCGCACAGGCGAAGGCCGACGGGCTGCCGGTGCTCGGACAGTTCATGTACCTCGACGCAGCGGTGGAGCTGGGTGTCGGCGCTGCCGGAGATCCACCGTCAGGCAGCAGCTTCCACGCGATCCGGGCGAAGGCGCTGCAGAACGCCGACACACCCGCCGAGGGCGGTGAACCGTATACGTATCTGTACCGGTGGATCGATGCCCGAACGGACCTGCTGAGGGCTGAGGACCCGAACGCAGATGTGTCCCGAATCGACGACGTTCAGCAGGCCTTCCTGGAAGCGGACAATCTCGACCTGGACACACCTCTGTCGTGGAGCGTCCATGGGGACAGTTATTCCATTGACACGCTGGATGATTCGGCTGATCTGGCCGCTTCGGACAAGAAGGAGATCGCCATGCAGCTGGTCTCCAGCGCGGAGAACTCGTCGCTGGACTGGAGAGAGCAGTACGAGTACCTCGAGGACATCGGGGACGGGCGCGGGTACACCGGCGGCATCATCGGTTTCTGCTCGGGTACGGGGGACATGCTGGCCATGGTCAAGCACTACAGCGAACTGCACCCTGGCAACGTCCTGGAGCCTTTCATACCTGCGCTGGAGGAGGTGAACGGCACCGACTCGACCGAGGGTCTCGGGTATGCCTTCGAGGATGCGTGGGCGGAGGCGGCACAGGACCCGCAGTTCGAGAAGGCACAGGACGACGAGCGGGATCGGGTGTACTTCAACCCTGCCGTCGCTCAGGCGAAAGCGGATGGTCTGCCGGTGCTGGGCCAGTTCATGTACTACGACGCCATGGTGGTGCACGGCGATGGCCTCAACCCCGACGAGCCCTTCCCCGGATGGACCTTCCCAAAGATCAGGGAACGGGCCATGGCGAGGGCCCAGCTTCCCTCCCAGGGGGGCGATGTCACCGCCTACCTCAATGCCTGGATCGAGGAGCGCACTTGGGCGATGGAACAGGAAGACGCACACAACAACGCAAATATGGGCCGTGTCCATGCCCAGCAGGGCTTCCTGGACGAGGAGAACTTCAACCTCAACCCTCCGCTCTACTGGTCGGTCAACGGCGTTGACTTCGAGATCGAGGAGTAGCCGTTCCCGTTCGCCATCGTAAACGGCAGGGGTCTGAGGCACCGCCCGCCATCGGGTCGGAGCTGGACCCTTTCCGGCCGGCCTCGCGGCCCGGACACCGATGTCCGGGCCGCCTCCTGTCCATACAGGGCGTCCATGGGCGAGGGATTACCTGGGGCCGACGGCTGAATACAAGGGGATTCTTCAAACGGGTTCGCAGACTCGCAGGTCCGCTGAGCGCGCGCGTTTAGCGGGTGAAACCCGAGTGGTCACCTTGACGAACCGTTTGCAGCAACAGAGAGCTGTTGCGGGTCTATTCGCTCATCACGATGACGGTAAAGAGTGCGCAAAGTGGCGGGACGGTTCGGGGTGACGCCACTCCCTTGAGCACTGCCGTCTCGCACCGCAAGGGAGCATGGAACATGGCATTGACGCGGATCCGTCTGACCGTAGTGGCGGGTGGCGCCCTGCTTGCCACAGGCCTCACACCAGGAGCGAGCGCCCACGCAGAGGAAAGCGACCAAAACCGCATGCTGGCCGTCTTGATCAACTTCAGTGACAGCTCTCACGCCGACCCCGGGAAACTGAAAGCTGCCGCGGCAGAACGCTACTTCGGCACTGACGACTCGCTCGCGTCCTACTACACGCGCGTTTCCCGCGGGGCGATGACCTACGTGCCCGCCGTACCCGAGAAAGTTGTGGGCCCATACACACTCGACATGGCAGCCGAGTGCAACTCGGGGTACATCAGGGAACTGACCGAAAAACAGCTCGAGGCGGAGGGCCTGAAGGAGGACGAGGACTACGACAGCCTCTCCATCATCCTGCCCAGCGAAAAGTCGGACTGCGCCTGGTCCGGACTCGGCGTCATCCAGGGACCGTACACCTGGGTCAACCAGGACGACGCGGAGATGGACGACCCCACCGTGCTGATCCACGAAGTCGGCCACAACCTCGGCTTCAATCACCATGAACGGCTGCGCTGCGACGACAGCGACCTCGCCGGATGCACCCCAGACGGCTACAGCAACAAGACGCCCATGGGCGGGGGCGGGTCCGGGCCCGGTCTCACCGCCCCGGAGCTTCTGCACACGGGATGGATCAAAGACGCCGAGAAGGCCAAGGTCACGAAGTCGGGGACCTACGAACTGAGGCCCCTGCACGGTCCTAGGGAGGGACTACGCGCCTTGGAGATACCACTCGGCAATAGCGATGACCGGCTCGTCCTGGAGAACCGACGCCCCCATGGACCGCTCGACCAGTTTCTGTCGGGCGTGCACGCCCACCGCGTGACCGACGGCGAGTACGGGAGCTCGGCGCTCATCGACACCACAGAGGAGGATGTGGACTCCGATGAGCCGGCGACCGCGAACGCGGATGCGATCACGAGACTGACCGACAAGGCGCGCGGGCTCGACATTCAAGTCCAAGCTGGCTCCGATGGCACCGCCACGGTGGCCGTCAGCCTGAATGGAGTGCCCGCGCCACGCGGGGCCGACGCCCAGCCGAACCTTACGAAGCGGGCGGGCGCCGCCACGGGAGCCCCGGTGCCCAAGGCGGCCGTTAGCGCCCCAGGGCAGCCCACTGCCCCCGGTGTCGGCGAGAAGGAGAGCACGCCGAGGCTTGCCGTGTCGGGCGCTGATTCGGAGACCACGCTTCCGCTCACCGTCACGGGCATGCTGACGTTCGTCATCGGCAGTGTCCTCGTACTGCGCCGACGCCGGCGCACCGCCTGAGCCTTTGGCGCGACGCCTACCAGGCCGGAGCACGTACTGGGCACCGGCATGCGACTGCTTGTGCGTAAGGGTGTTGCCTTGCGCACAAGCAGTCGGTATCGGGAGCGAGCTCAGAGCGCACCGGCGTCAAGACCGGTCGGATTCAGCATGAAACGCATACCCAGCTTAAAGAGGCGCCCAACGTCTCCTTCCTCCTTGGTCAAAAGGTCTTGCTGCCAGCTGGCTCAGCGCCCCCAGCACATCTGCCGCACGGATAGGAAAAAGCCGAACTGTCCGAACTCTATAAGCGCCACCGATCAGCGGTGTGGGCCTACGCGCGTACCTGCTGTCGCGACTGGTACACCGCCGAGGAACTCACCGCGGAGGCGTTCGTCCGCACCATTCAGGCCGTACGTGGGGGCCATGGCCCAGAAGCTGCCTGGCGTCCTTACCTTCTGGCGGTCGTCCGGCGCGTCGCCGCTGCCTGGAGCGAGTCCGCTCGCCGCGTGGACCTCTCAATTGATTTCGAAGCCTGGCTCAGCGGGGCATCCGGCTACGCATCCGCGGAGAGCGGCGCGGAGCGGTTGGCGCGCATTGAGGAAGGCAACCTGGCGCTGCAGGCCTTCCACTCGTTGCCGGAGCGCTGGCAAGGGGTTCTATGGCACACGGTTGTGGAGCAGGAATCGACTGCGCAGGTCGGGGCGCCACGTTGTTCGCCGCCGCCCACGTCCCGACCCGCTGACACCGCTTCGTCGTCAGGTGCGGTGAGTAGTTGTCGCAGACAATCGCGATGCGCTTCTCGACCGGGCGCAGTGAGCGCAGGTAGTGGCAGAACTCCAGGAACTTCGACCTGTTCTTGGTCTTCTTGACGTGCCCGTAGAGCTGGTCCCTGGCGAGGTCGTAGGCGGCGAACAGGTGCCGGACCCCGTGCGGGCGTGTGTAGGTCGCCCGGCGTCGGGGCCGGGGATCGCGGTCGGGGTCCTTGTGTCTGCCGCCGCGCTCGGCCCATTGCCGGCCGGGTGGGGCTGCAGGTTGAGCGGCCCGAACTCATCCATGCAGAAGACGACTTCGGGCTCGCCCTTCTCGGCTATGACCTCGCCGTCGGCGATCGCGTAGAGATGCTCGACGCGGGCCTTCTTGGCTGCGTAGTCCGGGTCGCGGGAGGTCTTGAAGGTCTTCACGCGTTGAAAGGAGACGCCCTCCTCGCGGAGCAGGATGCGAAGGCCCTCGTGGCTGATGTCGTCGACCACCCCCTCGGCGACCAGGAAGTCGGCCCGCTTGGCCAGACTCCAGATCGAGAACGGCAGGCCGTGCTCGGCCGGCCCGGACTTGGCCATCTTCTTGATCTCCCGCCGTTCCGGGAGGGTGAAGGTCTTCGGCCGGCCACCCTTGTACTTGGGATACAGCGGCGTCGAAGCCGTCCGCGTTGAAGTTGTGGATCACATCCCGGACCCGGTCCGCACTGGTGAAGGTCACCTCGGCGATCCTCGCCACTGGCTGGCGACGTCCACGTCGGTGCGGGCCGCGACGAGATGATCGGCGGTGGGGACGTCGTCCTCGCTGTCCGCCTTCGACGGCAGCTCCACCGAGACCCGGACCCTGTTGGACGGCCGGCCCCGGCCGCGCAGCCCGCGAGGGCACTGCACCTGTAACGAGGCACTCACCACACTGCCGTTGGCCCCTTCAACGGCCCCGGTGCTGCCCATCGCGCAGGGCGGAAGGGGTATCGGGAAGTCGCCGAGGGACCGGTCACCCGCCTCGGCCGCCGGGACCTTCGTCGCGATCAGCGCTTCCCGGCGCACGTGCATCAGTGCCTCGAACTCCCACCGCCCGGCGCCCCAGGAGAGGGCGCAGTCGGCGATTGGTCACGTCCTGCTCCGCCGCGACGGGTTCCTCGGGTTCGCCGGCTCCGCGTCCGAGACCTGGCAGCTGCTTCCTGCCGCTGTGGGCGAGCCGTCGGCTCGGTCGCTTCAGCCACTGCACTCGGGTGTCGGACACCTTGACCGTGTTCTCCCGCTGCCCCGGCCTGCGGCCTCAGAGCCGGGCCGACCGGGCTGCGAAGGGGGGCGCCTGGTGGGGGTTACCGCTGGCCGTCGTGCGGCGCGGGGTGTATCTCATGGACTTCATGCGACACGTCTCGCCGGAGTCAGGCTCCGGGGCGGCGCCGTCCAATCAGGTAGGCCACCAAGACACCCGCCAATGCCGACCACGCGATCGCGCCGTATCCCGCGTGGGACCAGCCGATGGCCCCCAGGAAAAAGGCTGCTGCCGCACCGGAGAGCATGGCCACGCCATCGGTGACGAAGGCCCATTCCTGGCGAGCGCTGCCAGGGCTACGGATTTCACTCAAGGCCGTTTTGATGACCAGGCCGGCGGCGATGACTGCCACGGTCAGCGCGGAGACGTCCATGACGGGCTTCCTGTCAACGCTCGGCGGTGTCGGCCCGCTGGTAGATGTCGGGGATGCCGTCGTTGTCGTCGTCGCGGTTCTCCTCCTCGTACAGGCGGCGGTAGATGCCGTTGCGCCGCTTGATGAGGAGGGTGGCCAGGCCGGCGGCGATGAGGGAGCCGATCAGGACCGCGGCTTTGATGTGCTCGGAGGCGGCCGGGTCGGGGAAGGCGAGTTCGCCGATGAGCAGGGCGACGGTGAAGCCGATTCCGGCCAGTACCGCGAGCGCGAAGACGTCCGCCCAGGCCAGTTCGGGGTTCAGCTTCGCCTTGGTGAAGCGGGCGGCGAGGTAGGTGCCGGCGAAGATGCCGAGGGTCTTGCCGAGGACGAGGCCCAGCACGACGCCCAGCGGTTCGGGGCGAGTGAAGACCTCTCCCAGGGCGGCGCCCGAGACGCCGACGCCGGCGGCGAAGAGCGCGAACAGGGGTACGGCGACGCCTGCGGAGACCGGGTGGAGCAGGTGGGAGGTCCGCTCGGCGGGGGACGCGGTCTCGCCCTCGTCGCGGGTGGTGCGCAGGATCAGGCCGATGGCGACGCCGGCGACGGTGGCGTGGACACCCCCGTTGTACATCAGGGCCCAGGTGACGACGCCGAGGGGCACGTACCACCACCAGCCGCGCACGCGGAATCTCTGGAGGACGTAGATCACGGCCAGGCCGGCGAAGGCTCCGCCGAGGGCGGCGAAGTTCAGGTCGCTGGTGAAGAAGATCGCGATGATCAGGATCGCGCCGAGGTCGTCGACGACGGCCAGGGTGAGCAGGAAGGCCCTCAGCGAGGCGGGCAGGTGGGTGCTGAGGACCGCGAGGACCGCCAGCGCGAAGGCGATGTCGGTGGCCATGGGCACGGCCCAGCCCTCGAGGCCGCCTCCGCCGGCCGTGACCGTGGCGGCGTAGACGGCGGCGGGCACGATCATGCCGCAGAGCGCGGCGACGACCGGGAGGGCTGCGGTGGCGGGGGTGCGGAGCTCTCCGACGACCAGTTCACGCTTGAGCTCGATGCCGGCGACCAGGAAGAAGACGGCCAGCAGCCCGTCGGCGGTCCAGTGCTCGACGGAGAGGTCCAGTCCTAGGGCGGGTATGCCGAAGTGGAAGTCCCGTATCTGCTCGTAGGCGCCGGCCCAGGGGGAGTTGGCCCACACGAGCGCCACGACCGCGGCGGCGAGGAGGACCATCCCGCCGACGGTCTCCGTCCGCAGCGCCTGGACCACGGCATTGCGCTCCGGGAGGGGCAGCAGGCCGAGGAAGGGAGAACGCTCGCGAGGGGCGGCAGCCATGGACGGGCCTCCGGGAGATCGGGGTGAGGGCATACGAGCCCAAGGACGCCGACCAGACTTCCCGGCACACCGCGCGTCGTGATCAAGCGCCCGAAGAACGGGGCGCTGACGCGTTGTTTACACCCTAGCCGTCTGCCGCACGACCCGCCATACCCCGTTTCACCTGCTGAAACGCGCACGCGGGCATGACGAGCGGGCCCGTCCACACCAAGGCGCGAGGTGTGTACGGGCCCGCTCAGGAGCCGGGCCGCCGGGGGGCGGTCAGACGGTGGTCTTCACCGGCTCCTGGTCTTCATCGCCCTCGGTGATCTCACCGGCGTTGCGGGCGCGGACGAACTCCAGGAAGGAGTTCAGCTCGCGCTTGACGACCGGGGCGAGGAGGTACAGGCCGATGATGTTGATGACGGCGAGCATGAAGAGCACCGCGTCGGCCATGTCGATCAGGGTCTGCAGTGTCAGCAGGGAGCCCGCGACCGCGAAGAGCGTGTAGCAGACCTTGAAGGTCAGCTCGCTGGTCCGGCTGCGGCCGAAGAGGTGCGTCCAGGCCTTCATGCAGTAGTAGCCCCAGGTCAGCACCGTGGAGATGGCGAACAGCATCACCGCGAGGGTGAGGATGTACGGGAACCAGGGCAGCACGGTGGCGAAGGCGTCCGAGGTGATGGTGACACCGCCGATGGACTCACCGCCTTCACGGAGCTCGACATAGCTGGCCGGGTTGGCGATGACGATGGTCAGCGCGGTCATCGTGCAGATGACGACGGTGTCGATGAACGGCTCCAGCAGGGCGACCAGGCCCTCGCTCGCGGGGTGCTTGGTCTTCACCGCGGAGTGGGCGATCGGGGCGGAGCCGAGACCGGCCTCGTTGGAGAACGCGGCCCGCTTGAAGCCGATGATCAGCGCGCCGAGGACACCGCCGGCGACGCCCTGCGGGTTGAAGGCGCCCTCGATGATCGTGGTGACGGCGGCCGGCACGGCGCTGACGTGGACCAGGATGACGACCAGGCAGGCGGCGATGTAGATGCCGGCCATGGCGGGCACGAGCTTGCTGGTCACGTTGGCGATCGAGCGGATGCCGCCGAGCAGGACGATGCCGACGAGCGCGGCGATCAGGATGCCGAAGAACAGGGCGCCGGCCGACGAGCCCATGAGGCCGTCCTCGCCTCCGGTGACGGAGACGAGCTGCGCGTAGGACTGGTTGACCTGGAACAGGTTGCCGCCGAAGAGGCCGAAGAACAGCACGAAGAAGGAGGCGAGGACCGCGAGGACCTTGCCGAGGGTCTTGCCGTTCTTGCCGAAGCGCTCGGCCAGGCCCTTGGGCAGGTAGTGCATCGGGCCGCCGGAGACGGTGCCGTCGGCGTGCACCTCGCGGTACTTCACGCCCAGGGTCACCTCGACGAACTTGGTGGCCATGCCGAGCAGACCGCAGAGGATCATCCAGAACGTGGCGCCGGGGCCACCGATGGAGACGGCGACGGCCACACCGGCGATGTTGCCGAGGCCCACGGTGCCGGAGACGGCGGCGGTCAGCGCCTGGAAGTGGTTGACCTCACCGGCCGACCCCTTCTCGTCGTACTTTCCTCTCACCACGTCGACGGCGAGCTTGAACTTGCGGACCTGGACCAGCCCGAACCAGGCGGTGAAGACCAGGCCGGCGACGACGAGCCAGGCGACGATGAGGGGCAGCTCCGTACCGCCCACGGGGACGGAGTAGAAGACGACTTCCCCGAGCCAGGTTGCTATGGGCTCGAAGAATCCGCTGACGGCTTCGTCGACGGACGTGGTGATGGAGTCGAGTGACACGGTGGGTTACCTCGATGGCGCAGGGACCGGCGCGCGGGAGGTTGCGCCGGGAAGATGTGCGGTCTTTGAGCGAACGCCGTTGTCCGATCGGCGACCCTGGGCTCGCGTACCGCGGACTCGGCACGTGATCACCCTGGTCGTGCTGCCGGTGCGTGCCGGCCGCTCCGCCGTGTGGCGAGGGGTGGTGCCACCTGCGGAGTTGCGCAGTTCTACCACGATCTTTGCGTCCCCTTTAGTGATTCAAGTCACATAACCATGAGTAATCTTCGAAAGTGCCAGCGAGCGAGACCAGACCGTTATCCGGATGGCTTGATTCGTTCATCGAACGTCGGTCGGGCGGGTGCTCGGGCGAGGGTCCCGCTCCGCGATGATTCGACCGCCCGGCTCGGGGCGGCTCTGGGGCGCTGCCCCTGGCGCTCGGCCCTTCAAGGGCGCGCAGAGGCTCGCCTTGCCGGTGGCCGGCAATATATCGGCCTTTTCATTGCCGGGGCAGGGAAGTGAAATCGAGTTACCGTGGCGGCCACTATGAGGCGTCCGTCCGACACGCACCTTGCTCCTGGCGCGTGGACGGCATCAGGACCGCCGCGCACGACGTCCCGGCGGACGCCCAGGGGCGATCTTCTGCCGTCTGCCGCGTCGGCTGAAAGCGAGTGATCCGGTGGCCCCTTTGTCCTCTTCTCGGCCATGACCCTCTGTAATCGACGGAACGGGGCGCCACGCCGGCCCCGCCGCTCCGCGTCCCGCCGCCAGGCCGAGCCACCGACCGCCGGGCCCGCTCAGAGATCCTGCTCCGGCCAGTCCAACAGGCGGGCGCCGACGACCGCGGTCTGGAGCGTGTAGCGGTCGACGGGGTTGCCGGGATCGGCGCCCGTCAGCCGGTGGATCCGCTCCAGCCGGTACGTCATCGCCCGCACGCTCAAGGACAGCTGCCGGGCCGCCTCGGCCGCCACGCAGCCCCTGTCGAAGTACGCGGTGAGTGTGTCGATCAGTGGCTGGGCGCCGCCGCGGGCCTGCTTCAGAGGGCCGAGTACCGTGCGCACCAGGTCGGCCATGGCCTGCCGGTCGCGGGTGAGCACCGGGTACACGAGGAGGTCGGCGGCACGCAGCACCGGGTCCTCCAGGTTCAAGCGCTCCGCCAGGTCCAGAGCGTTGAGCGCCTCCTCGTACGAATGGACGACCCCACCGACTCCGGGATGGGCCCGGCCGATGGCCACCCGGCCGCCGTCGGTCGCGGCGTGCCCCTGCTTGGCGAAGAAGCTGAGGACATCCGCCTGGTCGCCCGGCGCGATGCAGATGAGCCGGCCGTTCTTCGTGGTCAGCAGAATGCGGCGGTCCCCGAAACGAGCCGCGAGGGACGACTCCACGCTGCGGGTGACGGCATAGCCGTCGTCGTACGGCTCGCGCCCCTGCGCCACCGCGACCGCGTGGGCGTGCGACAGCAACAGGCCGAACCGCTCGGCCCGCTCGGCGAGACGGCCCACGTCACTACGCCCGTGGAGCAGGTCGTCGATGAACTCCCGCCGGGCCGCCTCCTGCTGGCGGATCGCGAGCCGCTGCGCCCGCTCATGGCCCTCGGCGAAGGCGTCCACCGCCTGCTCCACCGCCGACAGCAGGTGGTCGGCCGAGGTGCCACGCAGATCCGCCCGCACGTCCTGGGCGGCGGCGAGGTGCGCGCGCACCATCAGGCGGAGCCCGATGCCGGCCTCCGCTGCCCGCTCGCCCTGCCCCCGCAACGCTTCCAGCTCGTCCCGGTTCAGCCGCCGGCCGGTGGCGCAGACCCCGACCAGTATCCGGGCATACCCCTCCAGATACTGCTCGACTCCGCCCTGCTCGGCCATGGCCCCTCCTCGGTTTCTTACGCGCCGCTGACGGATCCCCGACGCGTGGGCGTCAAGGGTGACACGCGCCGGCCGGGGGACCGCCACCGGCATCAAGGGCGCGTAAAGATTGCCGGGTGACGGCAATGCGAACTTGCGTGCCGTCCTGTCAGCATGACCGGACCGGGGCCCGTGCACCAAACCGATGCCGTAACCCGGAAATCATCGTGCCGCACGGCGACGCAAGGGGGACACACCATGGGCGACTTCTGGCAGGCCGCCACCACGTTCCCCACGGTGCTGTTCACCGCCGCTCTCGTGGTGGTCGCCGGATTCTGGCTGCTGGTGCTGGTGGGCGCTGCCGACACGGACAGTTTCGACGCGGACGTGGACACCGACGCGCTGAGCCTGGGCGGCGTGCCCGTGGCGGTGTCGGCCTCGCTGCTGATCGTCCTGTCCTGGTTCTTCAGCCTCACCGGGTCCGTGCTCCTCGCCCGTGCGGGATGGCCGGCCGCCCTGGTCCACCTGCTCGGCGCCGCTCTGTTGTGCGCCTCGCTCTTCGGCTCGTGGCGTCTGACCCGGGCGCTCGTACGCCCCTTGGCCAAGCTTTTCCCCGACGAACGCGGGCCGTCCCTGCACGACTTCGTGGGGTCGATCTGCACCATCCGCACCGGGCGGGTGGACGCGGACTTCGGCCAGGCCGAGGTCGCCGCGCGGGACGGCTCCACGGCCGTCGTACAGGTCCGTCAGAACGACGGCAGTCCGCTGGCACTCGGCAGCACGGGGCTGCTGTACGCGTACGACGACACCGGCGCGTTCTTCTGGGTCACGCCCTTCGACAAGGCGCTGGACCCCCGCGGCTGACCCGCCGCCCCTCCAGCTTCAGCTCCCACCCTTCGATCCGGGGATTCTCATGGATGCCATCTCCTGGGGCATCGGCGTGCTCGTCGCCGTCGTCCTGCTCATCGCCATCGCCATGCTGTTCGTGATCAGCCGACTGTTTCGCAAAGTGGAGCAGGGCAAAGCGCTGATCGTGTCGAAGATGCGGAAGGTCGACGTCACCTTCACCGGACAGGTCGTCCTGCCCGTCCTGCACAAGGCCGAGGTCATGGACATCTCGGTGAAGACCATCGACATCTCCCGCACCGGCCGGGACGGTCTCATCTGCCGCGACAACATCCGCGCCGACATCCGCATCTCGTTCTTCGTCCGGGTGAACAAGACCGTCGAGGACGTCATCAAGGTCGCCCAGGCCATCGGCACGGCCCGCGCCAGCGACCAGGCCACACTGCAGGAGCTGTTCAACGCCAAGTTCTCCGAGGCGCTGAAGACGGTCGGCAAGCAGCTGGACTTCACCGACCTCTACACCAAGCGTGACGAGTTCCGGGACCGGATCATCCAGGTCATCGGCACCGATCTGAACGGCTACAGCCTGGAGGACGCGGCGATCGACTACCTGGAGCAGACGCCGCTCGCCCAGCTGGACGCCTCCAACATCCTCGACGCCCAGGGCATCCGGAAGATCACCGAGCTGACGGCCGTCGAGCACGTGCGCACCAACGAGTTCCAGCGCACGGAGGAGAAGGAGATCACCCGGCAGAACGTCGACGCCCGCGAGGCGATCCTGGAGCTGGAGCGCCGCCAGGCCGACGCCGAGATCAAGCAGAAGCGGGAGATCGACACCGTACGGGCACGGGAGGAGGCCGAGACCGCCCGCGTGGTCGAGGAGGAGCGGCTGCGCGCGCAGAGCGCCTTCCTCAAGACCGAGGAACAGCTGGGCATCCAGCGCGAGAACCAGGCCCGCGAGGTGGCCGTCGCGCAGAAGAACCGCGAGCGGGTCATCGCCGTCGAGAACGAGCGCATCGAGAAGGACCGCCTCCTCGAAGTCATCGCCCGGGACCGGGAAACCGAACTGACCCGCATCTCCGCCGAGAAGGAGGTCGAGACCGAGCGCCGCGAGATCGCCGAGGTGATCCGTGAGCGGGTCGCGGTGGACCGCACGGTCGCCGAGCAGGAGGAGTCCATCAAGAAGCTCCGCGCCGTCGAGGAGGCCGAGCGCAAGCGGCAGGCCGTCGTCATCGCCGCCGAGGCCGAGGCCCAGGAGCGGCTCGTCAAGGACATCAAGGCCGCCGAAGCCGCCGAGCAGGCCGCGATCCACCGTGCCGCCGAGGAGCTCACCCTCGCCGAAGCGCGCAACAAGACCGCCGACATGGACGCCCGCGCCAAGATCCGCCTCGCCGAGGGTATCCAGGCCGAGGCCGCGGCCGAGGGCCTGGCGGCCGTCCAGATACGGGAGAAGGAAGCCGACGCCATCGAGAAGACCGGCCGCGCCGAGGCGGAGGCGACCGAGGCCCGCCTGCGCGCCGAGGCCGCGGGCACCCGCGAGAAGGCTCTCGCCGAGGCCACCGCCATCGGAGAGAAGCTCAAGGCCGAGGCGGCGGGCCTCACGGAGAAGGCCGCCGCGATGGCCGCCCTGGACGAGGCATCCCGTACGCACGAGGAGTACCGGCTGCGGCTGGAGGCGGAGAAGGACATCCGCCTGGCCGGGCTGGACGTCCAGCGCCAGGTCGCCGAAGCGCAGGCCGCGGTGCTCGCCACCGGACTGGAGAACGCCGACATCAACATCGTCGGAGGCGAGTCGGCCTTCTTCGACCGGATCGTCGGGGCCATCTCCCTCGGCAAGAGCGTCGACGGATTCATGGACAGCTCACAGACCGCCCAGGCACTGGCCGGGCCGTGGCTGGACGGCTCCGCCTCCTTCACCGAGGACCTGACGAAGGTGCTCGGATCGGTGTCCACCGCCGACGTACAGAACCTGACCGTGTCCGCCCTGCTCATGAAGCTCATGCCCTCCGGCTCCGGCCGGCTGGACGAGCTGATCGGCAAGGCACGGCAGCTGGGCCTGGCCGACATGCCGGTGGCCGAGCTCGCGGGCCTGAACGGCGCCGCCAAGAGCTGACCGGTCGCGGTCGCGCACACTTCCGGAGCTGCCGCGCGGGGGGCGGCAGCTCCGGACCCTTTTCACCACGCACACGAGGGAGCGGGAGAGCATGAACACGACGGGGATGGACGCCGGTACGTACGAGGTGCTGCGCGACCGCCTCGACGCGCGGGCCGCCGAACTGGCCCGCCGCACCGACGCCCTGAACACCGCTCGCGTCGCCGCCTTCGGCGCGACCGGGCTCGCCCTCACCGCGACCGGGCACCTCCGCACGGAACGGGACCTCGTGGCCCGTGACGTCGTCGCGGTCGGCGATGTGCTGCTCGCCGGGTACGAGGCACCGTCGCCCGAGGACGTCTTCGCCCTCCACGACCGCGACCTGAACCGTCTCCCGGACGACGCGGTGCCCGGCCTGCTCGACGACCCCGCCTTCGTCACCGAGTTCGCCGCGCTCCACCGCTACTACCGGGGCGCGCGACTGCTGCGGCTGCGGCACGTGGACGGCAAGCTGCTGGCCATCTTCCGGACGGGCGCCCAGGCCGAGGACATCCGTGTCCTGCGCTGGTCCCTCGCCCCGTCCGGCGAGGTGCGGTTCCTCGACGCCCGCGGCGAGCGCGACCACGTCCTCCCCGCGCCGTACGACTTCACGTGGACCGAGGCCACCCGGGACGACCACGTCCTCGGGCGGCACCCGCACATCGCCCTCGCCGACGGCACGGTCTTCGTCTCCACGGTCGGCGGCACGCTCACCGTGAAGACCGAGAACGACACCGAGACCGGCGAGGGCCTATACAACGAGCCGGTCGACGAGCCCCTGCAGTCGCTGGCGGACGCGGAGGTGGCGTACGCGATCGTCGGCGCCGTGATCCTGCTGCGCGTCCGCCCCTACAAGGAGGAGACCTGGCGCCACCTGGTCTTCCACACGCTCACCAAGTCCGTGGTCCGGCTGGACGGCATCGGACAATCGTGCCGCCGCCTCCCCGACGACCAGGGCATCGTCTTCCCCGGCGGCTACTGCCTGTCCACCGGGACGGTGAAGACGTTCGACACGGACGTCTCCGGCATGGAATTCGAGGCGGCCGTCCGCTCGCCCAACGGCGAGGACGTGCTGTACGCGTTCCACGCCGGCACCGGCCGCACCCTCCTGCTGCCGTACAACCTCATCCGCAAGGAGATCGCCACCCCCATCGCGTGCCGTGGTCACGCGCTCCTCGACGACGGTACGCTTGCCGCACTACGCACCGAGTCCGGCGAGCCCGCACGCGTCCACCCGGTCCAGCTGTGGCGGACACCGTACGTGTCCGGGACCGTCCCCGAGGGCGACGGGCCGCTCGCCCGCATCGGCAACGCCGACCTGGTCCACGGCATCGCGGACTGCCTGGCCATCGCCCGGCAGGTCGCCGAGACCACCGCCACCGGCGAGATGTACGCCGCGCTGGTCGCCGCCTGTACCCGGACGGCCGACCGCTTCCCCTGGCTGGGCGACGCGGAGACGGGCGACCTGCGCGCGCCGCTGGAGGAGGTGCGGGCGACCGCCGAGCAGGTGTTGCGCGAGTTCGAGACCGTACAGGCCCTGCGCGCGCAGGCCGCCGAGGCCCTCGCACACGCCGGGGAGGACCTCCAGCGGCTGGTGCGGCGGATCCGCGGTGAGGCACCGGCCACGGCCGAGGAGTGGATCGAGCGCATCACCGAACTGCGCCGTGCGCAGGGCCGCCTGATGACGCTCAAGGAGATGCGGTACGCGGACACCGCGGCTGTCGACGCGCTCGCCGAGGACGCCGGGGCGCATATCACCTCGACCGCTCAGCGGGCGGTCGCCTTCCTCCGGCGCGACGACGCCTTCACCGCCCAGCACGCGGAGGTGGAGCGGCTCACCACCGACGCCGGGGCGATCACCACGACTGCCGAAGCGGCCGCGGTCACCGAGCGGCTCGACGCGCAGGTCCACCGCCTCCAGACCCTCACCGAGGTGGTCGCCGGCCTGGACATCGGCGACGCGACCGTCCGCACGGCCATCCTGGAGCGGATCGCCGAGGTGCTGGGCGGCCTCAACCGCGTCCGCGCTCTCCTCGCCGCCCGGCGCCGTGAACTCCTCGACCAGGAGGGACGGGCGGCGTTCGCGGCCGAGTTCGCCCTCCTCGCCCAGTCCGTCACCGGTGCCCTGGCCGCGGCCGACACCCCGGAGGCATGTGACGCGCAGCTCGCCCGGCTGCTGCTCCAGCTGGACAACCTGGAGTCACGCTTCGCCGACCACGACGGCTTCCTCACGGAGATCACCGACAAGCGCGCCGAGGTCCACGACGCCTTCGCGGGCCGCAAGCAGGCCCTCGAGGACGCCCGCGCCCGGCGCGCCGAACGCCTCGCCGCCTCGGCCTCCCGCGTCCTGGAGACGATCGCCCGCCGGGCGGCCGGCCTGGCCGGCCCCGACGAGGTCAACACCTACTTCGCCTCCGACCCGATGGTCGAGAAGGTCCGCCGCACCGCCGCCGAACTGCGCGAGCTCGGCGACCAGGTGCGGGCCGAGGAGCTGGAGGGCCGACTGGGGGCCGCCCGCCAGGAGGCCGGACGTGCCCTGCGGGACCGCGCCGAGCTGTACGCGGACGGCGGCGACACCATCCAGCTGGGCAGCCACCGCTTCGCCGTCAACACCCGGCCGCCGGAGCTCACGCTCGTACCGCACACGGACGGCGGCCTGGCCTGCGCGCTGACCGGCACGGACTACCGCCGCCCGGTGGCCGATCCCGGCTTCGCGGACACCCGCCCCTACTGGGACCAGCTCCTGCCGTCCGAGAACGCCGACGTCTACCGCGCCGAACACCTCGCCGCGCGGCTGCTGTCCGAGCACGGCGCCGAGTCCCTGGCGCGGGCCGACCTGCCCTGCCTGGCCAGGCGGGCGGCCGAGGCCGCCTACGACGAGGGCTACGAGCGAGGCGTCCACGACCACGACGCGGCCGCCATCCTGGCCGTACTGCTCCCGCTGTACGAGCGGGCCGGGCTGATGCGGTACCCGGCCGCCGACCGGTCCGCCGCCCAGCTCTTCTGGGCCCACGGGACGACCGCCGCCGCCCGGGAGGCGTGGACGCGCGCGGCCGCGTCGCTCGTCCGGGCCAGGGAGACCTTCGGCACGGCGCCGGCCCTGGAAGCGCTGTGCGGCGAGCTGGCGGAGGCCGGAACCCTGACCGGCCCTGCGGCCGAGTACCTCGTCGAGGAGCTGGCGGCCGGCGGCTCCTTCACGACCGGCCCGTCCGCCCGCACCCTGCTGGAGAAGCTCCACCGGGCGGTGGGCTCCTCGCCGTACGCCGAGGACGTACGCACCCTCCTTGTCGAAGGGGACGCGGCGGCCGCGCGACGGCTGGTGGAGGGCTGGCTCTTCGCGTACGCGGCCTCAAGCGGCGAGGACGTGGACGCCGGCGACCTCGCAGAAGCGGTGGCGATCGAGGTGTGCCCGGAGCTCCCGCGCCATGACGTGGACTGCGTGCCGACCGCCCGCGTGGAGGGCCTGCTCGGCACGCACCCCAGGATCGACCGGGGCACTCTCCACCTCCGCCTCGACGAATTCCTGGCCAGGACAGGTGACTTCGCCCACCGGGTGGTTCCCGCTTTCCGCGCCTACCAGCAGCGCAGGAACGCGCTGGTGGCCGACGAGCGCCGACGGCTGCGTCTGGACGAGTACCGGCCGCGCGTCATGTCCTCGTTCGTGCGGGGCCGGCTCGTCGACGAGGTGTACCTGCCGCTGATCGGCGACAACCTCGCCCAGCAGATCGGCACCACGGGTGACGGCAAACGAGTCGACACCAGCGGGCTGCTGCTGCTCCTCTCGCCGCCCGGGTACGGCAAGACGACCCTCATGGAGTACGTCGCCGACCGCCTCGGCCTCCTGCTGGTCAAGGTCGACGGGCCCGCCCTCGGCCATGACGTGACCTCCCTCGACCCGGCCGAGGCGCCGAACGCCGCCGCCCGCCGTGAGCTCGAGAAGATCCACTTCGCACTGGCGGCCGGCAACAACGTCCTGCTGTACCTGGACGACATCCAGCACACCTCGCCCGAGCTGCTCCAGAAGTTCGTCCCGCTGTGCGACGCCACCCGCACCCTGGACGGCCACGACCTGCGCGGCAAGCGCTTCGCCGTCTGTATGGCCGGCAATCCCTACACCGAGTCCGGACAGCGTTTCCGCGTGCCCGACATGCTCGCCAACCGCGCCGACGTGTGGAACCTCGGTGACGTACTGACCGGCAAGGAGAACGCCTTCGCCCTGAGCTTCATGGAGAACGCGCTGACCTCCCACCCGGTCCTCGCCCCGCTCGCCGGGCGCGAGCGCGCCGACCTGGAGCTGCTGCTGGACATGGCCGCCGGGGACCCCACCGCCCGCCCCGACCGGCTCACCCACCCCTACGCGCCCACCGAACTGGATCAGATCCTGGCGGTGCTGCGGCACCTGCTCACGGCCCGGGAAACGGTCCTCGCGGTCAACGCCGCCTACATCGCCTCCGCCGGCCAGACCGACACCGGCCGTACGGAACCGCCCTTCCAGCTCCAGGGCTCGTACCGCAACATGAACAAGATCGCCGCACGGGTCTCCCCGGCCATGAACGACACCGAGGTGGCCGCCGTGATCGACGACCACTACGCGGCCGAGGCCCAGACCCTCACCACCGGCGCCGAAGCCAACCTGCTCAAGCTCGCCGTCCTGCGCGGCACCCTCACCGAAGAGCAGCGGGCGAGGCAAGAAGCCGTGACATCCGCGTACATCCGCTCCCAGGCACTGGGCAGCGCCGGTGACGACGCCCTCGGCCGGGCAGTGGCCGCGCTCGGCCTGCTCGCCGACCGGATAGCGGCCGTCGAAACCGCGATCACCCGGGCCACGGACCCCCGCCACCTGGTGAGCCCCCCGCCCGGCCGCAATGCGGGCGGGGGCGCGGAATGACACCTAGCCTGTGCTGAGGCGCGCCGCGAAGTCTGCTCGGCAGGAGCGTTGTCGAGCGCGGCCTTACCCGCTGGATATCGCTCCGGCTGTCGGCCGGATGTTGGTGCCCACGGTGGCGGAGGACGTCCGTCCAGCGGTAGTCGTCCGGGGGGCCTGTCTCCACATCCTGCTACCGGGCGGCCTCGTCGGGGTGCCCCCTGCGCTGCGGTCTCGGCACGCCGGACATGCCGCCCTCTGCGGAGTGCTCCTCTCCTGCCTGTTCACAGCCGTTGGGTGAGTCGGTCCAGCTCCGCGTGCGGTTCCGTTGGTGGCTGCGGACCGGGCCAACAGGCCCGTGCGGGGGTGCGAGAGGCCCGCGTCACGCCCCCGGTGGAGTGAACTGCATCACATGATGTCACGGCGGTGCGGGGCGCGGTGTCTTGAGGCCGAACGCCCCGAAGGCAGGGAGACAGCGCGACTGTGCTGCTCCGCTCACGCCTCGGGGAGCAGGCGAAACGACAGGAGCGAGACATGAACAAGCACCGCATCGTCGTGCTCGGGGCCGGCTACGCCGGGGCCTACGTGGCCGGGACACTGGCCCGGCGGCTGTCCCCCCGCGATGCCGGGATCACCGTGGTCAACGCCGAGGCTGACTTCGTCCAGCGGCTGCGACTCCACCAGCTCGCGGCCGGGCAGGAGATCGCGGCACCGTCGCTCGCCGAGGTCTTCGCGGGTACGGGGATCGACTTGCGCGTCGCCCGGGTCACCGCCGTCGACCCCGGGCGGCGGACCGTGGCCCTGGACGACGGTCACGGTGGCGTCGAGCTCGGCTACGACACGCTGGTCCACGCACTCGGCAGCCACGGCGCCGACCACGGTGTGCCCGGTGTGGCCGAGTACGCCTTCGACGTGAGCGCCCGTCCCTCCGCGCTGCGCCTGCGTGAGCGCCTGGAGAGCCTGAGCGCCCGTGCGGGCGGCGGGGGCGGTGTGCTGGTGGTCGGCGACGGGCTGACCGGCATCGAGACCGCCACCGAGATCGCCGAGTCCCGGCCCGGGCTCGCGGTGACGCTGGTCGCCCGCGGCGAGCTGGGCGTCGCGCTCTCCGCCGGGGCCCGCGAACATCTGCGCCTGGCCTGCGACCGGCTGGGCGTCACCGTCCTGGAGCACGTCACCGTCGAGGCCGTCGAGGCGGACCGGGTGCGGTGCGCCGACGGTATGGTCCTGGCGTCCGACGCCACCGTGTGGACCGCTGGGTTCATGGCCGGCCCGGTCGCCGCCACCTCCGGCCTGGAGGTCACCGAGAACGGCCGGATCGTCGTCGACCGCACCATGCGGTCGGTCTCGCACCCCGACATCTACGCCGTCGGCGACAGTGCCTTCGCCATCGGCGACAACGGCCTTCCACTGCCGATGTCCTGCGCCTCGGCAGGCTACACCGGCAGGCAGGCCACGGAGGCGATCGTGGCCCGCTTGACCGGCCGCAAGGTCCCGAACGTCAAGCTGGACTACCACGGCAACCACATCAGCCTCGGGCGGCGAGACGGCATCCTGCAGATGGTCGACGGCGAAGCGCAGGCGAAGCCCACGTACGTGGGTGGCCGGAAGGCCGCGCGGATCAAGGCGGGCATCGTCCGGATGTCGCTGTGGGGTACCGAGCACCCGACGTTCGGCGTGCCGAAGCGCAAGCACCGCCTGGCCTCCGCGCCGGACACCGGGAAAACGGGACGTACCCGGGAGCACGGAGCCGCTGCACATGGCTGAGAACACCTGGTTCTCCGGTCCACGGGCGGCCGTCGCAGGCTGCCGCCGTGGGCCGGCGACGCGTACAGGCATACGAAGAGAGAAGGGGACCGAGCGATGACCGAGCACACCACCGACCCGGCGACGGAAGCCTTCGTCGCCCACCGCAACCTGCTCTTCACCGTCGCCTACGAGATGCTCGGCTCGGCCGCCGACGCCGAGGACGTCCTCCAGGAGACCTGGCTGCGCTGGGTCCGGGTCGGACTGGAGCGGGTCGACGACCCGCGGGCGTACCTCGTCCGGATCACGACCCGGCAGTCGCTCAACCGGCTGCGTGCCGTGAAGCGCCGCCGCGAGTCGTACGTCGGCCAGTGGCTGCCCGAGCCGCTGCTCACCACCCCGGACGTGGCCGAGGACGTCGAGCTCGCCGAGAGCATGTCGATGGCGATGATGCTCGTCCTGGAGAGTCTCGCGCCGACCGAGCGGGCGGTCTTCGTCTTGCGGGAGGTCTTCGACGTCGAGTACGACGAGATCGCCGAGGCCGTCGGCAAGAGTCCCGACGCCGTCCGTCAGATCGCGCACCGTGCTCGAAGGCACGTCGGCGCCCGCCGTCCCCGCAGGACCGCCTCCGCAAGCGAGGCCCGGGCCGCCCTGGAGTCCTTCCAGCGCGCCATCGAGACCGGGAACCCGCAGGACCTCCTCGACGTGCTCGCCCCCGACGTCGTCCTGCTCAGCGACGGCGGCGGCGTCAAACGGGCCGCGCTGCACCCGGTCGTCGGCGCCGAGAAGCTGGTCCGCTTCTGGCTCGGCGGCTCCGCCAAGGTCGAGGAGACCATCACCTGGGAACCCACCGTCGTCAACGGCAGCCCCGCGCTCGCCGTGTACGTGGGCGGGGAGCTCGACGGCGTCATGGCCGCCCGTGTCGTCGACGCGCGCATCACCGGGCTCTACTTCGTACGCAACCCGGAGAAGCTGACCCACCTCACCTCCGGGACCCCGCTCGCCCCCCGCTGACGCCGTCCGTTCGAACCATCCATCCACAGCACCTACACCTTCTGCCGAGGAGAGCCATGGATACTCAGGCCCCGCGCGCAACCACAGCACCACCGTCGCCCTGGCGGACGGTGGCCGGGGCGGTCGCGCTGCTCACGGCGGTCGTCAGCTTACTGCTCACCGCCTTCGCATGGCCGTCGGTGCGGTCGTCCCTCCACGACGTGCCGATCGCTGTCGCCGGGTCGCCCGCAGCGGTCGAGCGGGTCGGCGCGGCCCTCGACCGGCGGCTCCCCGACGGCTTCCGGATCACCAAGGTCGCCGACACCGCGGCCGCAGAACGGCTGATACACGACCGGAAGGTGTACGGGGCGATCGACGTCAGCTCCGGTTCCCCGCAGGTCATCACCGCCTCAGCCGCCGGCCCAGCGGTCGCCCAGACGCCGCAGGACATCGCGACCGGGCTCGCCCAGGAGAAGGAGAAGGGCTACTGCGCACCACGGCCTCCTCCGACGGCCACGCAGCAACCCATCCCGTCATCGTCCTGCTGACCTGGCTCGCGCTCGGTGCAGTGCTCTGTCTGGCCGGTAGCCTGCGCGCACGGGCCACCACCGTCGTGGCGCGGCTTTGAAGACGCCCGCAACACCGGCCCCTCCAACGCCGCAACCCGCAGAAGCCGACCCACATCACATCCCAGACGCCGCCCACCCCGCGTGGACGCCAATGATGCGGACCCGCACCCAACTGACCGCACACCACAAGAGGGGGACCACACCATGACCACCAAGATGACGACCGCTGCGCCACGCCGTCTTACCTTCCTCAGGACCGCGATAGCCCTGCAAACCCTGACCCTCCTCTTCCAGGCGGTCACCGCGGGCATGCTGCTGACCTCGTCCCACGGCTACCTGATGCACGACGTCGGATCGAAAGTGATGTACGCGGCCGCCATGCTGTACGTGCTCGCCGCCATCCTGGCCTGGCGCCCAGGCGGCGGATCCCCCCGCCCCGTCCTGTACGCCACCGGCTTCCTCCTCCTCGCCTCGGCACAGGTCGCGCTGGGCATCGCCCACGTGCCCTCGTTCCATGTCCCCTTGGGCGTGCTGATGTTCACCCTCAGCACCCTGTTCCTGGTCCGGACACTGTCCACGCGCATGCTTCCGCGTCCCGCTGTTAGGTCGTAACCGCCCGATGGACCGCTCTGGTTGGTGATCTCGACAGTGAACCAACTGTGCCCTGCGCCCACACCGGACTCTGTCTACAGAGGTCGGAGCCGCGCTCACCAGAGTCGTTCAACGACTGGATGACCGGCTCCCGCTTCGGCGAGGTCCACGGCTACGACGGCGGCCGCCTGTCGGCCCCCGCACTCCCGCCGGTGGCACTGAAACCGCGGGGGAGGGTGCGCTGAGCTGCGACCATGCGGTTGGGGGAGTCGTTGCCCGAGGGCGGCAACTCCCCGCGGTCCCGGGGCTCCGACAGGACAGGGCATGGGCCGGCCGAAGCTCCGAGAGGCACTGAAATCGTTCCGCAGCGCCTCCGCCCCCCCCCGCGTCGCCGGCGCGCGGGCTGTCCGTGGCCCGAGCCCCGGTGGCGGGGAAGCCCGCCGGCGCTCGCACCACGCGGTCACCTCACAGCCGGTCACCGCGGCGCAGCGCGCACCTCATGGGCGGTAGAGGGTGTCGGCACGTGCCAGGTCGGCCGAGCCGATCTCACCGAGGGGGAAGAAGTAGTTCACCTGCCATGCCTGCGTGGTGCGGGCCTGCCGGTTGGTTGTGGTCACCCACGGCGGATAGACGCGGAATCCGCGCTTCCCACCGGAGCCGTTGCGGGAGACGATGTCGCGGTCGCACAACACCTCGCTCGGGAACACGAACTGGCCGAAGCCGTCGTGGTCGCGGGTGCTGATGACGAAGAGGTCCACCCCGTCGTCGGCATCGAAGGGCCGGATCGGGCCCTCCTCGGACCGCTGCCACACGGTGACGAACTGGCCCACCTTCGTCGGGGTGGTTCTGGCGACGCGGAAACGCACGGAGCGGTCGTCGAGCGTGAACGCGCAAGCGGCGTATACAGAGCTCTCCGGTTCGGGCACCGGCAGTGAGCAGGTGAAACCGCTCGGGTCGTACACGGACGCTTTGGCCGCCAGCAGGTCGCCGTGCAGCCCGGTCCACGATTGATGCGTCACCATGCCGCCATCCTGCCACCGCACTCGTGCACACCTGTACCGACTTGTCGTCCGGAGGATCACCACCCCGCTGGAACGACCCGTCCCCGAGCGGCGCGGGCGCCCGGCGTCACCGGACCGGGTCGGACCACGGTGGCGTCACGCTACCGCCAGACCTGCGTCTCCCAGCCGCATTCCTGGCAGACCACGCGCAGTCCTTTCAGAGCGCGTAGGGGCGGGGCGAGGAGGGCGCCCAGCACTCTGCCGACGTCCGTTCGCATCTTCCGGCTGATCTGAAACTGACTGCGCAGGGCCTCACGATACGTGTCACGGCGGACGACCGCGTTCGCGCTCCCACATCCCCGGCACCGACGCGTCTGCGCCATGGTCTCCCCCGATCCCGCCCGATCCGTTTCGGGCACACATGCCCCTGTCACTGATCCTTACGCCGCGATCCGGAGTGGTGGCGGTGCGCCCGCGCGAAGGATCTGCGTGGTGAGGCCGAAGCGGACGCCGACGCTCGGCTCCGGACACGCTTCTTCGAAGGGGCCGAGGCGTGCCGTCGGGGGCCGCGGCACGGACGGCGCTGAAGCAGCCGCGGGCGAGCTCCCCGGGTGGGGCTCGCGCCCGGATGTCCAGCCGCGAGGGTACGTACCCCCTGCCCGATGCCGCTCCGTGTTCACAACTCGGCAGCCGCCTCGCCCCGGCGTGCGGTCGGGGGCCGACCCGCGAGCCGGTCAGTCGAGGACCGCGGTGGCCTCGATCTCGACCAGGTGTTCCGGCACGTCCAGTGCCGCCGCACCGATCAGCGTGGCAGGCGGCACAGGCACCTTCCCGAGTTTCGCGGCCGCACGGGAGATCCCGTCCATGAGCAGGGGCATTTTGTCGGCCGTCCAGTCGACGACGTAGACGGTCAGCTTCGCGACGTCGTCGAACGACGCGCCGGCGCCGGCGAGAGCGGCGCCGACATTGAGGTAGCACTGCTCGACCTGGGCGGCCAGGTCGCCCTCGCCGACCGTGGCTCCGTCGGTGTCCCAGGCCACCTGGCCGGCGATGAAGACGGTCCTCGTGCCGGAGGCGATCGCCACCTGATGGTAGACGTCGATCTCCGGCAAACCGTCCGGGTTCAGCAGGGTGATGGCCATGACTGTCTCCTCGCACTCTCTTGTGGTTACTCGGGAACCGTAGGAGAGTGTGCGCTGACGTGGAAGAACGCACTTTTGGGTAACTGAGGAACCTCATGGTGACCAAGCAGGTCAAGGGCTCGGCCAAGGACGAAGCAGATGTGACGCGTGCGGATTCCCTCGCGCGGGAGATCTTCACCGACATTGCCAACAAGTGGGCGCTGCTCATCATCGAGGCGGTGGGGGACCGCACGCTGCGCTTCACCGAGCTGCGGGGTGAGGTGGAAGGCATCAGTCACAAGATGCTCACGCAGAACCTCCGCCTGCTGGAGCGCAACGGCCTGGTCGAACGCACGGTGCACCCGACTGTTCCGCCGCGCGTCGAGTACACCCTCACGGAGCCGGGCCGGGCCCTCCGTGCGACGGTCGACGCCATGTGTGAATGGACCCACCGCTATCTGAACTCCATCGAAACGGCCCGTCATCGTTTCGACTCCGCCTGACGGCGGCGTACTCGAAAGGCCTTCCACGCTCCGTCTCGGACGTCGTCCCACACGGTCCGGCCCGTCCGCCTCGCCGGGGTGGCGGAGTCCGACGTCCCCCGCGTCCGGGCGACGGAGACGGCCGCGGGCTCCATCGTCGGTTGAGCGGGCCGCCTTGGCCCATCTTCCGTCCCCGCCGTGCGGGGGTGAGGGTGGCGGTGGAGCCGGTGACGACGTCGACCAGGGGCACCAACTCCCCGACTTCTGTCATCTGTGCGTCCGGCACCGTGGACTGGGCGAGGAACCGCAGGTGGAATGCGTCCTCGGTCGTGGCGCTGATCCGCTCCGGCTGTGCCGGGCCGCCCCGCCCCTTCTCCGGGAGGCTGGCGGCCCGATGTGCGGGTTGCCGAAGATGGGGGCGGCGTGGTTCCGCGCGGACATGAAGGAGACCGTGCCGCCCAGCAGCTGGCCCTCGGTGGTGCCGTCGCCCGCGACGGTCATCAGCACACGGGCGTATCCGTAGAGCCAGCCAGCCGACGGCTGACCGCCGTCGGCTGCCTTGGGCCGGTTCCAGAGGCTGGTGCTGACGGGTGATCTACTCGGTGTGCAGCACCGAGGCGATGGTCATCCGGGCCGCCGACCGGGCCGGGACCAGGGCGCCGAGGACTGCGATCGCCACACCCGCCAGGAGCATCGCGGCCAGCTGCGGCGCGTGCCACACGTCTTTCATGTACGCGGGGAAGTCGACCACCCCGACATGGCCCACCACGAGGCGGTGCGCCACGATCCCGAGCGGGATGCCGAGCAGCCCGCCGACCGCGCCCAGCCCGGCGACCGAGGTCACCGTCATCACCACCACCTGCCGGGGGGTCATCCCGATCGACTTGAGCATGCCCAGGTCCCGGCGCCGCTCACGGGTGTTCAGAAGAACGGTGTTGAAGACACCGAGTGACGCGACGAGCGTCAGCAGCACCGTGAACACCGTCGAGAAGGTGATGACGGTGGCGGTGCCGGCGTTTCCGGAGTCCATCACCGACGCGCGCAGGCCCGGGTCGAGCGCCGCGACTGCCTCGGCGTAGGCGCGCGCGTCGGCGCCGGAGGCGAGCCGCACCGTGTACTCGGTGGCGTGGGCGTCCGGTGCGAGTCGGGCGAGGGTCTCCCCGGTGGCCTCCAGGGCCCGGGCGTTGCCCTCGATGAGCTGACCCACGACGGTCGCGGTGATCTTCCTGCCGTTCAGCTCCAGCGTGACCCGGTCACCGAGCTTCAGCCCGCGCTGGGTCAGAAACGCCGGACCGGCCACGATCTCGCCCGCTGCGGCCGGCGCCCGGCCCCTGACGATGGTGTGCTCGTACAAGGAATCGTCGCCGCGGTAGAAGTCGGCGAAGACGGGCTGGGTCTGCCCGGTCATGTTCACCTGGGACAGCGCGCGGGCCCGTATCCCCTCCGCCCCCGGCAGGGACCGCAGCCGCTTCTCGATCTGCGCGTCACTGAGCCGGGGTGGGGTCCGGTCGTTGCCCGACCCCTCAGTCGTCACGTGGATCCTGGCGCCTCCGTCCTCCCGCCCGACATTGCCGTACGCCACCATGGTGCTGGTCAGTCCGGTCGACAGGGTCACCGTGGTGACCCCGAGGACTATGGCCGCCATGGTCAGCAGAGTGCGGCTGGGGCGGGCGAACGGCTGGCCGAGGCCCAGACTGACCGGGCGCGGCAGCCGGGTGGCACCGAGCATCCGCTGGACGCGCAGCCCGCGCCCGGTTCGCGGCGCGTTGCCCGCGCTGATCGCCCGTGCGGCGGGCAGCCGGTGGGCGCGCAGGGCGGGGACCAGCGCGGCCAGCAGGACGAGGACAGGCATGCCCACGAGGCAGGCCACGGACACCCACGGGCTGATGCCGCCGACCGAGGCCCGGCCCACGTCGATGCCGGTGAACGCGACCTTCAGGATCGGCCCGGCCAGCGCGTTGCCGGCCAGCGTGCCCAGCACGCAGCCCATCGCCGCCGGTACGGAAAGCATCGTCAGGTAGACGGCGACGACCTGGTTGGGGGTGAAGCCCAGGGCCTTGAGCACCCCGATGTGCCGGTACCCGGAGACGACCGCCCCGCTGACCACGTTGCCGACGATCAGGGTGGAGACGAGCACGCCGAGGATGCCGAAGAGCGTCATGAATGGGAGGTAGGAGTCGGCCAGCGCGGAGAAGGCCTGCTTGAGGGTGAGGTAGGTCTGTGCGCCGGTCAGCGATTCCTTGGGCAGTCCCGTGGTGGCCCGTGCCAGCGAGGCGCTCAGCTGGGCCTCCGTCGAGGAGTCCGTGAAGCGGTACAGCATCTGGGCGGAGGTCGGGTGCAGTGCGGCCATCTGCTCGGGCGAGACCCAGGCGCTCGCTGACTTGCTCATGCTGGTGGCGAATCCGACGACGGTCAGCGTCGCTCCGCCGGGGGTCTCCAGCTTGGTGCCGAGGAGCGCGGTGCCGGGGGAGCCCTGGGCGAACCAGTTGACGACGATCTCGCCGGGTGCGGTGGCCCAGTGGCCCTCAAGGAGTTCGATCTGGTCCACGGGGCCCGCCGGATCGGCCCGGCCTACCACCGTGAGGCTGCCGCCCGCCATCCAGAGCCAGTCCTTGGGAATGTCGACGACGGCCTGTCCGAACGGTCCGGCCGCGGCCTCCACCCCGGGCTGCCGGGCGGTCCGTGCCAACTGCTTCTGCGAGACCTTCGTGGTGTCGAACGCCGCCACCGTATGAGCACCGCGCTGTTCGGCGTAGGCCTTGTCGAAGGGGCCCGAGGCGGCGCTCAGCAGCGCCAGAGCGAGCAGGACGGTCGTGGTGGAACAGAGCACGACGAGCCCGATGACGAAGGTCTGAAGCCGACGGCGCTTCACGGCCGCGCGCGAGGCTCTCCATACGGCGCTCACGCGGTCGCCTCCAGCGTGCTCTCGCGGGCGATCCGGCCGTCGGCGACTTCGATCAGCCGGCTGGCGCAGCGGGTGGCCAGCTGCGGGTCGTGGGTGACGATCAACAGGGTCTGGCCGATCTGGTTGAGGTCGATCAGCAGATCCATCACCTGCTCGCCCGACCGGCTGTCGAGGGCGCCGGTCGGCTCGTCGGCAAGCAGCAGGGCCGGGCGGTTCATCAACGCCCGTGCGACGGCGACGCGTTGGCGCTCTCCACCACTCAGCGTCGCCGGATAGTTGTTCCGGCGCTCGACGACACCAAGTTCGTCCAGGAGCTCCAGGGCACGGCTGCGCGCCTGCCGGGTCGAGGTGCCGGTCAGCTGCGCGGACAGCGCCACATTGTCCAGGACAGGCAGATCGTCGATGAGGTTGAAGAACTGGAAGACCATGCCGACGTTCCGCCGCCGGAACAGCGCCAAGCCGGTCTCGTTCAGTTTCCCGAGGTCATGACCACGCACCTCGACTGTGCCCGAGGTCGGCCGGTCCAGGCCCGCCACCATGTTGAGCAAGGTGGACTTGCCGCAGCCGGAGGGGCCCATGACTGCGACCGCGTCGCCCGCCCTGATCTCCAGCGACAGGCCGTCCAGGGCCTTCGCGTCGCCGTACTCCTTGTGCACACCGTCCAGCCGCACTACCACTTGCCGGGCATTGTCGTGATCAGTTGTCATGGCTCGAACTTAGGACGGAGTCCGCGGACAGAACGTCACCCCCCGGATGTATCCGTCCGGGCAGGTCATCCCGGGGATGTACGGAGCTGCATCCGGGCGCTGATGTGGGGCACGTCGTGCAGCTGCGAAGATGATCCGGTGTGGGGATCCGGGACGATCTTGCTTATCATCGCCCTGGCGGCGGCAGTTGGCGCCGCCGGGTGTCTGTGCGTGGCGGTGGTCCGGGCGCGGCGGCTGCACCAGGCGGCCATCGAGGAGCGCGGCTGGCTGCTGGAGCGGGAGCGCGAGAGCGCGGCGCGGACCGCGGTCGACGCCGAGCGGGCCAGGATCGCCACCGAGCTCCACGACATCGTCAGCCACAACGTGAGCCTCATGGTGGTCCAGGCCGGGGCCGCCCGCGAGGTGCTGGCCACGATGCCGGACGAGGCCGCGGCGGCGATGAGCGCCGTCGAGACCGCCGGGCGGAACACGATGACCGAGCTGCGGCACCTGCTCGGCCTGCTCGCACCCGCGCAGAACGGCGACGACGAGCCCTACGGTAGGGACCTGTCACCGCAGCCGAGCTTGAGCCGACTCAGTCCGCTGATCGACCGGATCGCCTTTGCCGGCCTGCCCGTGGAGATGCGTATCTCGGGTGAGCCGCGTCCGCTGCCGACGGGGATCGATGTCACCGCTTACCGGATCATCCAGGAGGCCCTGACCAATGCCCTCAAATACGGGGACGGAGCGAATGCCGAGGTGACGGTGCGATACGCGGACCACTACCTGCGAGTTGAGGTGCTGAACAGCGGACCGAGCATCCTGTCGGGCAGCCAGCCCGCGCGGAGAGAGCCGGTCCCGGGCCAGCCAGACGGAACGGGACGCGGGTTGCTCGGCCTGCGGGAGCGGGTCGCCGTCTACGGCGGCGACCTTGACGCCCGCCGCCGCCTCGGCGGCGGCTACCGCGTCCGCGCCCGGATCCCGCTGGACCGGCCATGACGACACACACCGAACCCGCCCCTCGCGTCGTGATCGCCGACGACCAGGAGCTGGTCCGCACCGGCTTCCGCCTGATCCTGACCGCCCGCGGCATCGACGTGGTGGCCGAAGCCGGCGACGGAGCCGAGGCCGTGGCCGCCGTGCGGAGGCTGCGGCCCGACGTCGTACTGATGGATATCCGGATGCCCGCCATGGACGGCCTGGAAGCCGCCCGCCGCATACTCGCGCAGGCCCCCGACTGCCGGGTGATCATGCTGACCACCTTCGACCTCGACCACTACGTCTACGCCGCCCTCGCCGCCGGAGCCAGCGGATTCCTTCTCAAGGACGTCACCCCCGCGCATCTGGCCGCCGCCGTACGCCTGGTCGACACCGGTGACGCTCTGCTCGCACCCTCGATCACCCGCCGCCTGGTGGAGCGCTTCGCCTCCAGCGCCCCCGGAACCAGTTCGGGCCTCGCAACCTCGGCCGTCCACCGAGACCTGGCCGCACTGACGCCGCGCGAGCGGGAGGTGCTGACGCTCATGGGCCGGGGTCTTTCCAATACCGAAATGGCGCAGAAACTGACGCTCAGTGAGGCGACAGTGAAGACCCACGTGGCCCGGATTTTCGCCAAGCTGACCCTGCGCGACCGAGCCCAGGCCGTCGTCCTCGCCTATGAGACAGGACTTGTCTCACCGGGCGAGTCCGCTGACGCCGCCAACCCCTGCCGATAGCCGGCAATCTGGAGATCAAGCATGAATCAGCCAGAGTGTGCAGCTTGGTGTCACATGAGGTGACGCCTCGGCTCGGCGCTGTGTTCGGAAACGGTCGTCTGCGAAACGTGGTCAACATGAGGCGATGTGCTGCCGAAATCATGTTTTGCCTGTTTCTCCCGTACTCCGGTTGTCCTCCATCGTCGGCCTCGGCGGCACGTGTGCCGACGTCACCGAGGGAAACCCCACCGCCGGCCCCGTCGGCGCGGAAACCGCTGAGGCGGGCACGCGCTGATCGAATGAGCCCGGATCGCACTGAGCCGAAACCGGGACGCCTACCCCCGCCTCGCGGCATTGCCCGTTCATTCGCGCCGAGTTGTCGGACAGCCCGGGCCGCGACCGGGCAGCGCCGGCAGGAAGATCTGCGGAGGGAAGCGGGATCACGGCTCGGATTTCCGGCCGCTCCGTTCCAGCAGCCGGCTCGGCGAGAAGATCTGCGCCATTGAATGATGCACTATTCATCCACTGTTGTCTTCTTCGTGACCATGCGCCTTCCGGCCCACTCTGCGGAACCGTCCGCCGCTGCCACCATGTCGTGGCACGGGCAAAGGGACGATCTCGTTCCGCTGCGTAGAGAAACGTTTCTGTCGTGGACCGTCCGGCCTGCGGCGGATCGACCGAAGGAGCAGACCGTGCGATCTCTCACCCGCCGCGACATGGTTCGACGGTCCGTGCTGGCAGTGGCCGGTACCGCACTGGCCGGCCAGACCGCGGTCCCCGTGGCGAACGCCGCCGCGCCCGCCGCCGCACCGGAGGCGTTCGACGAGATGTACCTCGGCCGGCACATCGAGGGGTGGCCCGCCGACGGGCACCACGGGGGCCATCGCGAGCCGGCCCTCGCCGCATTCGTCGTCCGCGTCGACGACGACGATCTGCATGTGATGCAGAACGCCGACGGCACCTGGATCAGCGTCATCGACCACTACGAGAAGTACCCCACACCACGCGACGCCGCCCGGGCCGCCGTACGGGACCTCCACGGGGCATCGCTCGTGCCCCTCGCGGTCTGACGTCGCGCCCGGCACTTCTCACTTGAAAGGATCGCCGCCATGGCGGACCGCAAGAACCAGGCAGATCTGTCGGCCGTCGAGAAGCGCGACTTCGTCGACGCCGTTCTCGAACTCAAGCGCCAGGGCCGCTACGACGAGTTCATCACGACGCACAACGCCTTCATCATGAGTGACACCGACGACGGCGAGCGAACAGGCCACCGGTCACCGTCGTTCCTCCCCTGGCACCGCCGGTTCCTGCTCCAGTTCGAGCAGGCGCTGCAGAGCGTCAACCCGTCTGTCACGCTGCCCTACTGGGACTGGACGGTCGACCGCACACCCAGCAGCTCGCTGTGGGCGGACACGTTCCTGGGCGGGGACGGCCGCAGCGGGGACGCCCGGGTCACCACCGGCCCGTTCGCCTTCGGAAGCGGCAACTGGCCGCTCAACATACGGGTCGACGGAAGGACCTTCCTGAGGCGGGCACTGGGCGTCGGCACACGCGAACTTCCGACCCGGGCGGAGGTGGACGCCGTACTGGCCATCCCCACCTACGACGCCGCCCCCTGGAACAGCCGGTCGGGCGGCTTCCGCAACCAGGTGGAGGGATGGCGCGGCCCCAACCTCCACAACCGGGTCCACGTATGGGTCGGGGGCCAGATGACCAGCGGCGCCTCGCCGAACGACCCGGTCTTCTGGCTCCATCACTGCTTCATCGACAAACTGTGGGCCGACTGGCAGAGGATGCACCCGTCCTCCGGATACGTACCCACCACGGCCCCGCGCAATGTGATCGGCCTCCGCGACACGATGAAGCCCTGGAACGACGTCACGCCGGAGGACATGCTCGACCACACGCGGTTCTACACCTACCGCTGAACGCGGCATCCGGCGGAGGTCGGCACGAAGCGCAGGTGTCCGGCTGCCACGTGGGCTCCATCCGGCCCCGCCGTCCGCGACGCATTGGACCCGGGCCCCACCCCCTCGTGCGCCACCGCAGGCAACGGAGCGAATGGCCCCAAGGCGGCGGGCGCCGACACAAGGCACAAGAGCGAGGAGCGCACGGCTCGACCCTAGGTCCCCCGAAGACAGCCTCTCCGTTTCTCCGCCTCCTCAACTCGGTGGTGCACGGGACGAAGCCGATTGGCTCACACGGATCGTGCCCCGGGAGCGGATCGGTCGTTCCGGATGCATGACGAAGATCCTCACTGCGACAGCGGTCCTTTTCACCGGTGTGGCCCTGGCTGCTCCCGCGTTGGCTGCTCCCACGCTGGCTGCTTCCCGCGTGCAGACCATCGCCCCGGCTTCCCACGACGGTCTGCCTCTTTCCGGCCTTCCTGATGTGAGCGCGCTTGTCGTGGGTATCCCGGTTCGCATCCCCCTCGTCTAGGGCGTGTTTCGAAAGTGGCGTCGTCCGCCCGGAGGGCGGGGCCGGGGGCGTGCGTGCCGGGCGTTCCCGGCCGGACGGGACTTTCGAAACACACCCTGGTACTCCGGTCCCACGTCGTGATCCGGCGGCAGGACGGCGCCGCGCGGTCAAGCGTGCTCCGTGCCCCGAACGGGGTCTCGCCGTTCGACGTGCTTCTGTCGCGCAGGTCGCGGTGAACTCTTTGGCGAGCAGGTCCGCGACGCGTGCGTAAAGTCCGGCGTCACTGGCGTCACTGGCCGCGCGGGGGAAGGGGGAGCGCTGTCAATGCGCAGTCGGTTGCGGTTGCGGCGGAAGTGAAGGATGGGTGGGCGCGGGTCGCCACCGCACCACCGACGTTGCGTGTTTCGCGGCATCTCGCTTGATGTGAAACGGGATTGCGTGGGTGGCCCGGCCGGTTACCGACCCTTGACACGGGGTGGGGGCGGCAACACACTGGCGTTGCGTAAAACGCAAGCTGTTGCTCTATGTGCATTGCGATCGCCTTCGCGCGACGGCCGGCTCCAGGGAGTGGCTGCCGGATCCGCGACCCCTTGCCAGTTCTCGACGTCTCTTGCGAGGAGCGCCGTGACCATCACGAATCTGCCGGAGAGCCTGATAGCGACGCTCCCGGGCCACTACTACACGGATCCCGACGTGTTCCGGCTGGAGCAGGAGCGGATCTTCGAGGCGATGTGGTTCTGCGTCGCCCGCTCCTCGGAACTCCCGAAGCCCGGCACGTTCCGCACCGTCGACGTCGGCCGGGAGAGCGTCCTCGTCACGCGCGGTCGGAACGGCGGCATCCGCGCCTACCTCAATGTCTGCCGGCACCGCGGGGCGAAACTGTGCACCGAGGAGACCGGTGAGGTGAAGCGGGCTTTCCAGTGCCCCTATCACGCCTGGACGTACGACCTGGATGGCAAGCTGGTCGCCGCTCCCAACCTGACCAAGATGCCCGACGTCGACCGCACCGAATACGGTCTCGCCACGGTGCATGTCCGAGAGTGGCTGGGATACATCTGGGTCTGCGTGGCCGAGGACGCGCCGTCGTTCGAGGAAACCGTCATCGCCGATGTCGTGAACCGGCTCGGTGAGGTGGGCGCCCTCGAACGGTACGACGTGGCCACCCTCGAAGTCGGCCGGCGGATCGTCTACGACGTGAAGGCCAACTGGAAGCTGATCGTCGAGAACTTCATGGAGTGCTACCACTGCGCCACGATCCATCCGGAACTCACGGAAGTGCTGCCCGAGTTCGCCGACGGGTACGCGGCGCAGTACTACGTCGGCCACGGCGCAGAGTTCGGTGAGGAGATCAAGGGATTCACCGTCGACGGCTCCGAGGGGCTCGACCGCATCCCCACCATCTCCGAGGACCAGGACCGCCGCTACTACGCGATCACCGTCCGACCGCAGGTGTTCATCAACCTCGTGCCCGACCACGTCATCTTCCACCGCATGTACCCGGTGGCCGAGAACCGCACCGTCGTGGAGTGCGACTGGCTGTACCTGAAGGACGTCGTCGTCTCGGGAAAGGACGTCAGCCGCTCCGTCGAGCTGTTCGACCGGGTCAACCGGCAGGATTTCGACGCCTGCGAGCGCTGCCAGCCGACCATGAGCTCGCGGCTGTACCGTGCGGGAGGCGTCCTCGTCCCCAGCGAACACCACATCGGCGAGTTCCACACCTGGGTGGAGTCCCGGCTCGGCCCCGGCCGGTAACAGCCCGCATCCGATACCGAAAGGACGTCATGGCCTGATCGCGGACCGCCTCCGGCGGCTCGACAGCCCCGCCGCCGCGGCCTTCTTGGCGGGTTGTCCCGGGCTTCGAGAGGCAACGCGCTGGTGCGGTGCCCAGGTGTCGGTTCCACCCCGACGATCTCGCCGACAACGGATTCACCGACGGTGACCCGGGTGGATCGGGTCAGTGAGCGGGCGGACGGGGCCGAAAGGCGGGCCGTGTCCTTCCGGGCGGTCGCCTACGACACCCCGCTGGGCTGCTGTGCGGCCTCCTTCCCCGAGACGAACGTCCTGGTCACACTCGGGTCCGTGGCCGACGTCTCCGGCACACCGACGTCCAAGAGCGTCGTCGTGCGGCTGGAGCGTCCTCGGATCAGCCCAGGTATCCCATCCGGAAACTGATCTCCTGGGCACCCTTGAGCAGCAGGGGTGCCATTTCCTCCATGCGTTCCCGGGTGAAGCGGTAGGCGGGGCCGGAGGCGCTGATGGCGGCGATCACATCGCCGTCGCGGGAGCGCACCGGGGCGGCCATGGCATGCAGGCCGATCTCGAACTCCTCGTACGTCGTGGCGTATCCCCGGGTGCGGACCGCGGTGAGTTCCTTCTCCAGCCTGGTCTTCGCCGTGATCGTCTGTGGGGTGATCTTCTTGAGGCCGGACTGGGCCAGGACGGATGCCCGCTCCTTCGCCGACAGCTCGGCCAGCAGTACCTTCCCACTGGAGGTGGCGTGCAGCGGTGTCAGCTGCCCCACCCAGTTGTTCGCCGTCACGGCGCCCGGGCCGTGCACCTGGTAGAGGTTGATCGCGTAGTGGGCCTCGCGCACCGCCACGTTCACCGTCTCGCCCAGTTCCTCGGCGAGTCGTTCGCAGATGGGACGGCCCTGTTCGGTGATGTCGATCCGCCGGCTCACCGCTCCCGCGAGACGGACGATGCCGAACCCGAGCCGGTACTTGCCGCGCTCCGCCGCCTGCTCCACCAGGCCGCGTGCCTCCAGCGCGCCGAGCAGCCGGAAGGCGGTCGATTTGTGCACGTCGATCGTGCTCGCCACCTCGCTCACACCGGCCTCCCCGCGCTGGGCGAGGATCTCCAGGACGGTCACGGCGCGGTCGACGGACTGGACGCCGCCGGCGGCCCCGCTCGTCGCTTCGGAAGCTGTCGTGTCGTTGCTCATACCGAAACTATACGCAAAGAACTCAACGAAAAACTCGGCGGTAGCCGCCTGTCAAATCCGGCATGAGGTTGCGCTTTCTGCAACCTGGTGCGTATAGCGACACCCGTAATAGCATGCGGCGCGTATCGACGGCGCGAGCGGATCGAGGCATCAATGGCGCTCAAGCAGTACGACTTCGTCATCGTCGGTGGGGGTTCGGCGGGGTGTGCCCTGGCGAACCGGCTCTCCGCCGATCCCGGCAACCAGGTCCTGGTGCTGGAGGCAGGGCGGTCCGATCCGCTCTGGGACGTCTTCATCCACATGCCGGCGGCGCTGCCCTTCCCGATCGGCAGCCGCTTCTACGACTGGAAGTACGAGTCGGAGCCCGAGCCCTTCATGGGCGGCCGGCGCATCCACCACGCACGGGGCAAGGTCCTCGGCGGATCCAGCAGCATCAACGGCATGATCTTCCAGCGTGGAAATCCCATGGACTACGAGCGCTGGGGACGGGACCCCGGCATGCGGAACTGGGACTACGCCCACTGTCTGCCCTACTTCAAGCGGATGGAGAACTGTACGGCGGCGGGCCCCGACGACGAGTTCCGCGGACGCTCCGGGCCGTTGGGGCTGGAGCGGGGCCCGGCCACCAACCCCCTCTTCTCGGCGTTCCTGGAGGCCGTGCAGCAGGCCGGCTACCCCCTGACGGACGACGTCAACGGTTACCGGCAGGAGGGCTTCGCCCACTTCGACCGCAACATCCGCCGCGGCCGCCGGCTCTCCGCCGCCCGTGCCTACCTCCATCCCGTCATGAAGCGGCCCAACCTGGAGGTGCGGACCGGCGCCTTCGTCACACGCGTGCTGTTCTCCGGAAAGCGGGCCATCGGCGTGGAGTACCGCTCCAGGGGCGGCCGGAGGCGCCGGATCCGGGCCGGTGAGGTGATCCTCTCGGGCGGCGCGATCAACAGCCCCCAGCTGTTGCAGCTCTCGGGCGTCGGCAACGCCGAGGAACTGCGCAACCTCGGCATCGACGTCGTGTCGCACCTGCCCGGCGTCGGCGAGAACCTCCAGGATCACCTCGAGGTCTATGTGCAGTACGCCTGCAAGCAGCCGGTGTCGATGCAGCCGTACCTGAAGTGGCGCCACCGGCCGTGGGTCGGTCTGCAGTGGCTCTTCCGGAAGGGGCCCGGGGCGACCAACCACTTCGAGGCGGGCGGCTTCGCCCGCAGCAACGAGGACGTCGACTACCCCAACCTGATGTTCCACTTCCTGCCCGTCGCCGTCCGGTACGACGGATCCTCCCCCTCCGGCGGGCACGGCTACCAGGTCCACGTCGGCCCCATGTACTCCGACGCCATCGGTTCCGTCAAGATCAAGAGCAAGGACCCCTCCGTCCACCCGGCCCTGCGGTTCAACTACCTCTCCACCGAGCAGGACCGCCGCGAGTGGGTGGAGGCGATCCGGGTCTCCCGGAACATCCTGAGCCAGTCGGCGATGGACCCGTACAACGGCGGCGAGATATCGCCGGGGCCCGCGGTGGAGACCGACCAGCAGATCCTGGACTGGGTGGCCAAGGAGGGGGAGACGGCACTCCACCCGTCCTGCTCGTGCAAGATGGGCGTCGACGACATGTCCGTGGTCGACCCCGACACCATGCGCGTGCACGGTCTCCAGGGTCTCCGGGTCGTCGACGCGTCGGTCATGCCGTACGTCACCAACGGCAACATCTACGCACCCGTGATGATGGTGGCGGAGAAGGCCGCCGACCTGATCCTCGGCAACAAGCCGCTGGAACCCTCGACGGCGGAGTTCTACCGCCATCGCAGGACGGAGCAGGAGCGCTCTCCCGGCTCCCGCTAGAAAGGACGTGCCGTGAGCCATTCCCTCGAGGCTTCGGACCAGACGTGGCCGGCGCACGGGGCGGCGGCGCGGTTGCTGCCGCTGCTCAGGAGGATCCGTTACGAGGTCCTTCCCACGCGGACCACCGAGGAGAAGGTGCTCCGGCACGTTCCCCGGGAGGTGCCGGTGACGATCACCGCCTCGCCCGTGAAGGGGCTCGCGCCCACGCTGGAACTCACGACGCGGCTGGCCCGGCACGGGTACACCGTCGTCCCCCACGTTCCGGCCCGGCTGATCGAGGGCGAGGCACACCTCGACGACATCGTCGGACGGCTGCGGGAGGCCGGTGTCTCGGACGTGTTCGTCCCGGCCGGCGACGCGGACCCGCCCGTGGGCCGCTACGACGCGGCGCTGCCGGTGCTGCGCCGCATCGCGGAGCTGGGCAGTCCCTTCACGCATGTGGGCATCACCGGGTATCCCGAGAGCCATCCCCGGATCGAGGACGACATCACGGTGCAAGCCATGTGGGACAAGCAGGAATTCTCCACGTACATTGTCAGTAATCTCTGCTTCGACGCTCGCGTCCTGACCGCCTGGCTGGGCAAGGTCCGGCGCCGGCGCGTGGCGCTGCCGGTGTACGTGGGCGTCGCCGGCCCCGTCGAGCGGGCGAAGCTGCTCGCCATGGCGACCAAGATCGGTGTGGGGGAGTCGACCAGGTTCCTCACGCGCCACCCCTCGTGGTTCCTGCGCTTCGCCGCGCCGGGCGGGTACGTTCCCGAACGGCTGCTCCGCCGGGGTGCCCCGGCACTCTCCGCGCCGGGCATGGGAGTGGCGGGCCTGCACATCTTCACGTTCAACCAGCTCGCCGAGACGGAGCGCTGGCGCCGGGCCATGCTGGCACGGGCGTTCTGAGCGCCACATGAGTCCCGGAGGGCCTGGAGCCCGAGGGCATGAAAGAGGGGGAGGCGCACCCGCCGGGGTGCGCCTCCCCCTCCCCGTTTCCGCCGGCGGAAGACGACGGCGCGGTTGCCTTGTGTCATGACCCGGCTCTCGCTGTGCCATGCGACGGCCCGGGCGAGCACTGTGGATGGTGATCGCCCTGCCGGGACGTCGATGTGAAGCGCTCCCGTACGCCGAGCTCACCGCATGGACGAGCCCGGGCCGGTCGGGGCACGAGAGGGTGAGCGCGAACGCGCGGCCGGCCCTGGGCCGCACAGCCATGAAGCCTCCAACTGGTGCTGCCCGCACAACGTTTTGATGGAAAGGCGACATCGCGGGGTGGTGCGCACTTGGCGGGTCACCGGGGGAGCCACCCGGCAGAGTCCCGTCATCAAAGGGGTGGACCGCCGTCTTGACGCGGGGGGCCGGGTGCGTGAATGTGTTCCATCACGAGCAAAGGAATGCGTTATACGCAACCAAGTTCACGCAGCACCCGTGCTTGACCTGCTTGAAGGACCCGCACATGGCAGACCTGTATGTGGACGGCAAGTGGCGCACGCCGGCGAACGGCGGACAGCGGGACATCCTCTGCCCCGCCGACGGCAGGCACGTCGCCTCGGTCTCCGAGGGAACCCGCGCCGACGCGGAGGACGCGATCCACGCCGCCCGCCGGGCATTCGACGAAGGGCCCTGGCCCCACACCCCTGAACGAGAACGCGGAGCCGTGCTGCTGCGCGTCGCCGACCTCCTTGAGGAGCGGGCCGGCGAGGTCGCCCGGGCGGAGTCCCTGGACACCGGTAAGCGCCTCGTGGAGAGCGAGTACGACGTCGCCGACGTCGTGGCGTGCCTCCGCTGGTTCGGCTCCGTCGCCGGCACGGACGCCGGCCGGGTGGTGGACACCGGCCGCGCCGACGCCGTCAGCAGGATCGTCCACGAACCGGTCGGCGTCTGCGGGCTGATCACGCCCTGGAACTACCCGCTGCTCCAGGCCGCCTGGAAGGTCGCCCCGGCCCTGGTAGCCGGTAACACCTTCGTGCTCAAGCCCAGCGAGTTCACCCCTTCCACGTCCATCCTGCTGGTGCGGCTGCTGGAGGAGGCCGGACTGCCCCAGGGGGTCGCCAACCTGGTTCTCGGCGCCGGACCCGAGGTCGGCGCCCCCCTTGCCGAGCACCCCGATGTCGACCTCGTCTCCTTCACGGGAGGCCTTCCGACCGGGCGGCGGATCATGGCCGCGGCGGCGACCACCGTGAAGAAGGTGGCCCTCGAACTCGGCGGCAAGAACCCCAATGTGGTGTTCGCCGACGCCGACTTCGAGACGGCCGTGGACTTCGCCCTCACCGCGGTGTTCCTCCACTCCGGACAGGTGTGTTCGGCCGGTGCGCGTCTGGTCGTCGAGGACTCACTGCACGACGCCTTCGTCGACGAGCTGGTACGCCGCGCCGAACGGATCCGGCTGGGCGGGCCGTTCGACGAGACGGCCGAGACGGGCCCGCTGATCTCGGCCGGGCACCGCCTCAAGGTCGAGCAGTACGTCGCCGCCGGAATCGCCGAAGGGGTGGTACTGCGCTGCGGCGGCACACGTCCCGCCGACGAGCGTCTGGCCGGTGGTTTCTACTATCTGCCGACCGTGCTCGACGAGTGTCACCAGGGTATGAGCGTGGTCCACGAGGAGTCCTTCGGCCCGGTGCTGACCGTGGAGCGGTTCACGGACGAGGACGACGCCGTGCGGATCGCCAATGACACCGAGTACGGGCTGGCCGGGGCCGTGTGGACGCAGAACGCGGGCAGGGCCCAACGCGTGGCGCGCCGGCTGCGGCACGGAACCGTGTGGATCAACGACTACCACCCTTATCTGCCGCAGGCCGAGTGGGGCGGGTTCGGCCGTTCCGGAGTCGGCCGCGAACTGGGCCGGGCCGGTCTCGACGAGTACCGCGAACCCAAGCACATCTGGCAGAACGTCGACCCCCGGCCGCAGCACTGGTTCTCCAATCCACCGGAGACCGATTAGCCCGGACCGTCTCCTCCCCCTTCACCCAGGAGTTGTCCATGACCACTGCGCCACCCGGCCGGCCGCTGGCCAACGTGCCGGCCGACGACGACGCCGAGCTCGCCGAATTCGGCTACCGCCCCGAACTCAAGCGGACTCTCGGCAACTTCCACACCTTCGCGGCGGGAATCTCCTACATCTCGATCCTGACCGGCACCTTCCAGCTCTTCTACTTCGGGTACGCGAGCGGCGGTCCCGCCTACTGGTGGTCCTGGCCGATGGTGTTCGTCGGCCAGTTCATGGTGGCGCTCTGCTTCGCCGAGCTGGCGGCCCGCTACCCCGTCGCGGGAAGCATCTACAACTGGGCCAAAAGAATGGGCAATCCGCACATAGGCTGGCTGGCCGGGTGGATGATGCTGATCGCCTCGATCGTCTCGATCGCGGCCGTGGCGCTCGCCTACCAGCTCACCCTGCCGCAGATATCGTCCGTCTTCCAGTTCGTCGGGGACGGCTCCGGCCCCTACGACAAGCCCACCAACGCCGTTCTCCTCGCGGCGGTCCTGATCCTGTTCACCACCCTGGTCAACGCCTTCGGTGTGAAACTGATGGCGCGCATCAACACCGCAGGTGTGTTCCTGGAGCTGATCGCGACGGTCGTGCTGATCGTGCTCCTCGGGATCAACGTGGTGCGCGGTCCGGAGGTGGTCATGGAGACCGGGGGCACCGGCGACGGCCAGCCCTTCGGCTACCTCGGCGCCTTCCTGATCGCGTCCCTCGCCTCGGCGTACGTGATGTACGGCTTCGACACCGCGGCCTCGCTCGGTGAGGAGTCGCTGGACCCCTCGCGCAACGCACCGCGGGCCATCATCCGCGCCATCGTCGCCTCCTTCGTCCTGGGTGGACTCGTCCTCATCCTCGCGCTGATGAGCGTCTCCAGCCTGAACGGCGAGAAGATCTCCGTGGAAGGACTGCAGTTCGTGGTCCTGGACGTGCTCGGCCCGACGGCCGGGCAGGCGATGCTCTGGTGCGTACTGGTCGCCGTCACGGTGTGCGCCCTCGCCGTCCACACCGCGGCGATCCGGCTCGCCTTCGCCATGGCCAGGGACAACAACCTGCCCGGGGCGTCCCGGCTCGCCAAGGTGAGCCCGCGGTTCGGGACCCCGGTCCTGCCGACGGTCATCATCGGCGTGCTGGCCCTGGGGATCCTCGTGGTGAACATCCGTCAGCCCCAGATCTTCACGGTGGTCACCAGCATCGGCATCATCATGATCTACGTGGCCTACCTGCTGGTCACGGGTCCGATGCTGGTGGCGCGGCTGCGCGGGAAGTGGCAGCCCGCAGAGGGCAAGTTCTCCCTGGGGCGCTGGGGCCTGCCGGTGAACGTCCTCGCCGTCGTCTGGGGCGGGCTCATGACGCTCAACCTGATCTGGCCGCGGGGCGAGGTCTACAACGCCACCGCCCCGTACCACTGGTATCTGCGCTGGGGCGCGGTGCTGTTCGTCGGTGTCATCGCGATCGGTGGGTTCGGCTACTACTGGTTCGTGCAGCGGCATCGCACGGGAGTGCTGGCGGAACACGCCGCGGGCGCCGCGGCGCCCGGAAGGGACCAGTAGTGCACGCCACGGTCTGACCGCCGTGGGTCGCCGTGCCCGGAGAGCTGTTCACAACAGCCCTCCGGGCACGGCTTTTTATGGCGTTCGAAAGGGATGTGCACGGCGGGTTCGAGCCCTTGACACTCCCTTCTCGCGACGGGCAGGGTGTGTTGCGCAAGCTGAATCTAGTTGCGCTAAAAGCAACGGAGGTTAGGCGATGGCAGGGCCGAAGGTGGTCATCATCGGAGCGGGTGTAGTGGGAGCGGCGCTGGCCGACGAGCTCTCCGCCCGGGGCTGGAACCGTGTCACGGTCGTCGATCAGGGACCCTTGCCGGCCACGGGCGGATCGTCGTCGCACGCCCCCGGGCTGGTCTTCCAGGTCAATCCGTCGAAGGCCATGACCGAGATGGCCCGCTACACCGTGGAGAAGTTCTGCTCCCTGGAAGTCGACGGAGAGAGCTGTTTCCGGCAGGTCGGTGGTCTGGAGGTCGCGACCACCCCGGAACGGCTCGTCGAACTGCGCCGCAGGCACGGCTGGATCACCGCCTGGGGCATCGAGTCCCGGCTGCTCACCCCCGACGAGTGCCTCGCCCTGCACCCGCTGCTCGACCGCGAGCGGGTCCTGGGAGGACTCCACGTCCCCACGGACGGACTGGCGCGAGCCGTCCACGCCGTCCAGGCGCAGATCGACCGCGCCACCGGACGCGGAGTGCGCTTCCTGGCCCGCCACGAGGTGCTCGACATCCGCCGCGAGGACGGCCCGGAGGGGGAGCGCGTCACGGGAGTCGTCACCGACCGGGGCGAGATCGCCGCCGACATCGTGGTCTGCTGCGCCGGCATCTGGGGGCCGAAGGTCGCCCGCATGGCGGGTATGAACCTCCCCCTGACGCCTCTCGCCCACCAGCTCGCCTGGACCGGCCCCGTGCCCGCCCTCGCGGGTCAGAAGGAGGAGGCCGTCCGGCCCATCCTCCGCCACCAGGACGCCGACCTGTACTTCCGCGACCGCTTCGACCGGCTCGGTATCGGCTCCTACGGCCACCGGCCCATGCCGGTCTCCGCCGACGACATCGCCTCCGTCGACGAGGCGGAAGCGACGCCCTCCGTACTGCGCTTCACCGAGGACGACTTCACCGAGGCCTGGTCACAGACACAACAACTGCTGCCGTGTACCCGCGACGCCAAGGTCGAGGAAGGCATCAACGGCCTGTTCTCCTTCACCACCGACGGAATGCCCCTGCTCGGGGAGTCACCCGACCTCAAGGGCTTCTGGGTGGCCGAGGCCGTGTGGGTCACGCACTCCGCCGGTGTCGGCAGAGCCATGGCCGAATGGCTCGTCGACGGCCACTGCTCCACGTTCGACCTGCACGAGTGCGACGTCAACCGCTTCGAGGAGCATCAGCTGGCACCCGAATACGTCCTGGCCCGGGACTGCCGGAACTTCGTCGAGGTCTACGACATCATCCACCCGCTCCAGCCGCCGGGCGAGCCGCGACCGCTGCGCACCAGCCCCTTCCACCAGCGCCAACGCGAACTCGGCGCGGTCTTCCTGGAGGCCTCCGGGTGGGAGCGCCCCCAGTGGTACGAGGCCAACGAGCCGCTGCTCGCCGACCGGGACATCCCCACCCCGAACGACTGGGCCGCCCGATACTGGTCCCCCATCGTCGCCGCCGAGGCACAGGTGACCCGGGAGAGCGTCGCGCTCTACGACATGACCGCCCTCAAACGCATCGAGGTGACCGGCCCCGGTGCGGCAGCCCTTCTCCAGAAGCTGACCACCGGGAACGTCGACCGGGCCGTCGGCTCCGTCACCTACGCCCTGATGCTCGACGAGGACGGCGGCATCCGCAGCGACATCACCGTCGCCCGGCTCGGCCGTGACCACTTCCAGGTCGGTGGCAACGGCAACCTCGACGTGGTCTGGCTGGGCCGCCACGCTCCCACCGACGGCTCGGTCACCGTCCGCGACATCACCGCGGGCACCTGCTGCGTCGGCCTGTGGGGCCCCAAAGCCCGCGAGGTGCTCCAGCCCCTGACCCGGGACGACTTCTCGGGCGCCGGGCTGCGCTACTTCCAGGCGAAGCGGGCCCACATCGGCTCCGTACCCGTCACCGCCATGCGGCTGAGCTACGTCGGCGAATCGGGCTGGGAGATCTACACCACCGCCGACATGGGCCTGAAGCTCTGGGACACCCTCTTCGAGGCGGCGCGGCCACACGGAGGAATCGCTGCCGGGCGCGGCGCCTTCAACAGCCTGCGGCTGGAGAAGGGGTACCGCTCCTTCGGCACCGACATGACCTACGAGCACGACCCGTACGAAGCGGGCCTCGGATTCGCCGTGAAGGCGGGCAAGAGCGACTTCCTCGGCAAGGCCGCCCTCGAACGGCGCGCGGTGACGGTGACACGGCGGCTGACCTGCCTGACCATCGACGACCCGCGGGCCGTCGTGATGGGCAAGGAGCCGGTCCACGACGGCGAGACCTGCGTCGGATACGTCACCAGCGCGGCGTACGGCTACACCATCGGCAAGGGCATCGCCTACGCCTGGCTGCCCGCCGACCGCTCCACGCCCGGCACGGCCCTGGAGATCGGCTACTTCGACCAGCGCGTCCCCGCCGTGGTCGCCGAGGAGCCCCTGTTCGATCCCGCCATGAGCCGTCTGCGCGGGTGACCGTCCCGGCGCACACGCCAGGCCCCCCGAAGGGAAGCACGTGACCGCACACCGCGACCGCGCCGCCGGCATCGTCTCGATCCGCGGAGAGCTGCCCGCCGACGCCTCCCCGTGGCAGGTGGAAGCGTCATCGACGAACTCGACGCCGCCCCGGCCTGCACCGGCCGCATCCTCCAGCTGCCGCTGCCGGGTGGGCGGCCTGGACGCCAACGCCGTAATGGAACGCATGGACCCGGCCAAGGACGCCGACGGACTGCACCCCGTCAGCCTCGGCCGGCTCGCCGGCAACCGCTCGAAGGAGGCCCCGTGAGCACCCCGCACCCCCACGCGTACGCCACCCTGCTGAACGCACCGCTCGACGAACCGGACCCCGGGGTCCACGCCGAGGGCGGCGCCGCACCCGGCCGTCTGCGGTCCACCCCGGAAATGACCGGCGGAGGCCCGTCGTGACGCCCCGTACCCCCGGCGCCGGCATTCCGGAACACCCGGACTGGCTCTGGCGCACACCAACCCCCAAGAAGTCGTACGACGTGGTGATCGTCGGCGGCGGCGGCCACGGTCTCGCCACCGCCCACTACCTCGCGAAGAACCACGGCATCACCGATGTCGCCGTCCTGGAACGAGGGTGGCTGGGCGGCGGGAACATGGCCCGCAACACCACCATCATCCGGTCCAACTACCTGTGGGACGAGAGCGCCGGCATCTACGAGCACGCCCTGAAACTCTGGGAAGGGCTGGAGGCGGACCTCGACTACCCCCTCCTGTTCTCCCAGCGCGGTGTCCTCAACCTCGCCCACAGTCTCCAGGACGTGCGCGACAGCGTCCGGCGCGTCGAGGCGAACCGGCTCAACGGGGTCGACGCCGAGTGGCTGGACCCGGAGCAGGTCAAGGAAGCCTGCCCCATCGTCAACGTCTCGCCGGATGTGCGCTATCCGGTCCTCGGCGCCACCTACCAGGCCAGAGCGGGCATCGCCAAGCACGACCACGTGGCCTGGGGACTGGCCAGGGCCGCCGACGCGGCCGGTGTCGACCTCATCCAGAACTGCGAGGTCACCGGCATTGACGTACGGGACGGCAGGGTCGTGGGAGTGCGGACCTCGCGCGGCACCATCGCCGCCGGCAAGGTGGCCCTCTGCGCGGCCGGACACTCCTCCGTGCTGGCACGCATGGCGGGCTTCGACCTGCCGGTCCAGAGCCATCCGCTCCAGGCCCTCGTTTCCGAGCTCCTCGAACCCGTCCACCCCACCGTCGTGATGTCCAACGCCGTGCACGTCTACGTCAGCCAGGCCCACAAGGGCGAGCTGGTCATGGGCGCAGGCATCGACGCGTACAACTCCTACACCCAGCGCGGGGCGTTCCACATCATCGAACGCCAGATGGCCGCGGCCCTGGAACTCTTCCCCATCTTCGCCCGGGCCCATGTGCTTCGCACCTGGGGAGGCATCGTCGATGTCAGCCCCGACGCGTCACCCATCGTCGGGCTCACCCCCGTCGGCCACCTCTACCTCAACTGCGGCTGGGGCACGGGCGGCTTCAAGGCGACCCCCGGTGTGGGATCCGTCTTCGCCCACACCATCGCCCACGACGCGCCGCACCCGCTGAACCAGCCCTTTTCCCTGGACCGATTCACCACGGGCGCGCTCGTCGACGAGCACGGCGCGGCAGCGGTGGCCCACTGAGGAGCAGGACATGATGCTCATCCCATGCCCCTGGTGCGGGCCGCGCGACGAAGCCGAGTTCCACTACGGCGGGCAGGCGCACGTGCCCCACCCCGAGGACCCCGCTGCCCTCACCGACGAGGAATGGGCCCGCTACCTCTTCTTCCGCGACAACCCCAAAGGTCCCTTCGCCGAGCGGTGGAGCCATGCCGCGGGGTGCCGCAGATGGTTCAACGCCGTCCGGAACACGGAGACCAACGACATCCTCGCCGTGTACCGGATCGGCGAGCCGAGGCCGGTGATCGCATGACCACACAGCCCTTCCGCCTGCCGGGACACGGGCGGATCTCCCCGGCGGAAACCCTCCGCTTCGTCTTCGACGGCGTGGCGTACACGGGTCACCGGGGCGACACGCTCGCCTCGGCCCTCCTCGCCAACGGCGTCCACCACGCCGGTACCAGCGTGAAGCTCGGCCGCCCCCGCGGCATCTTCGCCGCGGGCAGCGAGGAACCCAACGCCGCCGTACAGATCGAAGCCCCTTTCCTGGAGCCCATGCTCACCGCGACGACCGTCGAGCTGTACGACGGGCTCGTGGCGAGCAGCCTCCCGGGACAGGGACGCCTCGCCACCGTCCCCGACCCCTCCCGCTACGACGCGGTGTACGCCCACTGCGACGTCCTCGTCGTCGGCGCGGGCCCGGCCGGCCTCGCCGCGGCCGCGACCGCGGCCACCGCGGGCGCGCGTGTGATCCTCGCCGACGAACAGCCCGAACCCGGCGGCAGCCTCCTCGGCACCCGGGAGCGCCTGGACGGCGCACCCGGTGCCGACTGGGCGGCGGACACCGTCGCGGAACTCCGTGCCACGCCCGGCGTCCGCGTACTGCCCCGTACCACCGTCTTCGGCCACTACGACGACAACTACCTGCCGGCCGTGGAACGGCGTACCAACCACCTCGGTCGGCGCGCCCCCGACCACGTCTCGCGCGAACGCGTCTGGCGCATCCGCGCCCGGCGGGTGATCTTGGCGACCGGAGCGTACGAGCGGTCACCCGCCTTCGCCGGCAACGACCGTCCGGGCGTCATGCTCGCGGGTGCCGCGCGCACCTACGCCGCACGGTACGGGGTCGCGGCCGGCCGCCGCGCTGTCGTGTTCACCACGAACGACAGCGCGTACGCGTCCGCCGTCGACCTGGCCGCCATGGGAGTGGAGATCGCCGCGATCGCCGACACGCGACGAGTACCCGGGGAGTGGGCGCGTCGGGCGGAACAGGCCGGGATCGAGGTCGTCCCCGGTCACGTCGTGACGGGCACCGACGGCGACCCCAGGGTGACGTCCGTGACCGTCGCGCCGAACGCCGACCACGGCGCGAGCCGCCGGATCGACGCCGACCTGCTGCTCGTGTCCGGCGGCTGGAACCCCGTCGTCCACCTCTACAGCCAGGCGGGCGGCCGGCTGCGGTACGACGAAGGAGCCGGCTCCTTCCTCCCGGCGGACTGCCACCAGGCGGTGGAACCGGTCGGCGCCGCGGCGGGCACGTACACCCTCGACGCATGCCTCGCGGACGGGCGGGAGGCCGCCCGCTGGGCCCTCGCGGCCGAAGGACTCACCGCCGGAACACCACGTCCGCTGCCCCGCACCGAACCGGTCCCGCGTGCATGCGCCCCGGACCACGTGTTCGTCGTCCCGGCCGGCGACGGCGACCACACCACCCACTTCGTCGACCTCCAGCGGGACGTCACCGTCGAGGACCTGCGACGCGGCACGGGCGCCGGACTGACGTCCGCGGAACACCTGAAGCGCTACACCACCGCGGGCACGGCCCACGACCAGGGCAAGACCTCCGGCATCCTGACGAGCGGAGTCGTGGCGCACCTGCTGGGCGTGGACATCGCCTCGCTCGGCACCACGACCTTCCGCCCGCCCTTCACACCGGTGTCCTTCGCCGCACTCGCCGGCCGTGACCGCGGCAGGCTGCACGACCCCGTCAGGGTCACGCCGCTGCACGCCTGGCACGCCTCGCACGGGGCGGCCTTCGAGAACGTCGGCCAGTGGAAGCGGCCCTGGTACTACCGCCGGGACGGCGAGGACATGGAGACCGCGGTCCTGCGGGAGTGCCGTGCGGCCCGCGAGGGGGTCGCGTTCATGGACGCGTCCACGCTCGGCAAGATCGAGGTCGTCGGGGCCGACGCCGCGGTCTTCCTCGACAGGCTCTACACCAACATGATGAGCACCCTGAAGCCGGGCACGATCCGGTACGGGGTGATGTGCCGTCCCGACGGGATGGTGTTCGACGACGGCACGGTCATCCGGCTCGGCCCCGAACGGTTCCTCGTCACCACCACGACCGGCAACGCGGCGGCGGTGCTGGACTGGATGGAGGAGTGGCTCCAGACCGAATGGCCCGGACTGCGCGTCCACTGCACCTCCGTCACCGAACAGTGGGCCACCGTGGCCCTCGTCGGACCCCGCTCGCGTGAACTCCTCGGCCGGGTCGCGCCCGCGCTCGCCGTCGACAACGACAGCTTCCCGTTCATGGCGTGGCGGGACACCGTCGTCGCCGGCATCGACGCCCGGGTCTGCCGGATCAGCTTCTCCGGCGAACTGGCCTTCGAGATCAACGTCTCGCCCTGGGAGGCCGAGGCCCTGTGGGCCGTGCTCCACGAAGAGGGCGGGCCGATGGGCATCACCCCGTACGGCACCGAGACCATGCACGTCCTGAGGGCCGAGAAGGGCTACCCCATCGTCGGCCAGGACACCGACGGCACCGTCACTCCCCAGGATCTCGGCATGGGCTGGGTGGTGTCGAGGAAGAAGCCGGACTTCATCGGCAAGCGTTCCTTCGCCCGCCCGGACACGAGCCGCCCCGACCGCAAGCACCTCGTCGGGCTGCTGCCGGAGGACCCCGGCACCCTGTTGCCGGAAGGCACCCAGCTGATCGCCTCGCCCACCCTCCCCGAACCGCCCGTACCGATGCTCGGCCACGTCACCTCCAGCTACCGCAGCGCCGCACTGGGCAGCACGTTCGCGCTGGCCCTGGTCCGCGGGGGACGGGACCGCGTGGGCGAGCGACTGTACGCGCCCGTCGGCGACGACCTGGTGCCGGTGAAGGTCACCGGCCCCGTGCTCTACGACCCCGAAGGAGCCCGCCGTGACGGCTGACACCATCCACCGCCGAAGCCCCCTGGGCCACCTGGCTCCCGCGCTGTCCGCCGCCACACGCACCTCGCGAGGTGCCGTGCGGCTGGCCGAACTTCCCTTCCTCACTCAGGTCAACCTGCGCCTGGACCCCAAGGGGCCGGCCGCCGACAGCGTCGCCGGCGCACTCGGCGCCGCTCTGCCCACCGAACCCAACACCCTCGTGCGAACGGGGTTGCTGGCGGTGCTGTGGCTGGGCCCCGACGAATGGCTGGTCGTCGGTCCCCCCGACGTGCGCGAGACACTGCCGGCCGAACTCGGTGCGGCACTCGGCACCGAACACGGCTCGGTCGTCGACGTGTCCGCGCAGCGCACGACCTTGCTGGTCTCCGGGCCACGCGCCGGCGACGTCCTCGCGCACGGCTGTCCCCTCGATCTCCACCCCAGGAGCTTCGGACCAGGGCAGTGTGCCCAGACGACACTGGCCCGCACACAGGTGATCGTGGTGCCCCGTGAAGGCGGCGCGGGGCCGGGATTCTGGGTCCTCGTCCGCGCGTCGTTCGCCGAGTACCTCGCCGAGTGGTTGCTGGACGCGGCCGTCGAGTACGTCGAGCGGGGGCAGGTGGCGTAGCACAGGGAGAGGCCCCGCCCGGCGCACTGCCGGGCCGGGCCTCTCGGTGTGGCGGTTTCCGTGTCCGGACGTCGACGATGTCCGTCAGCAGCGTCCGCCGGGGCCGGGGGAGGCCGTCCGGGTGGGCGGCCGGGGACCGGCCCCGGGCGGGGACGTTCACCGTGCGGCCGGCGGGACGTTCACCGTGCGGCCGCTTTCGTGCGTGCGCCGGCCGACAGCGTGCGCCGGTACCGGGTGAAGGTCCGCGTGGCATTGACGCCGAGCACGGCGACCGGACCGCCCTCGCGGCGGTAGACCGCCACGAAGCTGCTGTCGTCGACCGTTCCCTCCTCCACCGCCACGGAGTCGGCGCGGTCGGCGTGGCCGGCGAACTGGATGCGCACCCCGTACTGGTCGGACCAGAAGTACGGGGCCTTGGGGTCGGGGGGTGTCAGGGACGGGTCCAGCAGCGTGGCCGCCGCGACGGCGGGCATCTCCCGCGCGCCGGTCCAGTGCTCGACCCGGCGGTGGGCCCCGGCCTCGGGGTCGTACCAGGCCGCGCAGTCGCCCACGGCCACGACCTGCGGGATGTTGGTGAGCCCGCCGGGGCCGCAGTGGACCCCGTTGCTGAGCCGTACACCGGAGTTCCGCAGCCAGTCGACACCGGGGAGCGCGCCGATGCCGACGACCACCGTGTCGGCGGGGAGGAGGGTTCCGTCCTGCAGGACCACCCCGTTCACACGGCCCTGGCCGGTGAGTGAGCGGACGCCGGCTCCGGTGATGAGGCGGACCCCGTGGTCCGCGTGGAGCCCGGCCAGTGTCGTGGCCATGCGCGTGCCGAAGGTACGGGCCAGCGGTACCTCGGCCGCCTCGACCACCGTGACCCGGAGTCCGAGCGTCCGGGCCGTCGAGGCGACCTCCGCTCCGACGAAGCCGCCGCCGATCACGACGAGCCGTCCCCCGAGGGTCAGGTCACGCCGCAGCGCGCGGGCGTCGTCGAGGGTGCGGAGCGTGTGGACTCCGGTGAGCCGGGCGGTGCCGGGCAGTCGTCGCGCGGCCGCACCGGTCGCGATGACGACGCCGTCCGCCTGCACCGGACGCCCGTCGCTCAGGACGACGGTGCGCTGTCGCGGCTCCAGATCGACGGCCCGGGCGCCGAGCAGCCACTCGGCCTCGAGCCCCTCGTCCTCCAGTTCCAGCGACAGTGCCGGTTCGTCGATGTCCCCGGCGAGGAACTCCTTGGACAGCGGAGGCCGGTCGTAGGGCCGGTGCGTCTCCTCGCCCACAAGGATCAACCGCCCGTCGTAGCCCTGCTTCCGCAACGATCGGGCGGCCGAGAGGCCGGCCAGCGACGCCCCGACGATGGCGACGGTCCTCATGCGCGCCCCCCGGTGAGGCGAGAGGTGATGTCGGGCGGCAGGTTCGGCTCGGCCCGGGAAGGCACGACGTAGACCATTCCCTCTTCGATGACGACCTCATGGGTGCGTACGGGCCGCTTGGCGGGAGGCGCGTCCGCGCAGCCGGTCCGCAGGTCGAACTTCGAGGCGTGGAGGGGGCATTCGACCTCACAGCCCTCCAGCCAGCCGTCGGCGAGCGACGCGTCCTGGTGGGTGCATGTGTCGTCGATGGCGTAGACCTCCCCCTCCTCGGTGTGGAACACCGCGATGGGGGGCTCGGTATCGAGCCGGTGGGCTTCACCCTGCGGCAGATCCGCGAGCGGGCAGACGGGAATCCTCATGACACCTCGTTGCGTCTCGGTGCGTATGATGAAACAAATTGCGACCTGCGCAACGCCCATGGTGGGTCCGGCCCCCGGTGGTGTCAAGGCCGGGAATTACCCGGAAAAAGGCCCGGGGGAGCCCTTGTCGGCCGCGGCGCGGCGGAGCTCACGGGCTCGCGACACGAGCGCCGGCCCCGGCGCCTGCCGGCGTGCGTCAGCAGCGCCGGCCCTCCCGGAACGCCCGGTGGGGTCGCCGATGTGCGTCGGCCTGCCGGGCCCGTCGCGCGGGGCTCGGCAGGCCGGCGCACCGGTTCCGCGGGCCGTGTGGCCTCAGTGGCGGGTCCGCAGGGGCTTCCCCCGCTCCCGCAGCGTCCAGGGTGCCGCGAGTTCATGGACGAGCAGTCGGTCCGCGAGAGTGCCCCGCTGCTCGGGGTCGAGCGCGGCGACCGAGGTGACGAGACGCGCCGCGGCGGTCTGGTCCAGGAGCCCGTCGTGGGCGAGGAGGCGGGCCGTTTCCGCGTCGAGGAGAGCGGGGACCGCGGTGTCGTCCGGCCGCGGCCGGGTGGCGAGCCGCAGGGGTTCGGCGGCTTCGTCGGGCAGGAGGCCGGCGTACCCGGGCAGGTCGGCGTCGTCGGCGACGAGCAGAAGGTGTTTGGCGATCAGCGGCGCTTCCGGGAAGGGGGTGGGCACGCCCAGGGGCGCCAGGGTCGCCGGCGGGAGACCGGCCACACAGCCGGCGTGCAGCAGGATCTCCCGGACGCGCAGGGCGCGCGGTGTGTCGGGCAGCAGGGCGTTCGTGCGCTCCAGGAAGCCGGTGAGGACCGCGTCGGCCTCGTCGGTGGCGGTGCCCCGCGATCCGCGGAAGTAGCGGGCCAGATAGCCGTACCACCAGGCGAGTTGGACCACGTACAGCTCCGCGACGGTGTCCTCGTAGGCGTCGGGCGGGAGCAGTCCTTCAGCGTCGAAGTCGCGCAGGGCGGGCACGAGGTCGCGGTAGAGGAGGCGTATCCAGGTGTGCGGGGAGCGCTGCACGCCCCAGCAGTCGCCGCGCGCGTGGTCCGCCAGCAGTTCGGCCAGGGCGATGCCACCGGCGGCGAAGTCCGTGGTGACACCGGTGCCGTCGGCCTCGAAGTGGTAGAGGTGGTCGTCCGCGAGCGGCGGCCGGGGGGTGGGAAGCTTGTCGTCGATCAGCCGCTCCAGTTCGGCGTAGCGTCGGTGGAGCGAATCGAGGGGCAGGTCGAGCCGTGGGTGGAGGGGGTTGGCGAACCGGTTCTTGATCTTGGCGATCTCCTCGGACAGGGCCTGGTAGAGGAAGATCTTGTCGAACCGGTAGCTGAAGGACAGACCGATGTAGGGGAAGACGGTGCAGCCCCGGCACTCCGAACGGTGTCCCACCTCCTCGTCACGCACCCGGACGAACTCCTCGTCCCGCACAAGTTCGCTCAGACTCCGGTCCCACGCCAGCGAGTTGTCGAACGCGTGGTAGCACGGCAGGACCAGGCGGCCGTCCGGGCCGACGGTCAGGATGCGCTTGTTGGCGAAGCAGTCCGTGGGCGTGGTCGGATCCAGGCTCTCCATGTACTTGCGGAAGTGCAGGTTGATGAGCGCGTACGGCTGGTACAGCAGGCGCAGCAGCTCCTCGGCGATCCGCCCGCCCGTCGGCTCGGAGGCGGACATGCGATCCGTGCGCGCCGGGCCGGCGTCCGCGAGCGGCTTGCCGTTCTGCTCGATCAGCTTCAGTTTCCGGGCGGTCCGGTTGACGTCGCGGACCGTGTCCTGCTCGTCGAAGTACTCGAACATGCCGGAGAAATAGACGGGCAGCCGGTTGTCGTGCGCGAAGCGCAGCAGGTCCGGCAGCTCGTCCAGGTTCTCCCGGGTGACCACGCAGATGAGCTTCAGGTTGCCCGATCCGGTGGCGTTGACACGCTGGATCACGTCGAGCGCCCGGTCCAGGGTGGGAACCCCGCGGATGGCCCGGTAGCGGTCGGCCCTGAGGGTGTCGAGGGAGACGTTCATCGTGTCGACGTGGGGCACGATGGCCTCGATGTGACGGGCGAAGCGGATCCCGTTGGTGGTGATCTCGACCGTCATCCCGAGGGACTTGGCGTACTGGACGATTCCGTCGATGTGCGGATGCAGGACGGGTTCGCCGCCCGTGAAGTCGACGTAGCGGACGCCGAGGGCGTACAGCTCGTCCAGGCTCTGCCGGGCACGTTCCAGGGTCAGTTCCTCGTAGCCCTTGAACTTGTCGTCCTGCCAGACGTTGCAGTACCCGCAGAGCGAGTTGCAGCGGAAGGTGATGTAGAAGCGGGCCGCCTGCAGTTGCCCGGGGATGGTGGCGGTCGCGGTGGCCGGTGCGGCGCTGCTCGGTGTCACTGTGGTCTCCGTGGGTGGGGGCGGGGCGGGCGGCGGGCCCGTGGGTCAGGGGAGGGGCACACCACGGGCGGCGACCCACAGCGCGTACCACTCCTCGTGGGAGAGGTCGGGCTCCGAGGCGGCCGCGTCACGGCAGGCACGGATGCGGTCGGGCCGGCTGCTGCCGACGACCGGGCGGATACGGGCCGGGTGCCGCATCAGCCACCACAGCAGCACGGTCTCCGGGGTGGTGCCCTTGGCGGCGGCGAGGTCCCTGATCAGTACGGCGGCCGGTGACGGCTCCTCGCCCGTGTAGCGGCCCCGGGCCAGGGCTCCCCACGCCTGGAGCTCGATGCCGTGGGCCTGGCAGTATTCGAGCGTCCCGGCGGGGAAGCCGTTCGCGGCCGCGCCGCTCGTGTTCACCAGGACCCCGGCCTCGACCCAGTCGCGCCGCTCCAGGCTCATCTCCAGCTGGTTGGCCACGAGCGGCACATCGAGGTGGGCCTGCAGATGGGCGATCTGCGCGGCGCTCATGTTCGACACGCCGAACCGCCGGACCAGGCCCTCCCCGTGGAGGACGCCGAAGGCCTCGGCGATCTCCCCGGGCGTGGCCAGCGGGTCGGGACGGTGCAGCAGCAGGGTGTCGAGGACGTCCGTACGCAGCCGGGTCAGGCTCTCGCGCACCCTGCGGACGATGCTGTCCGCGCGCAGGTCGTAGAGGCCCGGGCGGCCGTCCTCCGGCAGCCGGATGCCGCATTTGCTCTGCAGCACGATCCGCTCGCGCAGTCCCGGCGTCCGGGACAGGACCTCGCCGAACACCGCCTCGGACTTGCCGTGCCGGTAGATGTCCGCGTGGTCGAAGGTGGTGATGCCCGCGTCGAGCGCGGCCCGGATCGCGGCCTCCGCATGGTCGATGTCCTCGGCGGTGTACGGCGCGTCGTCCCAGGCACCGCCCAGGCCCATGCACCCGTACAGCAGCCGCCCGTGGGGCGGCCGGCCGGCCGGGGGTTCGGGGCTCAAGGTCGTGTCGTGCATGTGCGGTCAGTCCTTCACTGCGTCGGCCAGCATCTCGGCGGCGGCGAGCACCGGGAGCTGGGTGTTCGATGCGGGTACGGTAGGCAGAACGGACGCGTCGGCGACACGGAGATTCGCCAGACCCCGCACCCTGCCCTCGCCGTCGGTGACGGCGAGCGGGTCCTCCGGACGCCCCATCGCCAGGGTCCCCACCGGATGCCAGTAGGTGCCGAGCCGGGCGCGCAGCTCCTCGTCGGACAGGTCCCGCGACGGCCGGCCCTCCGGCGGTCCCGCGAGGCGGCGGAGCGGGCCGGCCGACGCGAGGCGTTCCACGATCCCGAGGCCCGAGCGCAGCGCGGCGGTGTCGTGGCCGTCCGGGTCCGTGAGGAACCCCGGGTCGATGTCGGGGGCGTCGGCGGGGTCTGCCGTACGCAACCGCACCCGGCCCCGGGACAGGGGCTTCACGAGGAAGGCGGAGACTCCGGCCTCGTACTCGCCCGGTGGCAGCGAGCCGAACAAGGGGTCACCCGCCGACGGCAGGACGTGCAGGTTCCACGAGCCTTCGGGGCAGCCGTCCCCGGCCGCCCGGATCAGCATGCGGCTCACATACAGTTCGCCCTCCCGCTCCTTGGCCGCGAGCGCCGCGTTCAGGCCGGGCGTCGGTGCCAGCGGGACGAACACACCGGGCTGGTCGGTGAGGTTCCCGCCGACGCCCGGCAGGTCGATCCGCGGCCGGATGCCCACGGCGCTCAGCTCGTCGGCCGGGCCGAGGCCGCTGCGCAGCAGGAGCGCGGCCGAGCCGAATGTCCCGCAGGCCACGACGAAGGTGCCGGCCGTCAGCACGTCCCGCCGGTGGCCGGTGAGGACCTCGACTCCGGTGATCCGGTCGCCGCGGACGGTCAGCCGGTCCGCGGTCGCGCCGCCGAGGACGGTGAGGTTCGGGCGGTCGCGCGCCCCGCCGAGGTAGGCGAAGGCGGCATTCCAGCGGGTGCCGTCGAGGGCGTTGATCAGCGGCGTGCCGTATCCGGGAGTGCCCGGGGCGCCCATGTCCACCTCGGCGTAGCCGAGTTCCCGGGCGGATTCCAGGGCGGCGAGGCTCCACGGGGACAGTTCGCGCTCCGGCACCCGCCGCAGCCGCATCTGCTCCACGGCCCTCAGCCGGTACGGCTCGATCGCGGCGGCGGACCAGCGGTCCCCGCCGGCCCGGACCCACTCGTCGTGATCGGCCGCGCTTCCCCACGTGTTCCAGCAGCCGTTGACGCACGACGAGCCGCCGAGGACGCGGGCCCGGATCCGGTGGACCGCGGTGCCGCGCTCCCACACGTGGTCGCGGGGCAGGGCGTGGGCGTCGAGGAGCGTGGGCGGCCACTCCCGCCACCGCGGCCCGTGGTCCGGCCCGGCCTCCACCAGGCAGACCGACCGGCCCGGGTCCTCGCTCAGCCGGGCGGCCAGCACACAACCCGCCACTCCGCCGCCGAGGACGACGACGTCATAGCCGGCGGTGCGTCCGGAGACGCTCATACGAGGTCCCCCGGCGCCGTACCGCTGGGGGCTCGGTCCGGCTCCGGGGCGCTCGCCGCGTGCGTCGACGCTCGAGCTCCCCCTACGTCCTGCGGGCGTGGGAGGTGCCCCCGCTCGGTTCGCTCGGGCCTCGTGCCCCTCCGCCCGTCCTCCCTTTCGACGCCCGCGCGGCCCTCCGGCTCACTCGCCCCGGCGGTGGAGGTGCCCGACAGCGCGGCCGCGCGGTCGACGAGGTCGGTGAGGCCGATCGCTTCGGTCCTGGTGGACGGCACGGTACAGGCGTGCGCGCCCGCCACCGCCCCGTACAGGCCGCAGCGGGCCAGTGGTTCACCGCCCAGCCAGCCGTGGAGGAAGCCGGCGGCGAACGCGTCGCCGGCGCCGTTGGAGTCCACGACCGGACCCGGCGGGGTGACCGCGGGGATGTGCGTCAGTTCGTCGTCGGCCAGCAGATAGGCGCCCTCGCCGCCCGCGGTCGCGACGACGACCCGGGCCCGGCCCCGCTCGACGATCCCGCGCATGGTGCGCTCCGGGTCGGACAGTGCCGTCGTGGACAGGAAGACGAGGTCCGCCTCGTGGGCGAACGGCTCGTGGTAGGGGTTGGTGCCGTCCCAGTTGTGCAGGTCGGTCGAGATGGTCGCACCGGCGGCACGCAACGCGGGCAGCGCGTACGCGCACGGGTGGGTGATGACGACATGCGCGTGCCGGCTCACAGCGGCCAGGTCGCGGACCACCTCGTCGGGGAACCGGTCGGCCTCACCCGCCCGGCTGTCGTCGTACAGCGACAGACGCCGCCCGTCGGGGCCGACGAGGTTGACCGCGCGCTTGGTGCCGCCGGGCTGCCGCACCTCCGTGAACGGGATGCCACGGTCGCGGTGCAGGGCGCGCACGAGTTCGCCCTCGTGGTCGTCGCCGATCATGTCGAGGTGGTGGGTGCGCAGGCCCAGGGCGTGCGTACCGACCGCGACGAAGTCACCGCTCTGGCCCGCCCGGGTCACGATCCCGGGACGGATCATGTAGCTGTCGGCGAACGGGAGGGGCAGTTCGGGGACGTGGACGACGGTGTCCACGCCGGCGCCGCCGAGGACGAGGACGTCGATACTGGCGTTCATAGGGGTTCCTTGGCTGTGTCGGCCGATCGGGGGAATACCGGGAAGATGCGTTCGAGGACGGCGGCGACGCCGTCGTCGTCATTGGTCGGCGCGGTCTCGTCCGCGAGCCGCCGCAGATCGGGGTGGGCGTTGCCCATGGCGACGCCATGTCCGGCCCACCGCAGCATGGGTATGTCGTTGGGCATGTCGCCGAAGGCGAGCGTGTCGTCCGGGCCGAAGCCGAGGAGCCGGGCCGCCGCGGCCAGGCCGCTGCCCTTGTCCACCCCGGCGGGCAGCAGTTCGACCATGCCCTCGCCCGAGTGGGTGACGGAGAGCCGGTCCGCGCAGATCCGGGCCGCCAGCGCGGCCAGGCCGTCGTCGCCGAGGCGCCGGCTGCGGATCAGGACCTTCTCCACCGGCTCGGTCCACAGCCCTTCGGGGTCCTCCACCAGCCGCCAGCCGTGCCGGGCCCGCACGCCGAAACCCGGCGTGACGAGGAACTCGCCGGACAGCCCCGCCGTCACCACGCCCAGCGCCAGTGGCCCCGCCTCGCGTTCGACGCGCCCCACGAGGGCCCGGACGGTGGGGCGGTCCAGGGTCGCGGTGGCGAGCAGGCGGTCCGCGCCGACGTCGTACAGCTGGGCGCCCTGCCCGCACACGGCCACCCCGTCGTACCCCAGCGGCTCCAGCAGGTCGCGGCAGCCGGCGGCGGGGCGGCCGGTGACCACGAGGTGCCGCGCGCCGCTCGCGGCGGCCCGTGCGAGCGCGGCACGGGTACGGGCGGAGACGCTGAGGTCGCCGCGGAGCAGGGTGCCGTCGAGGTCCGTGGCGACGACCGAGAAGGGCAGCCGCCCTCCCGCGCGGGGTGTCGGCAGGGGTGCGGGACCGGATGCGGGGCGCGGGGGGTTCACCGCCCGTCCTCCGGCCGCCGGCCCTCCTCGTGGAGGGTCAGCAGCGTGTGCGCGGCCAGGGTGGCGGCGTCGGTGACGCGGCCGGAGCGCACCAGCCCGCGCCAATCGGCCGGGTCGGCCCAGCGCAGCCGCATGTCGGCCTCGGTGGGCTCGCGTTCGGGTTCGCCCTCCGTGAGCTCCTCGGCGAGGAAGACGTGACAGCCCTGGCTCGCGTAGCCGTAGGCGACGTGCACCCGGCCGAGCGGGGTCATCCGGGCGGCCCGCAGACCGGTCTCCTCGCGCAGCTCGGCACGGGCGAGATCGAGCGGGCTGCCACCCCCCTGACGGCCGGCGGACCACGAACCCTGCGGGAACTCCCAGTACCGCCCGTGCACCGGATAGCGGTACTGCTCCACCAGGCGCACCCTGCCGTCCTGACGCGGGATCACCAGGGCGTAGTCCGGCTTGTCGACGACGCCGTAGCGCCCCGGGCTGCCGTCGGGGTGGCGGATGTCGTCCTCGCGCACGCTCATCCACGAATTGCGGTAGACCTCGCGGGAGCGGATGGTGCGGATCACGCGGCTCTCCCTTCGGGGCATTCGGCCAGCAGGGTACGTACCCCTTCGGCGACGCCCTGCAGGCGCAGACCGTGCCGGGCGAGGACGCCGCCGAGGAGACGGCTCGTCAGACAGCTGTGGGCCGGCCTGCTGGCATAGCGGCCGCGCGCCTTCGGCACCCGGACGACGAGGGAGCCCGGCGCCCCCAGTCCGTCGGCGATCGCCTCCGCCCACGCGGCCCGCGACACGCGGTCGGGGCCACCCAGGTGCAGCAGTGGCGGCGCGCCGGGCGACAGGACGGCAGCGGTCACGGCGGCGACGTCCGTCACCAGGACCGGCGTGGTCCACTGGTCGTCGGGAGCCTCGACGGACTCGCCGCGCCGCAGCCGGTGCGCACAGGCGGAGAAGAAGTTCAGCCACTTCCCGGCGGCGGCCGGTTCCCAGCCGTAGACCAGGCTGACCCGCAGCACGGTGGCGTCGGCCGCCCCCCGCAGGACGTCCTCGGCGGCGAGCTTCGCACGCCCGTACGCGTTGGCGGGGGCCGTGGGGGCCGCTTCGTCGTTGTCGGGGGAGCGGCCGTCGAAGACGTTGTCGGTGGAGATCATGACGGTACGCAGGCCGGGCGCGGCGGCGGTGAGGTTCTCGGCCGCCGCGGTGTGCGACGCGGCGGCCCTGTCCGGATGTGCCTCGCACCACGTCACGTCCGACGGGCCGTGGACCAGGACGAGGCGGTCGGGGCGCACCTCGTCGACGACCCGCTCGCACGCGGCGGCGTCGGCCGCGTCCAGCGGCACCCAGGCGGTGCTGGTCGCGGCCGGCGGGCGGCGGGACGCGAGGACCGGCCGGTCACCTCCGGCGGCGAGCCGGCCGGCCACGGCCCGTCCCACGAAGCCGCTGCCCACGATCAGGGTGCGGGTCATACCGCCGTCACCACCCCTCGCGCGGCGCGCGCGGTGAGCAGACGCCCGGCCCCGATGAGCCCGTGGTCGTCGTCGGGCGCGCCGAGGACCACCATCCGGCCGATCTCCTCGGGCGTCAGGCCGAAGCAGCCGAGCCGCCGCAGCTCCTCGGTGAGCAGTTCGGCATAGCGGGGGCCGACGGCCAGCGCGAAGCCGCCCATGAGGACGTAGCGGCGGACGCCGATCGCGGTGAACACCGACGTGATCGCCGAGGCCAGGTGGGTGAGGCCGCCGCGGAGCACCGCGGTGGCGAACGGATCGCGGGCCCGTACCGCCGTGGCCAGGGCGGGGTTGTCCAGGCCGGCCGGGTCGGGGGCGAGGGCCCCGAGCGCCGAGCGGGCGTAACCGCCGGGGTCCTCGGCGGCGGCGCGGCGTGCCGCGGCCAGGACGCCGCGGCCCGAGGCGATTCCGCCCAGGTGGCCGCGTCCACCGCAGTCGCACAGCGGTGCCCGCGGGGACGGGTCGCACCTCCAGTGGCCCAGCTCACCCCCGTGACCCTCGGCGTCCAGGAGCACCTCACCCGCGCGGTAGACCTTGCTGCCGATCCCGGAACTGACGGTGATCAGGCAGAACGGCGGTTCCTCCGGGCCGCGCACATGGCGCCACACCGCCGCCGTCAGGTCGTTGACCACGACGACCGGAACGCCCACCCGCTCCTCGAGCAGCTCTCGCAACGGCAGGGTGTCGCCGCGGCCGCCCCAGATCGTCGGGGCGGTGACGACCCGCCCGTCGGCCGTCACCGGGCCGGCGAAGGCCACGGCCAGGGCGCGGCTGCCGTGCCGGGCGACGGCCTCCTCGGCGAGCCGGCCGAGCCGGTCGGCCACCTGACGCTGCAGGACGTGCACCGGCGCGCCCGGATGGCGGGCGATGCCGTCGGTGGGGGTGCGGCGCGCGTCGGCGAGGGTTCCCGTCCCCACGTCGTAGCGGGCGATCCGCAGGGTCGTCCCGCCGACGTCGGCGACGGTGAAGGCTGGTTCAGACACGGCTTCCTCTGTCTTCTGCGGTGGCGTGCGGCTGGGGCGGCTGCTCCACGGCCCCGTCCTCCAGGACGATCGCTCCCTCGATGTCGGCCCCGGCGGGGACGACGGCACCCGGGAGCAGGACACTGCGGCGTACACGTGCTCCGGCGCCCACGCGTACGCCCGGGAAGGCGACGCTGTGCTCGATCCGGCCGTCGTTGACCAGGTCGTCCGCCACCAGGCTGCGTGCGATCCCCGGTTCGCGGGCGACCAGCCGGCGTTGCGCACCGGGGCTCAGGGTGCGCGGCAGTTCGCCGAGCGTCAGCGGTGCGCCGGGCGCGAGGAGCGCCATGTGGGCGCGGTGGTAGCGGTCGACCGTCCCGATGTCCTCCCAGTGGCCCGCGACTTCGTGACCGAGGATGCGCTCCCCGCCGGCCAGCATGGCCGGGACGACGTCCCGGCTGATGTCGTGCTGCCAGTCGGTGCCGTCGAGTTCCTCCAGGTAGTGGTGGAGGCGGGCCGCGTCGAAGACGCAGAACGCGGCGAAGACGAGGTCGCTCGTCGGTTCCGCCGGCTTCTCCACGAAGGCGGTGAGCTGCCCGGCGGCGTCGAACTCCACCATCCCGAAGAGGTGCACGTAGCGGCGCTCGATGCGCTGGTACGCGAGGGTCAGCGCGGCGCCGCTGCGGCGGTGCGCCTCGATGAGCGGGCGGTGGTCGAAGCGGTAGACGTGGTCCGCGTGCAGCAGCAGGATCTCGGTGGTGCCGGGCCCGAACAGATACGGGGCCTTGCGGATCAGCGCGTCGGCGGTGCCGCGCTCCGGCCGCCCCGGTGTGCCCGGGGGACGGTATCCGGCGCCGTCCAGGTACCCCTGGTCGTACGGCCCGAAGTGCACCCGGAAGCCCGGCCGCCACCAGGTGCGGTACAGGTCGTCCATCAGCTGCCGCTCCTCGTACTGGGACAGCAGCAGCACCTCGCCCAGACCGGACGCCTCGGCGTTGGCCAGCGAGAAGTCGATGAGCCGGCAGGTGCCGCCGAAGGGCACCAGCGGCTTGAGCCTGCCCTCCCCCAGCCGGCCCATCCTGCGTCCCTCGCCGCCCGCGAGCAGGGCCGCGCGCACCGCCTCAGCCACGGCTCACCACGTCCCACGCGCAGCGGCCGGAGGCCAGGGTGACCAGGAGGTGGACAGCCCGCCCGGCCTCCGGGAGAGGCCCGGCGAAGTCCCCGGACTCCGTACGCTCCAGGCGCCGGACGGTCACCTCGCGGCGCCCCGGACCGGGCGGGGCGAGCCACACCAGCTCCACGCGCTCGGCGTGGTCGAGCCGGTACACGACCCGGTCGTCCGTGATCTCGCAGCGCCCGTCCAGCCGGGCACGCAGCTCCGGATCGCCGCCCGCCGCCGCGGCACACCGGGCGAAGTCGGCCCGCTGCCAGGCGGTCTCGAACAGGGCCCGGACGGTGGCCGCGTCGAGGGGGTGGCAGCGCCCGAAGGCCTCGGCGTCGCCCAGGCGGGCGGCCGCCTCGGCGACGTCGTCGCGGTGGGTCTCGTAGGCCTCCGGGGCGAGCAGGTCGAACCAGCCGTGCCGCAGCAGCAGTTCGGTGTCCGGCTCGGGCCGGTCGCCCCGCCACAGCACCGTGAACGCCTCGGTGTGCCGCCTCGCGACGTTCTCCCAGGTGAACCGCCGTGCCGTGGCGACGGCGTTGGCCCGCAGCCGGGCGTAGTCGCCGGGCCGGTCGCGGAGCAGGTGGGCGGCCTCGTGGATGCGGCGGGTGAGTGCGTCGACGAGCAGGGTGTCGTCCTCGGCGAAGGACCGGTTGACGGCGAAGCCCGTGGCGGCCCGGGCGCCGGGCCCGTCCAGCGGGTCGTCGGTGTGCCCGAAGTGCGCCATGCCGAGCTGCGCGGTGGCGATGGACACGGCGCCCATGGCCATCGCCTCGCCCTGGGCTATCAGGAAGGTGTCCATCTCGAACTTGGACGGGAACAGGCAGAAGTCACTTGCGGCGGCGTAGGCAACGATCCGTTCCTCCTCGACGCGCTCGCATTCCAGGTGGATCCGGTCCTTGTGGCGGGTGACGACCTCGGTGACGTACGGATCCGCGATGCCGCCGTCGCTGAGGCAGCGCAGCACGAAGTTGGCCGCCAGGCCCTGGCTCAGGACCCGGTCGACGGCGCGGAACAGTTCGGTCTGCCCCTTGTGGTGCACGGCGTAGCGGGCGTTGTGGAAGAACGTCGGCAAGGCGGGGTCGAGCCCCAGGGAAGACAGCACCGTCGCCCGGTCGGCCGACGGCGCCCGGCCACCGGTCCACCGCTCGCCGATGGCGCAGCCGCCCACGAAGGCCTTGTGCGCGCCGCGGCGCACCGCGTCCCGGACCGGATGACCGGTGAACAGCCGCTCGAACGGTGTGTCCGCGAAGTCGGTGTAGAAGTCCAGGTGCCCGGGCGACAGGAAGTCGATCAGGTCCGTGTGGTCGGCGACCAGGTCGTAGACGCGCACATGCCCGGGCCCGTACTCGTAGTGAAGATGGGTGCGCTGCTGGTACGCGCTCATCACGGCCTCGGCCTCGGTCGGCGGCCTGTCCGGGGCCTCGTCCTCGGGCGGCAGGGCGACGGGCGCGCCCAGGAAGTCCAGCAGCCGCTCGACCTTGGGCCGGTACACCTTCTTGGTGATCGGCATGTTGCTCTGGACCGTGCCCACGACGAGCATGTCCGGGTCGTCACGGAAGGCGGCCGGCATCAGGTAGTGGTAGTAGGGCTCGTGGGCGTGCAGCAGCGCCCTTTCGTCGCTCAGCCGGCCGCGCACGAACCGGATCGTGTCGACCTGGTACGCCAGCGGTTTGAAGAACACCAGGTCCCGGCCCTTGCTGTCGTAGGGCGGGTAGAAGCGGTCGGGCAGCTCGTCGAGCAGCTCGTTGGAGAGGAAGTACAGGTCGACGCCGTCGAGTCGGACCCGGTGCGCGGTGGTGGTCAACGGGATCCGCACCTCGGCAGGGAAGCGCGCTCCCCAGGTGGCCGGGTCGAGGACCAGGGGCAGCTCGTAGCTGTCCCGGTAGTCCAGCGTCTCGACGTCGTGGTCACGGCGCAGGTCGTCGAGCCGGCCGTGGGCCGGGGTGACGACGGAGACGCGGTGGCCCTGGCGGGCCAGCTCCGTGGAGAGGTTCCACAGGTAGACGGAGATACCGCCCTGGAGGAAGCGGTGGTCGAAGCCTCCGCACTCGAAGTAGGTCTCGATGATGTGCACGGCGTGGTCCTTCACCGGGAGGCCGGCACGCCGCTGGCCTCCACGGCGTGCCGCAGGTTGATGGCCGCGTGGTAGGCGCGGTCGTGGGCGTAGGCGTACTCCAGTTCGTGGATCAGCCGGCGCAGCCGGATCAGCAGCCAAGCCGGGTGGAGCGCCGCCGACCGGCCGGGGCCGGCGAGCAGGTCGCCCGCCCGGGCGGCCCACAGCCCGGCCGCGGAGCGCAGCCGGTCCAGCTCCGCCAGCCGGCGCGGCGTCCAGCCGGGCGTGTCGGGCCCCACCCCCGCGGCCTGCAGGAGGGCCGTGCGGCAGGTGTCCGCGGACTCCATGCCGACGGTCTGCGCGGCGTGATCGGTGAACTCGTCGGCGGCGAAGATCTCCAGGCCGCGCCGCAGGGCCGCCAGGTCCTGCCAGGGCGATGCACCCGTGGCCGGGTCCTCCCGGTCGGGCGCGGGCGTGGACAGGTCGATCACGCACATCTCCCACGTTCCGTCGGCCCGTTCACGCCGCAGCAGGTGGGACAGGTGCAGGTCGCCGTGGCAGGGGCCGGTGGGCCAGGGCCGGTCCGGCAGTGACCGGGCGGCTGAGAGCGCTCGTTCGAGTCCGGTGACGGCGGCCTGCCGCACGGCGGACGGAAACCTGCTGTCGCCGAGGATCAGCGGACGCAGCGCCGCCAGCCGCCGGGCCGCTTCCCCGATGTGAGCTTCCGCGGTGGCCCCGGGATGAGGCCCGAGACGATCGGCCAGGTCGCGGTGGAAGCCGTGGAGGAACCGCCCGGCCTCCCGCAGCGGCACGGTCAGCTCCCGCAGCGACGCGGTGACGGCGTCGCCGGGGTCGGCGCCCGCCGCCAGCAGTGGCCACAGGGCCCGTATGCCCGCCCGCAGCGGGACGTTGAGGCCCTCGCCCTCCGCGTAGCGGTACAGCACACCGAGCGGTGTACGGCTGCCGGTGGAGGTGTCCACGTAGGTGTAGTCGCCGGCCGGCCGCTGGGTACGGCCGGTGGCGGCCATGAGCCGGAGCAGTTCCGGCTCGCGGGTGCCGGCGCCGATACGGCGGTAGGTCTTGTGGACGTGCGCGGCGCCACCGAGGTCAAGGAGCGACAGCGTGTTGGAGCACCAGCCGGGGTCGAAGGCCAACTGGCGCCGGTACGGGTCCGGCTCGCCACGGAACCGGACGAGGTTGCCCCGGGCGGTGGGAAGGTCCAGGCCGTCGCGCAGGGCTTTGACGACGAGCCGGTCGAACGCGGCGTCGCAGGTGGCGCTGCGGACCGGTGCGTCGTCGAGGACGGGGACGAACCAGCGGGTGGTGGCCTCCGGGGTGACGGAGGCGACGATCAGGAGCCGGACGTCGCCGAGCGCGGCCGTGTCGTGCAGTTCGAAGCGGCCGGAGCGCCGCGGGGTCTCCTCCATCCACGGCGCCTCGCGCAGCAGGTCCACCACGGCGGGCGAGGGGGCACCGAGCAGCAGGGTGTCCAAGGTTCAGCTCCCGGTCATTTCGTATCGGTCGACGCCCCGGTTCCAGACGACCAGGGCGAGCGCCGCCAGACCCACCGTCACGGCGAGGAGCCAGGGCAGCATGCGGGTGTGCCCGAACAGCAGGAAGGCGGCCGGGACATAGGCGGTGAAGGCGAAGGGCAGCACCCACGTCAGGACCCATCGCAGCGACGGGTGGTAGAGGTCCAGCGGGTAGCCGGAGAACTCACCGAGCTGGTGGCTGGCGTACAGCGACGGAAAGCTGTCGGTGAGCCAGAAGGCGAGCGAGGCGAACAGGGTCTTGATCGAGGCGAGGATCAGGGTGGCGCAGAGCACCAGGACGGGCGCGAGCAGCAGCGCGCCGGCGCCCACGGCCAGATCGAGGTGGGCGGTGGCGTAGCAGACCAGTGCCAGCCCCGTGAGCAGCTCCCCGAACCCGTCGGGGTAGAGGAAACGCTCGGAGAGCAGGGTGAACAGCGGGTGCACGGGCCGGACCAGATACCGGTAGAACTCGCCGTTCCGGACCAGCTTGCGGGCGAGGATCCACAGCTGGTCGGTGAACATCCGGTCCAGGCCGCGCGGCAGCAGCGAGAAACCCAGGAGGAACAGCACCTGGTGGTACGTCCAGCCCGCGATGACGGGCACGTGCCGGAACACCGTCCCGATCACCGCGACCTGACAGGCGACCCGCAGCAGCAGCCCGCCGGCACCCAGCAGGAAGTCCATGCGGTACGCCGTCAGCCGGTGGAGACTGACACCGCTCAAGTGCCAGGTGAGGCGCAGATAGCGGGCCGCGGTGGCCAGGGGCCTCATCCGCCGACCACCTCCAGCCGGCGCACGGCCCGCCGCCAGGCGAGCGTGCACGCCCCGGTGAGGAGCACCGCCCAGCCCAGCTGGACGACGAGGATCCCCGCGGCCCCCGTCCCGCCGTCGTAACGGCCGAGCAGCAGCCGCAGCGGCCCGTCGACCATGCCCTGGAACGGCAGGGCGTGGGCGACGGCCGCCAGCGGTCCCGGCATCAGGGCGAGCGGGACGACCTGCCCGGCGAAGAAGGCGACGACACCGTCCTTGACGATGCGCACCCCCCACACGTTGGTGGTGACGAACCCCGCGAGCCCGACGAGCAGGTTGACGCCGAAGCCGATCACGAGCGACAGCCCGGCCGACACGGCGAACAGCAGCGCCCGCGGCCACGTGGGCACGGTCAGCGGCAGCAGCAGCGCGTACAGCAGCACCAGGGGCACGGCGACGAGCACGGCGTTGCACAGCGACACCGGCAGACCGGCGGCGAACCGGGCGAGCGGATAGCCGACGGGACGCAGCAGCGCCACGGCGATGTCCCCGCGCCGGACCTCCCCCGCGACCTCCTCGTCCACCCGGCTGGCGTGGAGCAGCCCGAGGACCTGGGCCAGCAGTACGTACGTGGTCAGCTGCGCGGACGTGTAGCCGCCGACCGTGCCGCCCTCACCGCCCGCGTACACCGCGCGCCAGAGGAAGACCTGGACGCCGACCGCGGTCGCCGCGGTGAGCGCGTTGATCGCGAACGTCGCGCGGTACTGCAGCAGGGCCTGCAGGCTCGCGGCGCTGAACGGGACATAGCGGCGCAGGGACGTGCGGGGCGCCGGAGGTGCGGACGTCATACGGCCGCCTCGCGCCGGCCGGTGTGGTCGTCGTGACCACCGCCGGGCCCGGTGCGCCCGGTGTAGATGCGGCGCAGCACCGTCTCCAGGTCCGGCTCGGGCACCACGCAGTCCGTGACGTCGAAGTGCTCCAGCAGGAAACCCATCACCTGGCGGGCCGTCCAGCGGCCGGCGGCGTACTCGACCTTGACGCGCCCGCCCTCCACCGGGGTGGCCGTGACACCTCCCAGGTGCCGCTCGATGAGGCGTTTCGTCTCGTCGGGGCCGGTCGCCCCGCCCCGGTGCTCGAAGACGACACAACGGGTGTCGGCGGTCCTCAGCAGTTCCCGCACGGTGCTCTGGTGGACGACCCGGCCGTGGTCGACGACCAGCACCTGGTCGCAGATGGCGGTGATGTCTCCCATGTCGTGGCTGGTGAGCAGCACGGTGGTGCCGCGCTCGGCGCTGATGTGGTTGACGAGCGTGCGCACGGCCTGCTTGAGCACCAGGTCCAGCCCGACGGTCGGCTCGTCCAGGAAGAGCACCTTGGGGTCGTGGACGAGGCCGGCGGCGACCTCGGCGCGCATGCGCTGGCCCAGACTCAGTTGCCGTACGGGCGTGTTGCCGAGGGCGTCGAGGTCGAGCAGGTCCCGGAACAGCTCCATGTTGCGCCGGTAGACGGGGGAGGGGATGTCGTGGATGTGCCGCAGGATGCGGAACGAGTCCAGCACCGGCAGGTCCCACCACAGCTGGCTGCGCTGCCCGAAGACGACGCCGATGTTGGCGGCGTTGCGCCGCCGCTCCTCGTACGGCTCCAGCCCGGCCACGCGGCACCGCCCCGAAGTCGGCCGCATGATCCCGGTGAGCATCTTGATCGTGGTGGACTTGCCCGCGCCGTTGGCGCCGATGTAGGCGGCCCTGGTGCCGGCCGGGATCTCGAACGAGACCCCGGAGACGGCGGTCACGGTCCGGTACTCGCGGCTGAAGAGGGAGCCGAGGCTGCCGAGCAGACCGGGGCGGGGCCGGTGGACCCGGAACTCCTTGACCAGGTTCTCCGCGACGATCACCGGCCGGCCTCCGTGACCCGTTCCAGGGCCTGCCCGAGCAGGTCGACGCCTTCCTCCAGCAGCGCGCGGTCGATGGTGAACGGGGGCGCGAGCCGGATGACATTGCCGCCGAGCGCGGTCCTCAGCCCCAGGTCGAGAGCGGTGCGGTAGACCGCGCGTGCGATGTCGGGTGCGGGCGCGCGGGAGGCGCGGTCGCGCACGAACTCCAGCCCGTACAGCAGACCGATGCCGCGTACCTCGCCCAGCACGTCGTAGCGGGCGTGCAGGTCGGCCAGGCGCTCCGCCAGAACCCCGCCGAGGACGTCCACCTGCTCGATCAGGGCCTCGCGCCGCACCACTTCGAGCGTGGCTCGGGCGGCCGCGATCCCGAGGGGGTTGCCGGCGTACGTGGATGCCGTCGACCCGGCCCGGGCGGCGTCGGGGTGGCGCAGCACCGGTGCGCGGCCGGCCAGCACCGCGAAGGGGAAGCCGGACGCCATGCCCTTGGACAGGGCCACCAGGTCCGGTTCGACGCCGAACCGCTCGGAGGCGAGGAAGGCGCCGGTGCGCCCGCCGCCGGTGAGCACCTCGTCGGCGACGAGCAGCACACCGTTCTCGTGGCAGCTGTCGGCGATCTGCTCCCAGTAGCCGGGCGGCGGAACGATCACCCCGGCCGCCCCGAGGACCGGCTCGAAGACGAGCGCGGCGACATTGGGCTTCTCCGCGATGTGGCGGCGCACCAGCGTCGCGCAGCGCACGCCGCAGGAGGGGTGGGTGAGTTCCAGGGGACAGCGGTAGCAGTAGGGGGAGTAGCCGAGGACGCTGTTGCCCGCGTGCGCCTGGTTCCCGATGTCCCAGTGGACCAGCATCCGCGCGCCCTGGGTCTTGCCGTGGAAGCCGTACCGCAGGGCGCCGATCCGGTTGCGTCCGGGTTCGGCGACGGCCTGGACCACGCGCAGCGCGGCCTCGACGACCTCGGCGCCGGTGGAGAAGAAGGCGTACGTGTCCAGCCGCTCCGGCAGCAGTTCGGCGAGGAGGTCGCACAGGGCGGCCCGGTCGGCGGTGGCGAAGTCGTGCACGTTCCACAGCCGCGCGGCCTGTTCCGTCAGCGCGTTGACCACGTCGGGGTGGCAGTGGCCGAGGGACTGGGTGAGGGTGCCGGCCGCGAGGTCGATGTACTGGTTGCCGTCCAGGTCGGTGAGGACGGCGCCCCGGCCCTCGGTGAAGACCCGTTCGCCCAGCGCGGACTCCTCCGAGGCGCCGGGGGCCAGACGGACGGCCTCCCTCTCCAGGAGCCGGCGCTGGAGGGGGCCGCTCACCGGGAGCCGCCCAGCGGGCCGACCTCGAGGACCAGCAGCCTGAGGTCCTCGTCGGAGTCGTTGGCGAGACCGTGGGCACCGTGGGGGCGGTTGGGTACGACGTCCCCGGAGCGCACCTCGAACTCCTCGCCGTCCAGTGTCATCCGGCCCCGGCCGGACAGGACGACATAGGTCTCCTGGTCGTCGCCGTGGCGGTGCACGCCGATGGAGGTGCGCGGCGGCAGGACGACCAGGTCGACGAAGGCGACGGGGGCGGGCGCGTCCTCGCGCCGGTAGACCCGGTGGGCCAGGATCGTGCCCTCTCCGCCGTGGTCGCCCGTCACTTCCTTCAGCAGATCGTCGTAGAGATTGGTGAGGGCGGGGCGGTGCAGCGACTCGGCGTGGCTCATCGTGCGGTGGCTCCTGGGATTCAGTGGGCGTCGGCGAGCGGGGAGGGGAGGGCGGCCGCACGGCGGCCGAGCGCACGCAGCGCCTCGTCGAGGGCGCCCGCGGGGATGTCGTCCAGGTCGTCCACGAAGGACGCGGTGCCGATGCCGCGGGGCACCACGAGGTGCAGCCTGCGGCCCCGCCGCTCCCAGGCTGCGCGCAGGGCGCCCCCCATCAGGCCGGGGGTGCAGGTGTCCGGGTCGTACACGGGCAGGCCCAGCGAGACGAGGAGCCGGATGATCCGCTCGCATCCGGCGGCGTCGATCATCCCCAGGACACGGGCGAGTTCGGTGGACAGCGCCATGTCGACGGCGACCGACTCGCCGTGCGCGACGCGGTAGCCGCTGGCGGTCTCGATCGCCGGTCCGAAGGTGTGGCCGAAGTCGACGAGCCGGGCCATATCGTGCTCGCGGAGGTTGGGGCAGAGTTCCTCCATCATGAGCCGCATCGAGGTGCGCAGGACGTAGTCCTCGATGTCGTCCGAGCCCATGGCCGTGAGCCAGGAAGGGGCCGGTCGCGGTGTGCGGAAGACGTCGGGGCACTCCTCCAGGGCTCGGAAGAGTGACGGGTCCTTGATGACGGCCATCTTGGCCACCTCGCCCAGGCCGCAGCGTATGTGGCGCGGCGCCAGCGTCCGGAGGAAGGCGGGGTCGTTCAGCGAGGCGTCCGCCGGGTGGTACGCGCCGAGCATGTTCTTGGTGCCGAGCGCGTTGACGCCGGTCTTCACACCGACGCCGACGTCCACCTGGCCGACGAGCGTGGTGTTGACCTTGACGTACCGCACGCCGCGGCAGTAGATGGCCGCCGCGAACCCGACGAGGTCACAGGTGACTCCACCGCCGACGGCGAGCATCACACCCCGCCGGTCGAGCCCCTCCTGTTTGGCCCGGGCGCATATCTCCTCGACCGTCGGCATCGTCTTGTTGTGCTCGCCGCCGGGAAGGACGGTGACGCTCCAACTGCCGGGCTCCAGTCGTGCGGAGAGGTACTGCCGCAGCCGCTGCCCGTAGAGCCGTTCCACCGCCGGTCCGGTGAAGACGACGACCCTGCGCCCCGCACAGGCCCGGGCGAGGAGTGGGTTCTCGGGGTCCAGCAGGCCGCGCGTGATGTCGACGCGGTACGACGTGCCCTCCGGTGCGTGCAGCGTGAAGCCGCCGTCGTCGCATCGCACCCCGGGCTCGACAACGGCTGCTTGCACCGTCACGACACTCCTCGAGTCATTCGGCAGATCTGCCGAAGGTCCGTCAAATGCCTTCAGCGCCACGGACTTTAATGACCATGACCAACGCTTCGCAATGACTTGCAGAGACCTTCTGCAAGAACTTTCAAAGATCGGCGCACGTGCCGCCCTGGCCTTGCCGTCCGTCCGCACACGCTGTGATGTGATGACGGAATGCGTGGTTTCACCCCAGATCACCACAGGGTGGCCCGATGAGTGCCGTGGTCCCGCCGGGGGTTGCCCGGTGAGGAGTGGGCCCGTCACGCGGCTTGGCTCGAACCTCTTGGATCCGGTGTTCGTTGCGTTTGCCGCCCAGCCTGGACGTCGGCGCCAGTCACCGACTGCTCACCGGTGTCGTGGGGTTGGCCGGACAGGCCGTCGCGACCGGGGCCATCGCCGTGCTCAGTGCGGGCGTCGCCACGGGGCTGACCAGCCTGCTCGCCCGCCGTGCGCACGAGGCGGTGGGCGGCACCGAGCGGATCGACCTGACCGTGCTCCTCGGCTCGCGACGCCCACGCCGGCGACCGCCGCGAGGCCTGGGCGTACACCCGAGTGAGTTCCCGTGTCAGGCCGCGGTGAACTCCGCAGGCTGTCTCGGGCGGCCGGTGGAGTGATCACCGCCAGGTGATCGATGCGATCGCCTGGAAGTTCCAGCCCGGATCGCATCGGGTGTCCCTGGCGGCACGGTACGGCTCGTGGAAGGCACTGTCTTCCAGGGTGTGTTTCTTCGATCACGTGAGATCCATGGGGCGGCTGACGGCAGTGGCCCATCACGGGAGTCGACGGGCCAGGAAAATGTGTCGAACGCGGAGTCGACCATTGAGAAGGTCCTGAGCGTCCCGGAACTGCTGCGAAAGGAAGCCCGTGCCGCGTGCTGTCACATTGATTCGCTCTGCCTCCCTGTCCGATGTTGCGGAGTACGCCTACGCGGCCACGGCCCCGGCCGAGTCGCGGCTGATCTTCCTGGCCGGAGCCTGTCCTCTGAATGAGGATGGCTCCACTGCGGCGATCGGGGACGTCGCGGGGCAGGCGGCCAGGGCTGTGGAGAACATGCGGACCGCTCTGACGGAGTCGGGCGCGTCACTGCACGATGTCATCAGCACCCGTGTTCTCGTTGCCTCTCACCGGCGGGAGGACCTGGTGACGGCGTGGGAGGTTGTCCGGGACGCGTTCGGTGACCACGACGTGCCCAGCACATTGATGGGTGTCACCGTGCTCGGCAAACCGCGGCGGTTGCGATTGTCGCGGTGGCTGCGACGCCTTTGGTGGCTTCGGCATTCGTGGTGCCAGTGCTGTCTGTGATGGTTTCGGTGCCTGCCGTGCCGCTCGGCTCTGTAGTGGCGTGGCCAGGACGGGTTCGGGGCAGGAGCCATACGGCCAGTACGGCCAGGGCGGCGACGAGCAGGGCGCTGATGCCGCTGGTGATGTTCAGCCCGTGGGTGAAGGCGGCGCGGGCGGGGTCGAGCACGAGGTCATGCAGCCCGTGGGGGAGGCCGTCCACCGTGGCGATGGCGTCGGGCAGGCTTTCGCGAGCGGACTCGGCCTCCTGCGCCGGGACCTCGCTGAGGACGGTGGCGGTCATCCGGTCGCGGTAGACGGCGGCGCCCACGGTGCCGAGGACCGCGACGCCCAGCGCGACGCCGAACTCGGTACTCGTCTCGGACATCGCGGCGGCCGAGCCCGCCTTCTCGGGCGGGGCCGCTCCGACGATCAGGTCGGTGCCCATCACGAACATGGGACTGATGCCCAGGTAGACGATGACGAAGCCGGTCACGAGGACGGGCAGCCCCGAGACGCTGTCGACCTGGGTGAGTACCAGGTAGCCGACCGCCGAGATCGCCAGCGAGGCCCCGATGACGTACGCGGCGGGCACCCTGCGGGCGAGCGCCGGAGTCAGGGCGGAAGCCAGGATGAGCGCACCGGCGGCGGGCAGCAGCCACAGCCCCGCCTTGAGTGGCGAGAGCCCCTCGACCAGTTGCGTGTACTGGGTGATGAACAGGTAGACCCCGCCCATGGCGGCAAGGCTGAGCAGTTGGATTCCCAGGGCGGCGCTGAACGAACGGTTCCTGAACAGTGTGACGTCGAGCAGGGGACTGGCCAGCCCGGACTGCCGGTGCACGAACAGCACCCCGAGTACCAGACCGCCGGTCAGGGTGGCCGCAGGCAGCGCCGCGAGGCCGTCCTTGGCGAGCTCCTTGATGCCGTAGATGATGGGCAGGATGA
>NZ_JBUEFZ010000006.1:0-284962 GCF_054963715.1 Streptomyces sp. STAM6 | reverse complement strand
CGCGTTCAGGGGTGGCTTGAGAGCTTCTGCGTCGGAGCCTCGGCCAACCCCATCGGTTTCAAACGCCGTTGAATGTCTGCGTCGCAACTCTCGGCACCCACCCTTGTTGCCCTGCTGCTGCCCGCGCCGCAGTCGACAGCGGCAACAACCGCGTCGGCGCGGCGACTTCTCCGTGCCGAACCGCATCCTTCTGTGGGTGGAGCGGCACCCGGGACAGTCCGGAAGAGCGGCTGGTTAGGAGCACCGACACTTTCGGGGTATGATCTATTCCGTTGCCGAGGGGGAAACCCCACAGCGACAAGCCGGCCCCTATAGCTCAGTCGGCAGAGCGTCTCCATGGTAAGGAGAAGGTCAACGGTTCGATTCCGTTTGGGGGCTCCGAAAAAGAAGAAGGCCCCCGCCCAAGTGGCGGGGGCCTTCTTCGCGTTCAGCTCGTGTGGGGCTCCGGAACGCGCATCGCGAGGATGGCCATGTCGTCGGAGGCCGGCTCCGCGGCGAAGCGTTCGACCGCGCGCAACACGCGGGCGGTGACCGCACCGGCGGTCAGGCCCGTGCACGTCGTGAGGACGTCGGCGAGGCCGTCGTCGCCCAGCATGCGGGTGCCCTCGCGGCGTTCCGTGACGCCGTCCGTGACGCACAGCAGGACATCGCCCGGGGCCAGGGTGACCGTCTGCTCGTACAGCTCCAGGTCCTCCATCACACCCAGCAGCGGCTGCGGTTCGGCCGCCGCCTCGACCGTGCCGTCCTGGCGCAGACGGAGCGGCAGGGGATGCCCGGCGCAGACGACCTTGAGGACGGCGCTGCCGTCCTCCTGCGGCCACAGCTCGCCGTACAGGAGCGTGAGGAAACGGCTGCGGGCTCCCTCGTCGAGGATCGCGGCGTTGAGGCGCTCCAGGACGGCCGGGCCGCCGAAGCCCTCGCGGGCCAGCAGACGCAGCGCGTGACGGGCCAGGCCGGTGACGGCCGCGGCCTCCGGACCCGTGCCGCAGACGTCGCCGATGGCGAAGCCGTACGCGTTGTCATGGATCGGGAAGAGGTCGTAGAAGTCGCCGCCGACCTCATTGCCCTCGCCGGCCGCGCGGTAGATGACGTCGACCTCGACGCCGGGGATCTGGGGCAGGCCAGGGGGCAGCAGACTGCGCTGGAGGGACTGGCTGATCGCCATGCGCTCCGAGTACAGGCGGGCGTTGTCGAGGGCGAGGGCGGCCCGGCGGGAGAGGTCCTCGGCGAGCTCCAGGATCTCCTGGCGGAAGTGGTCGTCGGAGGGCTTCCCGAGGGTGAGCATGCCGATGACACGGTTGCGGGCCACCAGGGGGAGGACGACCGTCTCGCCGCCGACGGCGGCCGCCGTGGCGAGGGTCGTGCCGATGCCGGACGAGAGGGGCGTGGAGCCGAGGCCCAGCTCACGCATCGAGGTCCGCAGGGCGGCCTGGTGGGCGGCGTCGGCGGGCGCCGTCCAGATCCGGGCTCCGGGCGACAGCAGCGGCTCCGGCGGGGGGATCTTCGACAGGAGGGCCTTCAGGCCGTCGATGCGCTCCTCGTCCTCGTGGAGGACGTACGAGAGATACGGGTCGGAGGCCTGATCGGCGATCGTGTAGACGGCGCACCAGGTCGCGAGCGTGGGCACGGTCATCTGCGCCATGAGGGCCAGGGTCTGGTCGCGGTCCAGAGTGCCGGCCAGGAGGTCGGAGGCCTCGACGAGGAAGCTCAGGGAGCCGCGGCGGAGGCGTTCGAGCTCGCCGAGGCGGGCGGACTCGACGGCCAGGGCGATGCGGTCGGCGGCGAACTGGAGACGGAGGGCCTCCTCGTTCGAGTAGCGGTTGGCGGCTTCGGCGGCGACACCCAGGGAACCGGTGAGACGGCCCTCGACCTTGAGCGGGACCGTGACGACCGAGCGCATGCCGGTGCCGTTGAGCAGCGGGACGGCGCCGGGCACGGCTGCGAGGTCCTCGTGGACGGCCGGCATGCGGGCGGAGGCGTACCGGCCGGTGCCGGACTCGACGGGAACGCGGGCGAACCGCTGGCGGGCGGAGGGGAGGCCGGTGGTGGCGCGCACCTCCAGCTCGGTCTCGTCGTCGGTGGCCAGCAGCAGGAAGGCCGAATCGCCGTCCAGCATGTCGCGGGCGCGCTCGACGGTGCGCTGGAGGAGGCCGTCCAGGTCGTCGGGGGCGGGGGAGCCGATGAAGACCTCGAACGGGTCGCTGCTGCGGTTGTCACTGCCGGAATCGGAGACCGGAGTGCGCGGCGGGGACTGAAGGACCGCGCGTTCGTAGTCCCGCACCAGGAGACAGACCGTCGACGGTTCCCCGTTGGTGTCCCGTACGCGCAGGTGGGAGGCGTAGACGGGGATCACGCGGCCGTCGTTGCCGCGCAGGCCGTAGCTGCCTTCCCAGCGGGACAGCCGGAGCGCCTCGGCCAGACCGGTGCCGATGCCGGGGGTGTGCGGCCAGGCGGCGAAGTCGCCCAGTGGCTTGCCGACGACTTGGTCGGCGGCGTACCCGAAAAGGGCCTCGGCGTCCTCGTTCCAGGCCGTGATGGCGCCGTTGCGGTCGATCTGGGCGACCGCGACGCGGACCCGTTCGTCGGCCACCGGGAGGAGCTCGGTGGGCAGCGCGGGGCCGGCGGAGCGGGTGCCGACGCGGCGCTGCGGCAGGTCGAGCTGGAACCACACCTGCTTCTGGGTGGGGGAGTACTCGACGCCCCAGCGGGAGGCGAGGGCGGCGCACAGCAGCAGTCCGCGGCCGTTCTCGCGGTCGGGGCTGCCCAGGGAGCGGCCGGTGCCCTGGAGGGGGACCTCGCGTTCGGGGTAGCGATCGGCGACCTCGACGCGCACCCCCTCCTCCGTGCGCAGGCACAGGACGTCCGCGGCGGTGCCGGCGTGGATCACGGCGTTGGTCACGAGTTCACTGGTGAGGACTACGGCGTCGTCGACGACGTCGGTGTACCCCCAGCCCTGGAGAGTGTCCCGGACAAAGGCCCGCGCGGTCGCTACGGACCGCCCCACAGGCTCGAAGCTGGCGGCCGCCCGCGCGGTGATCACAGAACTCCTCGTACGCGTCTCGACGCCCGGCTCTGCCATGATCGGCCCTGCCCCTCCCGGTGCCCGCTGGTCGTGCTGCGCCGCACCGCCCCCGCCGGGCGGACCGGGGCGGTTGGACAGCCGGATGCCAGGTTACTTACCTTCGCAGTCCGGGTGGATGGTGGTCACGGCTGTTTCCGTCCCCCGAGGGTGGGGACGTTATGCGAAGCTGCCGAACTGTTATGGCCTCGTACGGACGTGGTGAAACACTGGGAAGGCTTCCAGAGGCAGCCGGACTGGCAATGCCGGAGAAGTGCGGTAATGCCAGAGAAGTACTGAGCAGTACCCGAGCAGTACCCGAACGGTCAACCCCTGCGGGAGGGACACGGTGGAGTCTGGCGTGACGGCGCGGGGCGGCAGCACGCGCGCGAAGGGCGGACGGTCCCGGAGCGGCGGGACGGTCGAGGTGGACGCCGCTGCCCTGGAGCGGCTGCTGGCGGCCCTGGCGTCGATGCGGGACGGCAATTTCCGCAAGCGCCTGACCGTGACCGGTGACGGCGTCATGGCGGAGATCTCCGCGGTCTTCAACGAGGTCGCCGACCGCAAGCTGCATCTGACCGGGGAGCTGTCACGGGTCCGGCGGATGGTCGGCCGTGAGGGCAAGCTGTCCGAGCGGCTGGAGGTGGGGGCCAGCGAGGGCGCGTGGGCGCAGGCCATCGAGGCCGCGAACGCGCTGGTGGACGATCTGACGCGGCCGGTCTCCGAGGTCGGCCGGGTGCTGTCGGCGGTCGCCGAGGGCGACCTGGACCAGCGGATGGAGCTGCGCTCGGAGAGCGCCGACGGGGCGGCGAGGCCGCTGCGGGGCGAGTTCCTGAAGGTCGCGCGGACGGTCAACAACCTGGTCGACCAGCTGTCGGCGTTCACCGACGAGGTGACGCGGGTGGCGCTGGAGGTCGGCACCGAGGGCAAGCTGGGTGGCCAGGCCCAGGTGCGCGGTATGTCCGGTTCGTGGAAGGACCTGACGGACTCGGTCAACACCATGGCGTACCGGCTGACCGCTCAGGTGCGTGACATCGCCCTGGTGACGACCGCCGTCGCCAAGGGTGATCTGTCGCGCAAGGTCACCGTCCACGTCGCCGGTGAGATGCTGCAGCTGAAGAACACCGTCAACACGATGGTGGACCAGCTGTCGTCGTTCTCCTCCGAGGTGACCCGCGTCGCACGCGAGGTGGGTACGGAGGGTGAGCTCGGCGGTCAGGCCGAGGTGCCGGGTGTGGCCGGTGTGTGGAAGGACCTGACCGACTCCGTCAACACGATGGCGGGCAACCTCACGTCCCAGGTGCGGGGCATCGCCGAGGTGACGACGGCGGTCGCGAACGGCGACCTGTCACAGAAGGTGACCGTGAGTGCGCGCGGTGAGGTGGCGCAGCTCGCTGACACGATCAACCAGATGACGGAGACGCTCCGGACGTTCGCCGACGAGGTGACGCGCGTGGCGAGCGAGGTCGGTGCCAAGGGTCTGCTCGGCGGTCAGGCGCAGGTGCCGGGCGCGGCGGGGACCTGGAAGGACCTCACCGACTCCGTCAACACCGTCTTCCGCAACCTCACCACCCAGGTGCGTGACATCGCGCAGGTGACGACGGCGGTCGCCAACGGTGATCTGTCGCAGAAGGTCACCGTCGATGTGGCCGGCGAGATGCTGGAGTTGAAGAACACCGTCAACACGATGGTGGACCAGCTGTCGGCGTTCGGGTCCGAAGTCACGCGTGTGGCGCGGGAGGTCGGGGTCGAGGGCCGGCTGGGCGGTCAGGCGGAGGTGCCCGGCGCGGCCGGTACGTGGAAGGACCTCACCGACTCGGTGAACACGGCGTTCCGCAACCTGACCGGTCAGGTGCGTGACATCGCGCAGGTGACGACGGCGGTCGCCAACGGTGATCTGTCGCAGAAGGTCACCGTCGATGTCGCGGGCGAGATGCTGGAGTTGAAGAACACCGTCAACACGATGGTGGCGCAGCTGTCGTCGTTCGCCGACCAGGTGACGCGGATGGCGCGAGACGTGGGCACGGAGGGCCGGCTCGGCGGCCAGGCCCGGGTGGACGGTGTCTCCGGTACGTGGAAGGAGCTCACCGACTCCGTCAACTTCATGGCGGGGAACCTGACTTCCCAGGTGCGTCAGATCGCCCAGGTGACGACGGCGGTGGCGCGCGGTGATCTGTCCCAGAAGATCGACGTGGACGCCCGGGGCGAGATCCTGGAGCTGAAGAACACCATCAACACGATGGTGGACCAGCTGTCCGCGTTCGCCGAGCAGGTGACGCGGGTGGCCCGCGAGGTGGGCACGGACGGGCGGCTCGGCGGGCAGGCGCAGGTGCCGGGTGTGGCCGGTGTCTGGCGCGACCTGACGGACTCGGTGAACGGCATGGCCGGGAACCTGACCGCCCAGGTCCGCAATATCGCCCAGGTCGCCACGGCGGTGGCGCGCGGTGATCTGTCCCAGAAGATCGATGTGGACGCCCGGGGCGAGATCCTGGAGCTGAAGAACACCCTCAACACGATGGTGGACCAGCTGTCCAACTTCGCCGAGCAGGTGACGCGGGTCGCCCGCGAGGTGGGCACCGAGGGCATCCTCGGAGGTCAGGCGGAGGTGCAGGGCGTCTCCGGTACCTGGAAGGACCTGACCCAGTCCGTCAACTCGATGGCGAACAACCTCACTTCCCAGGTGCGCAACATCGCGGAGGTGACCACCGCCGTCGCCAAGGGCGACCTGTCCAAGAAGATCACCGTCGACGCGCGCGGTGAGATCCTCGACCTGGTCACCACCGTCAACACGATGGTGGACCAGCTGTCCAACTTCGCCGACGAGGTGACGCGCGTCGCCCGCGAGGTGGGCACGGAGGGCATCCTCGGCGGTCAGGCCCGGGTGCGGGGCGTCACCGGCATCTGGAAGGACCTGAGCGACAACGTCAACGTCATGGCCAACAACCTGACCTCCCAGGTGCGCAACATCTCCCGGGTGTCGTCGGCCGTCGCCAACGGCGATCTGACGAAGAAGGTGACGGTCGAGGCGCGCGGCGAGGTCGCCGAGCTCGCCGACACGGTCAACACGATGGTGACGACGCTGTCGTCGTTCGCCGACGAGGTGACGCGTGTGGCGCGTGAGGTGGGCACGGAGGGTGAGCTGGGCGGTCAGGCCCGGGTGCCGGGAGTCTCCGGCACCTGGAAGGACCTGACCGAGTCGGTGAACTCGATGGCGTCCAACCTGACCGGCCAGGTGCGCCAGATCGCCACGGTCACCACCGCCATCGCCAAGGGCGATCTCACCAAGAAGATCGACATCGACGCGCGCGGAGAGATCCAGGAGCTGAAGAACACCATCAACACGATGGTCGACCAGCTCTCCTCGTTCGCCCAGGAGGTCACCCGTGTGGCCCGTGAGGTGGGCACCGAGGGCATCCTGGGCGGCCAGGCGCGTGTGCGGGACGTCGACGGCACCTGGCGCGACCTGACCGAGTCGGTGAACGAGATGGCCGGGAACCTGACCCGGCAGGTGCGCGCCATCGCGGCCGTCGCCACGGCGGTGACCCGCGGTGACCTCAACCTCAAGATCGACGTGGACGCGGCGGGCGAGATCCAGGTCCTCCAGGACAACATCAACACGATGATCGCCAACCTGCGGGACACCACCCTCGCCAACGAGGAGCAGGACTGGCTGAAGGGCAACCTGGCCCGTATCTCCGGTCTGATGCAGGGCCGCCGCGATCTCGACGACGTGGCGTCGCTGATCATGAGCGAGCTGACGCCGGTCGTCTCCGCCCAGCACGGCGCCTTCTTCCTGGCGATGCCCACGGGCGGCGGCGGGGAACTGGAGGTGCCCGGAGACAGCTCGTACGAGCTGGTCATGCGCGGCAGCTACGGCTACTCGGCCGGCTCGATGCCCACGTCCTTCCGTCCGGGCGAGACGCTGATCGGCACGGCGGCCGAGGAGAAGCGGACCATCCAGGTCAATGTGCCGCCGGGCTATCTGAGGATCTCCTCCGGCCTCGGTGAGGCCGCGCCCGCGCATGTCGTCGTGCTGCCGGTGCTCTTCGAGGGCAAGGTGCTGGGTGTGATCGAGCTGGCGTCGTTCCAGCCCTTCACCCAGATCCAGCGCGACTTCCTCAACCAGATCGCCGAGATGATCGCGACCAGCGTCAACACCATCAGCGTCAACACCAAGACCGAGGTGCTGCTGAAGCAGTCGCAGGAACTGACCGAGCAGCTGCGGGAGCGGTCGGCCGAGCTGGAGAGCCGGCAGAAGGCGCTGCAGGACTCCAACGCGGAGCTGGAGGAGAAGGCCGAGCTGCTGGCGCAGCAGAACCGCGACATCGAGGTGAAGAACACCGAGATCGAGGAGGCCCGGCAGGTGCTGGAGGAGCGGGCCGAGCAGCTCGCCGTCTCCATGCGGTACAAGTCGGAGTTCCTGGCGAACATGTCGCACGAGCTGCGTACGCCGCTGAACTCGCTGCTCATCCTCGCGAAGCTGCTCGCGGACAACGCCGAGGGGAACCTGTCACCGAAGCAGGTCGAGTTCGCCGAGACCATTCACGGGGCGGGATCCGACCTGCTCCAGCTGATCAACGACATCCTCGACCTGTCGAAGGTCGAGGCGGGCAAGATGGACGTCAGCCCGACCCGGATCGCGCTGGTGCAGCTCGTCGACTACGTCGAGGCGACGTTCCGGCCGCTGACGGCGGAGAAGGGGCTCGACTTCTCCGTACGGGTGTCCCCGGAGCTGCCGGCCACGCTGCACACCGACGAACAGCGGCTGCTGCAGGTGCTGCGCAACCTGCTGTCCAACGCGGTGAAGTTCACCGACAGCGGGGCGGTCGAGCTGGTGATCCGGCCGGCGAGCATGGATGTGCCGCAGTCGATCCGGGAGCAGCTGCTGGAGGCGGGTTCGCTGCGCGACCCGGAGGCCGATCTGATCGCCTTCTCGGTGACGGACACGGGTATCGGCATCGCGGCGAGCAAGATGCGCGTGATCTTCGAGGCGTTCAAGCAGGCCGACGGCACGACCAGCCGCAAGTACGGCGGTACGGGCCTGGGGCTGTCGATCAGCCGGGAGATCGCCCGGCTCCTGGGCGGCGAGATCCACGCGGCGAGCGAACCGGGCCGCGGCTCGACGTTCACCCTCTACCTGCCGCTGCACCCGAGCGAGCTGCCGCCGCAGGGCTACCCGCAGGCCCCCGGATCGGACCCGCAGCTCGGCGTGGCCGACCAGGGAGGCCTGGACGGGGCGGCGCAGCAGGGCGCCGGGTCCGGGCCGGTAGCCGGTGGCCGCTCCGGCGCGGGCGCGTTGTTCCGGCACAGGCGGCGGGCGCTGAGCGGGACGGAGCAGCGGCCCGCGCTGCCAGGGCAGGGGAGCGCCGCACCGGCGTCCGCCGATCGGCCCACCGCGCAGTCCGCCGCGCCCAACGGCGCCGCCGCGCCGCAGGAGGCGTGGCCGGCGGCCGGCCAGGAGCTGCAGGAGCCCCGGCGGAGTTTCGAGTTCGGCGGCGAGAAGGTGCTGATCGTCGACGACGACATCCGCAATGTCTTCGCGCTCACGAGCGTGCTCGAGCAGCACGGGCTGTCGGTGCTCTACGCGGAGAACGGGCGCGAGGGCATCGAAGTCCTGGAACAGCACGACGATGTGACGGTCGTACTGATGGACATCATGATGCCCGAGATGGACGGGTATGCCACGACGACCGCCATCCGCCGGATGCCGCAGTTCGCCGGTCTGCCGATCATCGCGCTCACGGCGAAGGCGATGAAGGGCGACCGGGAGAAGGCGATCGAGTCCGGCGCCTCCGATTACGTTACGAAGCCGGTGGATCCGGATCATTTGCTCTCGGTGATGGAGCAGTGGATGCGCGGAGAGTGATCGGTGGTGGGGCCAATCCTGGTGTTTTGCTGACTGACTGTGGTCGAAGGCGTGTGAGGCGACGGCATTCGGGGAACCTTCTGGTCTCCCACCGCGTTTCTGCTACGTGCACAGTGACATCGCGGTGACAGGGTGTGGTGACAGGCGGGGTGCGGCTACCATGACCGGCACAAGGACGGACGGCGCAAGGGAGTCGTCCCCTGGGGCGGCGCCCGGCCAACTGCCGGGGCGAGGAGGACGGGCCATGGTGCAGAAGGCCAAGATCCTCCTGGTCGATGACCGACCGGAGAATCTGCTGGCGCTGGAGGCCATCCTCTCTGCGCTCGATCAGACACTGGTGCGGGCATCGTCAGGGGAGGAAGCGCTCAAAGCGCTGCTGACGGACGACTTCGCGGTCATTCTGCTGGACGTCCAGATGCCAGGAATGGACGGATTCGAGACCGCCGCGCACATCAAGCGTCGGGAACGGACACGGGACATCCCGATCATCTTCCTGACCGCGATCAACCACGGCCCGCACCACACCTTCCGGGGGTACGCCGCGGGGGCCGTCGACTACATCTCCAAGCCGTTCGACCCCTGGGTGCTGCGCGCCAAGGTCTCCGTCTTCGTCGAGCTTTATATGAAGAACTGTCAGCTGCGTGAGCAGGCCGCGCTGCTGCGGCTCCAGCTCGAGGGCGGCGGTCAGGGCCCGGCCAAGGAGTCCGCCGGCCTCCTCGCCGAACTGTCCGCCCGGCTCGCGGCAGTTGAGGAGCAGGCCGAGGCGCTCTCCAAGCAGCTCGACGACGACTCGGCGGACGCCGCCGCGGTCGCCACGGCCGCCCATCTGGAGCGCAAGCTCACCGGGCTGCGCAGGGCGCTGGACGCGCTGGAGCCGGGCACCGGAGGCAGCTCGTCCGGCCTTCCCTCACCCAACTGACCGGCCCTGCAAGCACCGTCCGCATGAGCAGACGTCAGTTCGCGTGCACGTCCAGGGCGACACGAACGGGTGAAGCGGAAGTCACGCGTGTCCCCCGCGGCGCACACCGGTAACCTCACCACCATGGCCTCACGTACGTCCGGCAAGGGTTCCCAGGGCACGGCGGGCACCGCGAAGCCGCGCGCCGGCCGTACGACCGGCGCCCCGAAGAAAGCGGCGCCCGCCAAACCTCCCGCGAAGAAGACCGCCGCCAAGAAGACCGCACCGAAGAAGGCCACTCCGGCCAAGAAGGCCGCGGCCAGGAAACCCGCCCCCACGCCCGCGCCGTCCCCGACCGGGGGTGTGTACCGCCTGGTGCGCGCCCTCTGGCTCGGGCTCGCCCACGCGGTCGGCGCCATGTTCCGCGGCATAGGCCGCGGCGCCAAGGGCCTCGATCCCGCCCACCGCAAGGACGGCCTCGCGCTGCTGCTGCTCGGCGTCGCCCTGATCGTCGCGGCCGGCACCTGGGCCAACCTGCGCGGCCCGGTCGGCGACCTCGTCGACATGCTGGTGACCGGCGCCTTCGGCCGGCTCGACCTGCTTGTCCCCCTACTCGTCGGCGCCATCGCGATCCGGCTGATCCTGCACCCCGAGAGGCCCGAGGCCAACGGACGCATCGTGATCGGGCTGTCCGCGCTCGTCATCGGCGTCCTCGGGCAGGTCCACATCGCGTGCGGATCACCCGGACGGGGCGAGGGCGGCGAGGCCGTGCAGGACGCCGGCGGCCTGATCGGATGGGGCGCATCCCAGCCGCTGGTCTTCATGATGGGCGAGGTCCTCGCCGTACCGATGCTGGTCCTGCTCACCGTCTTCGGGCTGCTCGTCGTCACGGCGACCCCCGTCAACGCCATCCCGCAGCGGCTGCGTGCCCTCGGCGCGCGCCTCGGCATCGTCGAGCCCCACGACCAGGAGCCGGGCCAGGACGACGAGCGGTACGAGGAGCAGTGGCGCGAGGCGCTGCCCGCCCGGTCCCGCCGGCGTGGACCGGCCGCCGGCGCCCACGATCCGGACGAGGCCGAGGAAGAGGCCCTCGCCCGGCGCAGGAAGCCCCGGAAGACCGCCGCGCGCTCCACACCCCCCGAGCCTCTGTTCGACCGCCCCATGGACGCGGTGGACGTCGCGGCGGCAGCGGCGGCGGCCCTCGACGGAGCCGTCCTGAACGGGATGCCGCCCTCGCCGGTCGTCGCCGACCTCACCCGGGACGTCAGCGGCGACCGCCGACAGGCCGCCGAGGCCGCCCGCGCCGCCGCCCCCGTACCGCCCGCACGCGACGCCGGGGACGCGAGAACGGCCGGGGCCCGGCAGGACGGGCTGGTGCCCGACCTGACCAAGCCCGCGCCCGTACGCGACGGGTCACAGGGCCTGCCCGCACGCGCCGAGCAGCTCCAGCTCTCCGGGGACATCACCTACTCCCTGCCCTCGCTGGACCTGCTGGAGCGCGGCGGGCCCGGCAAGACCCGCAGCGCCGCCAACGACGCCATCGTCGCCGCGCTCACCAACGTCTTCTCCGAGTTCAAGGTCGACGCCGCCGTCACCGGCTTCACCCGCGGTCCGACGGTCACCCGCTACGAAGTGGAGCTCGGCCCGGCCGTCAAGGTCGAGCGCATCACGGCCCTCACCAAGAACATCGCGTACGCCGTCGCCAGCCCCGACGTGCGGATCATCTCTCCGATCCCTGGCAAGTCCGCCGTCGGCATCGAGATCCCCAACACCGACCGCGAAATGGTCAACCTGGGCGACGTGCTCCGGCTGGCCGACGCCGCCGAGGACGACCACCCGATGCTCGTGGCGCTCGGCAAGGACGTCGAGGGCGGCTATGTGATGGCCAACCTGGCCAAGATGCCGCACGTGCTGGTGGCCGGCGCGACCGGCTCCGGCAAGTCGTCCTGCATCAACTGCCTGATCACTTCGATCATGATAAGAGCGACTCCCGAGGACGTGCGGATGGTCCTCGTCGACCCCAAACGGGTCGAGCTCACCGCGTACGAGGGAATCCCGCACCTGATCACCCCGATCATCACCAACCCCAAGCGGGCCGCCGAGGCGCTCCAGTGGGTGGTGCGCGAGATGGACCTGCGCTATGACGACCTCGCGGCGTACGGCTACCGGCACATCGACGACTTCAACGCCGCCGTGCGCGCCGGCAAGGTCAAGCCCCCGGAGGGCAGCGAGCGCGAGCTGCAGCCCTACCCGTACCTGCTGGTCATCGTCGACGAGCTCGCCGACCTGATGATGGTCGCCCCGCGGGACGTCGAGGACGCCATCGTCCGGATCACCCAGCTGGCCCGCGCCGCCGGCATCCATCTGGTGCTCGCCACCCAGCGGCCCTCCGTCGACGTCGTCACCGGCCTGATCAAGGCGAACGTGCCCTCGCGGCTCGCCTTCGCCACCTCCTCGCTCGCCGACAGCCGGGTCATCCTCGACCAGCCGGGCGCCGAGAAGCTCATCGGCAAGGGCGACGGGCTGTTCCTGCCCATGGGGGCCAACAAGCCGACCCGTATGCAGGGAGCCTTTGTCACCGAGGAAGAGGTCCAGGCGGTCGTACGGCACTGCAAGGACCAGATGGCCCCCGTCTTCCGGGACGACGTCACCGTCGGCGGCAAGCAGAAGAAGGAGATCGACGAGGAGATCGGCGACGACCTCGACCTCCTCTGCCAGGCCGCCGAGCTCGTGGTGTCGACCCAGTTCGGTTCCACGTCGATGCTCCAGCGCAAGCTTCGCGTCGGCTTCGCCAAGGCCGGCCGGCTCATGGACCTGATGGAGTCCCGCAGCATCGTGGGACCCAGCGAGGGGTCCAAGGCGCGGGACGTGCTTGTCAAACCGGATGAGCTGGATGGAGTACTCGCCGTCATCCGTGGGGAGTCGGACACGTAAGGATGACTCACTCGTAAGGGAATCGTGAGCAACCGTTTCCCCCTGCCGTACGTCAAGTTGGAGGGAGGGACGGAGAATAGTTGTCCCGCCCTTGGATGCCCGGCCATTCCGATGGCGTACAAAGTGCATCCGCCCGGTTGCTCCACCCTTTCGTACCACCCATAGACTGAACCTCCAGCAGGTGGTTACACGCTCGAAAGGCGCCCTCGTGTCCATCGGCAACTCCCCCGAAGACGACCGTCCTTCGACCCCCGAAGACGCCGTGCCTTCGATCGGTCGCGCCCTCCAGCAAGCCCGTATCGACGCAGGTCTGACCGTCGAGGAGGTCAGCACCTCCACCCGCGTGCGCGTTCCGATCGTGCACGCCATCGAGGAGGACGACTTCTCGCGGTGCGGCGGTGATGTGTACGCCCGTGGCCACATCCGCACGCTCGCGCGTGCGGTCGGCCTCGACGCCGGCGCACTGGTCGACCAGTACGACGCCGAGCACGGTGGCCGGCCCGCGCCGACGCCTGCCGCGCCGCTGTTCGAGGCGGAACGTATCCGCCCGGAGCGACGCCGGCCCAACTGGACCGCCGCCATGGTCGCGGCGATCGTCGCCGTGATCGGCTTCGTCGGCTTCACCATGTTCAACGGCGACGGCGGCTCCAGGAGCAACCAGGTCGCCGAGGGCCCGGCGCCGGCACAGAAGCACACCAAGAAGCCGAGCGCGCCCAAGCCGCCGGCGCCGCCCGCGCCCGCCGAGAGCGCCATCGCCGCCGTCCCCAAGGACAAGGTGACGGTCAAGCTCACCGCCGTCGACGACAAGAGCTGGATCTCCGCGAAGGCCCGCGACGGCAAGCTGCTCTTCGACGGCCTCCTCCTCAAGGGTGACTCCAAGACCTTCCAGGACGACGAACGGCTCGACCTGATCCTCGGCAACGCCGGAGCCATCGAGCTCTTCGTCAATGGCAAGAAGGTCGAGGACGAGTTCGAGGCGGGCCAGGTCGAGCGCCTGAGCTACACCAAGGGCGACCCCCAGGTCGGCTGACGCGAGGGCTCGGCCGCCCGGGGGTCGGGTGGCCGCCCAGCAGGACGAGGGCGCCGGGGCGAGCGAGGTGAAGTGGGTCCCCCGCCGACGGCAGGGGGCGCGCGGGCTTCCCCGAGCGCGCACAGTCGTGAGGCGCGAGCGAACCGGGCACGAGTGGCACCTCCCGCGCCCGTGGGGCGCAGGGGCGATCGGCCGTCCCGACCGGCAGCACGCGCCCTGGAGGCGGGGGTGAGCCCCGAGAAGGGGGAGCGACGGGGGTACGGCTGGGACAAAGTAGTCTTGAGTCCATGCCCGAACGCCGTACCGTCGCCCTTGTCACTCTTGGCTGCGCCCGTAACGAGGTGGACTCGGAGGAGCTCGCAGGCCGCTTGGCAGCGGACGGCTGGGAGCTCGTCGAGGAAGCCGCAGACGCGGATGTCGCAGTCGTCAACACCTGCGGGTTCGTGGAGGCCGCCAAGAAGGACTCCGTCGACGCCCTGCTGGAAGCCAATGACCTGAAGGATCATGGCAGAACCCAGGCCGTCGTCGCGGTCGGCTGCATGGCCGAGCGGTACGGCAAGGAGCTGGCGGAAGCCCTGCCGGAGGCCGACGGGGTGCTCGGCTTCGACGACTACGCGGACATCTCCAACCGCCTCCAGACCATCCTCAGCGGCGGCAGTGTGGAGGCCCACACACCGCGTGACCGGCGCAAGCTGCTGCCCCTGAGCCCGGTGGAGCGCCAGTCCGCCCCGGGTGTCGCCCTGCCGGGCCACGCCCAGGCAGGTTCCGGTTCTCTGCCGCAGGCAGGGGACGCGCCGCAGGAGAGCGCCCCCGCCGACCTCCCCGAGGGCCTCGCGCCCGCCTCGGGCCCGCGCGCGCCGCTGCGCCGCCGTCTGGACACCAGCCCGGTCGCCTCGGTGAAGCTGGCTTCCGGCTGCGACCGCCGCTGCTCGTTCTGTGCGATCCCCTCGTTCCGCGGCTCCTTCATCTCGCGCCGCCCGAGCGATGTGCTGGGGGAGACCCGCTGGCTGGCCGAGCAGGGCGTGAAGGAGATCATGCTGGTCTCCGAGAACAACACCTCGTACGGCAAGGACCTGGGCGACATCCGTCTTCTGGAGACCCTGCTGCCGGAGCTCGCCGCCGTCGACGGCATCGAGCGGGTGCGGGTCAGCTATCTGCAGCCGGCCGAGATGCGGCCGGGTCTGATCGACGTGCTGACGTCGACCGAGAAGGTGGCGCCCTACTTCGACCTGTCGTTCCAGCACTCGGCGCCGACCGTGCTGCGCTCCATGCGGCGCTTCGGCGACACCGACCGGTTCCTGGAACTGCTCGACACGATCCGCGGCAAGGCGCCGCAGGCCGGTGTGCGGTCCAACTTCATCGTCGGCTTCCCCGGCGAGAGCGCCGAGGACTTCGCCGAGCTGGAACGCTTCGTCACACACGCCCGGCTCGACGCCATCGGTGTGTTCGGCTACTCCGACGAGGAGGGCACCGAGGCGGCCACGTACGACGGAAAGCTGGACCAGGACGTCGTCGACGAGCGCCTGGCGCATCTGTCGCGGCTCGCGGAGGAGCTGACCGCGCAGCGCGCGGAAGAGCGACTCGGAGAGACCCTGGAAGTACTGGTCGAGTCGGTCGACGACTCGGTGGACGGGGACGGCGCCGTCGGGCGCGCCGCCCACCAGGCGCCGGAGACCGACGGGCAGGTGATCTTCACCTCGACCGACGGGCTCGCACCGGGCCGTATGGTCGTGGCGAAGGTCGTGGGTACGGAGGGCGTCGACCTGGTGGCCGAGTGTCTGGCTGAGGAGGCGGGCAGATGACCGGAGTGCCGGCATCCGCCGCGGGCGGTAGGGGTAGGCCGACGCCCGGCGGCAAGCTGGGCGCTGCGGCCGTCAACCAGGCCAGCCTGTGGAACATCGCGAACATCCTTACGATGATGCGCCTGGTGCTCGTGCCGGCCTTCGTGGTGCTGATGCTCCAGGACGGCGGGTACGACCCGGCCTGGCGCGCCTGGGCCTGGGCGGCGTTCGCCGTCGCCATGATCACCGACGTCTTCGACGGCCATCTGGCGCGTACGTACAACCTGGTCACCGACTTCGGGAAGATCGCCGACCCGATCGCCGACAAGGCGATCATGGCGGCGGGGCTGATCTGCCTGTCGGCGCTGGGCGACCTGCCCTGGTGGGTGACCGGTGTGATCCTCTTCCGTGAGCTGGGGATCACGCTGATGCGCTTCTGGGTGATCCGGCACGGCGTCATTCCGGCCAGCCGTGGCGGCAAGCTGAAGACCCTGGCACAGGGCACCGCGGTGGGCATGTACGTGCTCGCGCTGACCGGTGCACTGGCCACACTCCGCTTCTGGGTGATGGCGGTCGCGGTCGTGCTGACGGTCGTCACGGGCCTCGACTACGTGCGCCAGGCGGTGGTGCTGCGACGCAAGGGGCTCGCGGAGGAGCGTGCCGCGGCGGAGCCGCCGCGATGAATGCCGCCGCGCGGGCGCTCACGCTCCTCGCTGAGCGTAACCAGACCGTCGCCGTGGCGGAGTCCCTCACGGGCGGTCTGGTGGCCGCGGAGCTCACCTCGGTGCCGGGCGCCTCACAATCCTTTCGCGGGTCCGTCACCGCGTATGCGACGGTGCTCAAGCGCGATCTGCTCGGGGTGGACGAGACCCTTCTGGCGGAGCGCGGGGCGGTGGATCCGGATGTCGCACTGCAGATGGCGGTAGGTGTGCGGACCCGTCTGGGGGCCGGATGGGGGGTCGCGACGACCGGTGTCGCGGGCCCCGAACCGCAGGACGGACAGCCGGTGGGGACGGTCTTCGTGGCCGTCTGCGGACCAGCCGGCGGACCACTCGGCGCGGGGAAAGTCCTCGCGCTGCGATTGAACGGCGACCGTGCGGAAATCCGTAGAGAGAGTGTACGGAGCGTGCTGGAACTGCTCGCGGACCAACTCTCGGAAAATGCGCGGGCACAGGATACGGAACAGAACGGGGGGAATTGATGTTTACAGCCCTGAGTGAACACGACATCGCTCCCCGCACGGCCGCAGCGCGAGGCGGTACGGTGGGGCGTGAAGGATGCGGCTACGCGGTCCGAGGAGGGAGCCACCGATGATTCTGCTCCGTCGCCTGCTGGGTGACGTGCTGCGTCGGCAGCGCCAGCGCCAGGGCCGTACTCTGCGCGAAGTCTCCTCGTCCGCCCGAGTCTCGCTCGGCTATCTCTCCGAGGTGGAGCGGGGGCAGAAGGAGGCGTCCTCCGAGCTGCTCTCCGCGATCTGCGACGCGCTTGACGTACGGATGTCCGAGCTCATGCGAGAAGTGAGCGACGAGCTCTCGCTGGCTGAGCTGGCCGAATCGGCAGCGGCGAGTGAGCCGGTGCCTGTGCCAGTACGCCCGATGCTCAATTCTGTGTCCGTGACGTCGGTGGCCGGTGTGCCGACGGAACGGGTGACCATCAAGGCGCCAGCGGAGGCGGTGGACGTCGTCGCGGCCTGATCACGGTCTCCGCGCGGATGCGGGGACGGGGTCGTTCCGGCGACCTCAGGTTGTGCGGCTCGCTTTTCGAGCTCACGTTTTGGGCTGAGCCCCGGTCGGGTACCCGAGTGCCGACCGGGGCTTTCGCATATCCCGAATGCCCCTTTTGGATCGATTGTGTAATGGTGGAGATGCATGCGGTCATGGCCCGCATGCCGGAATGGAGGATTCGGATGACTGTCGTCAAGAGCTCCCTGTCCGACGCCGACCTGAAGGTGGTCGGTGAAGCTCTGCAGGGCGCACTGGTCGACCTCGTCGACCTGTCGCTGGTGGCCAAGCAGGTGCACTGGAACGTGGTCGGGCCGCGCTTCCGCTCCATCCACCTCCAGCTGGACGACGTCGTGATGACCGCCCGGCAGCACTCCGACGTCATGGCCGAACGCGCCGCGGCGCTCGGCGTCAACCCCGACGGCCGGGCCGCGACAGTCGCATCGGGGAGCGCGATCAAGTCCGTGCCGGAGGGATGGATCAAGGACATCGATGCCGTACGGATCCTGGTCGACGCGCTCGGCGCGGTGATCGGGCGGATGCGGGGACGCGTCGCCGCCACCGACGAGCCGGACCCCGTGACGCAGGACCTGCTGATCGGGCTCACCGCCGAGCTCGAGAAGCACGCCTGGATGTTCCAGGCCGAGAGCGTGTAAAGCGGGCCAGTCCCGGGGCGCCCGAGCGCGCTTTCACGCTGGATGCGCCGGGAGCACTCCGGTGCGCCCTGCCGCCCGGCCGGTGCGCCCTCCCGCCGGGTGATCGCGCCGGTCTAGCGTCGACCGGAGGAGGCGGCGATGGTAAGGCGACGGGTCCTGCGGCCGGCGCTCGCGCTGGTGCTCGGCGGACTGTGGTGGTGGGCGGTGCTGCGGCTGGCACTGGCGCCCGAACAGGCGGGGCTCGTCGAGGGAACCGTGGCCGCCGGCGGCTGGGGGCTCAGCCTGCTGCCCGTCCATGTGGCCTCGGCGCGTGCGCGCACGGTACGAGTACCCGTGGCGTTGGCGCGGTGGAGGGGCTGGTTCGACCCGCCTACCAGGGCATGGTCACCCCGCCGTTGGGGCGCACGATCTGACCGGTCGTGAAGGAGGCGGCGTCCGAGGCCAGATGGAGCACCGCGTGGGCGATGTCCTCCGGCTCGCCGACCCGGCCGAGCGGTGACATCCGGGCCATCGCCGACTCCACGCGCTGTCTGTCCGCGGCCTGGTGGCGCTCCGTCATGGGCGTACGGATCCAGCCGGGTGCGACGGCGTTGACCCGTATGCCGTGCGGGCCCGCCTCCGCGGCCAGTGTCCTCGTCAGCTGGACGACCGCCGCCTTCGCCGCGCTGTAGCAGAGCAGGCCCGGGCTCGCCGCGTCCACCGCGCCCGAGGCCATCGTGATGATGGAGCCGGGTGTGCCGGTGGCCAGCATGGAGCGCGCCGCCTCCTGGCACGCGTACAGAACTCCCTTGAAGTTGACGGCGAGGACCCGGTCGAGGTCCTCGTCCGCCGTCTCGAGGACCGTGCTGGTGTGCATGATGCCGGCGACGGCCGCCATCACGTGGAGGGTGCCCGTGCTCTCCACCGCGTCCCGCAGCGCGGCGCGGTCGGTCACATCCAGGGCGTGGGTGTGGGCCGTGCCGCCCAGCTTGGTGATCAGCCCGCGGGTCTCCTGCAGGCCCACCTCGTCGCGGTCGGCGCCGTGCACCGTGGCCCCTGCCTCGGCGAGCAGGACGGCGGTGGCGCGGCCGATGCCGCTGGCGGCTCCCGTGACGAACGCGGTGCGGCCGGTGAGGTCGTACGCCGAGAGGGGCATGCGGGGACGGTACGACCGTATCTGACGGTCCGTCAACGGGGCGGTTCCGGCGGCACCGGACCCTCCTGACAGCCCGGGCACCAATAGGAAACGCGCTCCCGGTCCGACTCCTCCCACCGGCGGATCGGTGTCCCGCAGCGGTAACAGGGCTGCCGGCGGCGGCCGTAGACGTACAGCCTCCGGTCGGGACGGTCGCCCGGCACCGTACGGCGGTCGAACCGTTCCTTGTTGGCCTCCAGGAGGCGGTGCGCGGTCGCGACCAGGCGCCGGGGAACGCCGGGCGGCAGCTCGCCGACCGGGAACCACGGCGTGACACGGGCCAGGAACGCCAGCTCGCACTTGTAGACATTGCCGATGCCGGCGAGGTTCCGCTGGTCCAGGAGCGCCTCGCCGAGCGGGCGGGCCGGATCGGCGCACACCCGCCGTACCGCCTCCTCGAAGTCCCAGTCCGGGCCCAGCAGATCCGGGCCCAGATGACCGACGACCTTCGCCTCGTCATTGGTGCGGATCAGCTCCAGGATCGGCAGACGGTAGCCCACCGCCGTGTGCGCCGTGGTCGCGAGGATCGCCCGGATCTGGTGTTCGGGTCCGCCGTTCCACCGCTCGTCCGGCGCGTACAGGCGCCAGGAGCCGTCCATCCGGAGGTGCGAGTGCAGCGTGAGCCCGCCCTCGATGCGGGTCAGCAGGTGCTTGCCGCGCGGGGTGACGTCCAGCAGCGTCCGGCCGGTCAGGTCCGCGGTGGCGAAGCGCGGCACCCGCAGATCGGACCGGGTCAGGAGCCGGCCCGCGAGGGCGGTGTGCAGCCGGCGGGCGGTCAGCCAGACGGTGTCTCCTTCGGGCATGCGTCCATGATGCGGGACCCGGCGGGCACCGCGACGGCTATGCGCGCAGTCGCAGGCCCCGCGGAGTGGCGTGGAAACCAGCCGCCTCCAGGGAGCGGGAGAGCGGTGACGTGAGGGCCGCCTCGCCGTTGATCCGCTCCACCGTGACCGTGCCGAGGGAGCCCGCGCGGGCCGCTTCCGCGAGGGCGACGGCGGCCGCCGCGAGGACCGGATCGTCCGGCTCGACGGGCCAGGACAGCAGGGTCTTGCCGCCACGCTCCATGTACAGCGCGAGCTCGCCGTCCACCAGCACGACGAGGGAGCCCGCCTTACGGCCGGGCTTGTGGCCGGCCCCGGTCGGCGGCTCGGGCCAGGACAGCGCGGAGCCGTACGCGTTGGCCGGGTCCGCCGCGGCCAGGACCACCGCGCGCGGCGCGGCGGACCCGTCGGCACGGTCGCGGGCGTTCGCCGCCGCGCGCAGCCGGTCCACGGCGCCGTCCATCGCGAACTGGGCGGCGCCGAGGCCCTCGACGACATAGCCGCGGCGGGCCTGGCCGCTGTCCTCGAACGCGGACAGCACGCGGTACGTCGCCGAGAAGCCGCCCTCGACGCCCTCGGCGGCGACCGCGCCGCGGGTTACCACGCCGTGCCGGTCGAGCAGCGTGCGGGCCAGCGCGTGCGCCCGATGGGTGGGCTCCGGCTCGGGAGGCGGCAGAAGCGACCAGCGCCCGCTGACGGTCGGCGGACCGGATCGGGACGCCGTACGAGCCGCCCCCGCGAGCGCGCCGTACCGCCCGCGCGGGACGGTGCGCCTGGCGCGGTGGGCGGTCGAACCGGCTGTCCGGCCCGAGCCGAGCATCGCCCGCAGCGGCGCCAGGGTGTCGTTGGTGAGCCGCCCGGACCAGGCCAGGTCCCACAGGGCGTCCGCAAGCTGCGGATCCGTCGCGTCGGGGTGGGTGGTGGCGCGGACCTGGTCGGCGATCTGCCGGAAGAACAGGCCGTACCCACCCGACAGGGTGGTGAGGACCGACTCGTGGAGGGCGGTGAGCTCCAGCGGGTGCGGTGCCGGCAGCAGGAGCGGCGCGGCGTCCGCGAGATAGAGCGAGACCCAGCCGTCCTTGCCGGGGAGCGCGCCCGCGCCCGCCCAGACGACCTCGCCGGTGGTGGTCAGTTCGTCGAGCAGCCCCGGGCTGTAGCCGTTGACGCGGGAGGGCAGGATCAGCTTTTCGAGCGCGGAGGCGGGGACGGGGGCGCCCTGCAGCTGCTCGATCGCCCGCGCCAGGCCGTCGATACCGCGCAGGCTGTTGCTGCCCAGGTGCTGCCACTGGGGGAGGAACGTGGCGAGCGCGGTCGGCGGGACCGGTTCGAGCTCGTGCCGCAGAGCCGCCAGGGAGCGTCGACGGAGCCGCCGCAGCACGGCCGCGTCGCACCACTCCTGGCCGATGCCGGAGGGGTGGAACTCGCCCTGCACGACCCGGCCGGCGGCGGCCAGCCGGTGCAGCGCCCCGTCGGTCACCGCGCTGCCGAGGCCGAAGCGGGCCGCCGCCTGGGCGGAGGTGAAGGGGCCGTGGGTGCGGGCGTACCGCGCGAGGAGGTCGCCCAGAGGGTCCTTCACCGGCTCGGTGAAAGCCTCGGGGACGCCGACCGGGAGAGCGGTGCCCAGGGCGTCGCGCAGCCGGCCCGCGTCCTCGACGGCCGCCCAGTGGTCCGCCCCCGCGATCCGGACCCGGATCGCCCGCCGTGTCCCGGCCAGGTGCGGGGCCCAGTCCGCGTCGGCGCCGCGCTCGGACAGCTCGGCGTCGGTGAGCGGACCGAGGACGCGCAGCGCGTCCGCCACCCCCTCCACGTCCTTGACGCGGCGGTCCTCCGTCAGCCACTGCAGCTCGCTCTCCAGCTCGGTCAGCACCTCGGCGTCGAGGAGCTCGCGCAGCTCGGCCTGGCCCAGCAACTCCGCCAGCAGGCGCGAGTCCAGGGACAGCGCGGCGGCCCGCCGCTCCGCGAGCGGGGAGTCGCCCTCGTACAGGAACTGGGCGACATAGCCGAAGAGCAGCGAGCGGGCGAACGGCGACGGCTCGGGGGTCGTGACCTCGACCAGACGAACGCGGCGCGCCTCGATGTCGCCCATCAGCTCCCGCAGCCCGGGGACGTCGAACACGTCCTGGAGGCACTCGCGGACCGCTTCCAGGACGATCGGGAACGAGCCGAACTCGCTCGCCACCTGGAGCAGCTGTGCGGCGCGCTGACGCTGCTGCCACAAGGGCGTTCGTTTCCCCGGATTGCGGCGGGGCAGCAGCAGGGCGCGGGCCGCGCACTCGCGGAACCGGGAGGCGAACAGCGCGGAGCCGCCCACCTGGTCGGTGACGATCTGGTCCACATCGCCCTTGTCGAACAGGACGTCCCCGGCGCCGACCGGTGCCTGCTCGCTGTCGTACTCCAGGCCCGGCACGGCCGGGTCCTGGTCGAGCAGGTCCAGGCCCATCAGGTCCGCGTCGGGCAGCCGCAGCACGATGCCGTCGTCGGCGTGCATCACCTGGGCGTCCATGCCGTACCGCTCCGTGAGCCGGGCGCCCAGCGCCAGCGCCCACGGGGCGTGCACCTGGGCGCCGAACGGCGAATGCACCACCACCCGCCAGTCGCCCAGTTCGTCGCGGAACCGCTCGACGAGGATCGTCCGGTCGTCCGGGACGTGCCCGCACGCGCGGCGCTGCTCGTCGAGGTAGGCCAGCACATTGTCGGCCGCCCACGCGTCAAGTCCCGCGGCCAGCAGCCGCAGCCGCGCGTCGTCCGGCTCCAGGGCACCGATCTCGCGGAGGAAGGCGCCCACCGCGCGGCCCAGCTCCAGCGGCCTGCCCAGCTGGTCGCCCTTCCAGAACGGCAGCCGCCCCGGAACACCCGGCGCGGGCGACACCAGTACCCGGTCGCGCGTGATGTCCTCGATCCGCCACGAGGACGTGCCGAGTGTGAACACGTCGCCGACCCGCGACTCGTACACCATCTCCTCGTCGAGCTCGCCGACCCGGCCGCCGCCCTTCTTGGGATCGGCCCCGGCCAGGAACACACCGAACAGGCCCCGGTCGGGGATGGTGCCGCCGGAAGTGACGGCGAGGCGCTGAGCGCCCGGGCGGCCGGTGACGGTACCGGCGACCCGGTCCCAAACCACGCGGGGACGCAGCTCGGCGAACGCGTCGGAGGGATAGCGGCCGGCCAGCATGTCCAGGACCGCGGTGAACGCCGACTCGGGCAGCGAGGCGAACGGCGCCGCCCGCCGGACCACCGCCAGCAGATCGTCGAACTGCCAGGTGTCCAGGGCGACCATGGCGACCAGCTGCTGGGCGAGGACGTCCAGCGGATTGGCCGGGATGCGCATCGACTCGATGGACCCGCTGCGCATCCGCTCGGTGACCACCGCCGCCTGCACGAGGTCACCGCGGTACTTGGGGAAGACCACACCGGTGGAGACCGCGCCCACCTGGTGTCCCGCGCGGCCCACGCGCTGCAGGCCGGACGCGACGGACGGCGGCGACTCGACCTGGACCACCAGGTCCACCGCACCCATGTCGATGCCCAGCTCCAGGCTGGAGGTGGCGACCACGGCGGGCAGCCGGCCCGCCTTGAGGTCCTCCTCCACCAGGGCGCGCTGCTCCTTGGAGACGGAGCCGTGGTGGGCCCGGGCCAGCAGCGGTGGGGCCCCCTTGGCCGCGCCCGACTGGGCCATCAGCTCCGCGGGCGACCCGTCCTCGGGAAGGGCCTCGCCGGTCGCGCGCTCATAGGCGATCTCGTTGAGCCGGTTGCACAGGCGCTCCGCGAGCCGGCGCGAGTTGGCGAAGACGATCGTGGAACGGTGCGCCTGCACGAGATCGGCGATCCGTTCCTCCACGTGCGGCCAGATCGAGGGCTTCTCGCCGGGGTCGGAGTCGGTGGCCGGGGAGCCGCCCAGCTCGCCGAGGTCCTCCACGGGCACGACCACCGACAGGTCGAACTCCTTGCCGGACTTCGGCTGGACGATCTCCACCCTGCGCTGCGGGGACAGATAGCGGGCCACCTCGTCCACCGGGCGGACCGTCGCCGAGAGGCCGATCCGGCGCGCCGGGCGCGGCAGCAGCTCGTCCAGCCGCTCCAGGGACAGGGCGAGGTGGGCACCCCGCTTCGTACCCGCCACGGCGTGCACCTCGTCGACGATCACCGTCTCCACACCGGACAGCGCGTCGCGCGTCGCGGAGGTGAGCATCAGGAACAGCGACTCGGGTGTGGTGATCAGGATGTCCGGCGGCCTGGTGGCCAGTGAGCGCCGCTCGGCGGCGGGCGTGTCACCGGAGCGGATGCCCACCCGCACCTCGGGCTCGGGCAGCCCGAGCCGCACCGACTCCTGCCGGATGCCGGTGAGCGGGCTGCGCAGATTCCGCTCCACGTCGACCGCGAGCGCCTTCAGCGGGGAGACGTACAGCACCCGGCAGCGCTTCTTGGCGTCCGCGGGCGGGGGAGTGGACGCGAGCCGGTCCAGGGCGGCCAGGAACGCGGCCAGCGTCTTGCCCGACCCGGTCGGGGCCACGACCAGCACGTCCGAGCCCTCCCCGATCGCCCGCCAGGCTCCCTCCTGGGCCGCGGTGGGCGCGCTGAAGGCCCCCGTGAACCAGCCGCGGGTCGCGGGGGAGAAGGAGTCGAGCGCAGTCCTGGCCATGCCCCCCATCGTGCACCCGGCCACTGACAACGGCGCGGACCTGGGGAAACCCGCTTCCGGCCGGTAGCGCAGAATGGACCCGTGGCGACTCGCGAGCAGGCACGGTACTGGCAGTACCCCGAGCTGCCCGGAGTCGATCTGCTGCACGCCCGCTACATCCGCAAGGCCTTCGCGCGGCACACCCACGAGACATTCGTGTTCGCCGCGATCACCGAGGGCGTGGAGGCGTTCCACTACCGCAACGACCTCGTGCGGGCGGGCCCCGGACAGATCGCCCTGGTGAACCCCGACACACCGCACACCGGACACGCCGGCGTCCCCGAGGGCTGGACCTACCGCACGATCTACCCGGCGGCCGAGCTCATCGAGTCGATCGCCGGCGACACCATCGCGCTGCGCGGCTCGGTCGGATTCACCAGCCCCGTCGTGGACGACCCCCGCGCCGCACAGCTCGTCATCGGGGTGCACCGGGCCGCCGAGGAGGGCAACGCGCTCGCCGCCGACAGCCTGCTGCGGCTGGTCACGGCACGCATGCTGCGCAGTCACGGTGGCAGGACGGCGGCCCTCGCCCCACGCTCGGCCGGAGCGCGCAACGCGGCACGCGCGCGGGCCGTCCTGGAGGAGCGGATGGACGATCCGCCCACCCTTGAGGGGCTCGCCGCCGAACTGGGCACCAGTCCTTTCGCGCTGCTGCGTGCCTTCCGGGACGCCTACGGGATGCCGCCGCACACCTGGCTGACCGACGCGCGGGTGCGCCGCGCCCGGCACCTCCTGGACATGGGCACGGCCCCGGCCGACGCCGCCGTCGCGGTCGGCTTCACCGACCAGCCGCACCTGAACCGTCACTTCGCGCGGATCGTCGGGGTGCCACCCGGCGCCTACCAGCGGGGACGTGCCCGGCTGGTGGGCCGCAGCGGTGCAAGAACGTACAAGACCGGGTCCGGCGGCCCGACGTAGCGTCGCCGCCGTGGCAGAACAGACAGCACCAGCACCCCTACGCACCGACCCGCCCGCCAAACCCGACAGCGCCGTCGTCCGGGACGCGCTCGGCGTCGGCGTCGCGGTCGGGCTCTCCGGCTTCGCATTCGGCGTGACGTCGGCCGGCGCCGGCCTGAGCGTCCTGCAGACCTGCGCGCTGAGCCTGCTGGTCTTCACCGGCGCCTCGCAGTTCGCGCTGGTCGGAGCCCTCGCGGCGGGCGGGAACCCGTTCACGGCCGCCGCCGGCGCCTTCTTCCTCGGCACCCGCAACGCCTTCTACGGGCTGCGGCTGTCGCAGCTCCTCGCGCTCCCCCGGCTGCTGCGGCCGCTGGCCGCGCACGGAGTCATCGACGAGACGGCGGCCGTGTCGCTCGCCCAGCCGGACCGGCGGGCCGCCCGGATCGGCTTCGCGGTCACCGGCCTCACGCTGTACGTGCTGTGGAACCTCACCACCCTGCTCGGCGCCCTCGGCGCCGAGGCCGTCGGCGACACCGACTCCTGGGGCCTGGACGCCGCCGGACCGGCCGTCTTCCTGGCGCTGCTCGCCCCCATGCTGCGGACGACGACCGAACGGGCCGTCGCCGGCATCGCGGTCGTCCTCGGGCTCGGCTTCCTGCCCGTGCTGCCCGCGGGCGTGCCGGTGCTGGTCGCGGCCCTCGCCGCGCCCGCGGTGTTGTGGTTCGAGGGCCGCCGGACCGGTGGCGGGAACGGGCCGGCCGACGACGGCGGCCGGGACCGGAAGGGAATGGACCGTTGAACGTCTGGATCGCGATAGGACTGACCTTCGCCGGCTGCTACCTCCTGAAGCTGGCCGGCCTGCTGGTGCCCGCCGGGGCACTGGAGCGGCCCCTCGTGCGGCGGCTGGCCGGGCTCCTGCCGGTCGCCCTGCTCGCCGCGCTCACCGCCCAGCAGACCTTCAGCGCCGACGGCGCGCTCGTCGCCGACGCGCGCGGCGCCGGTCTCGCGGCGGCCGCCCTTGCCCTGGTGCTCCGCGCCCCGTTCCTGGTGGTCGTCGGCGTCGCGGTGGCGGTGACGGCCGGGGTGCGGGCCATCGGCGGCTGACGTCAGTCGATCCGCCTGCCGTGCGCCCGCAGTGTGCGAAGCGCCTCGATGGTCACGATCGGCCGTGACTCCAGGGAGGTGCCCGGTGCCCACTGGCGCCAGTTGACCGGCCAGCCGCCGTCCTCGGCCTGCGCCGCGGTGAGGTGGTCCAGCGAGCGTGCCATCTCCTCGTCCGTGAACCACCGCCGGGCGAGCGAGTCCGGCACGCGCGCGTAGTCGTGCGGGAAGTGGTGCTCGGTGGGCGCGTAGCCGGGTGCGACCGGGAAGTCGTCGATGCGTTCCGGGTCCAGCACCGCGAGCCGCTGTTCGCGCACCAGTCGGCCCAGCCGGTCCGCGGCCGCCTCCGCGCGGGACCGGTCCGGGACACCGTCCAGGAAGGCGACGGCGGCGTGGATCTCGTACGGATGCGACTTCTCCAGTGCCTCGACGGCGGCCCAGCAGAAGTCCGTGGCGCGAAACAGCCATGCGTGCCACACCTGGTTGCGGTGGAGCAGACCGACCACCGGGCCGGTCGCCAGCAGCTCGCTGGGCGGGTCGTCGACGACCGGGACGAACGGTGCCACCGGATAGCCCCGGATCGAGGGGTGGATGGCGGGCAGCGCCCCGTCCGGGGTGGAGATGTCCGTCAGATAGCGGCAGATCCGGTCCACCCGCAGCCCGCCGCAGCGGCCGATGGAGTCCAGCACGCGCAGGGCGTGCCCGGTGTGCAGCGGCTGGCTCACCGGGCCGCGCACATCCGGTTCGAGGGCGTGACCGTAACCGCCGTCCTCGTTGAGGTACGCCGCGAGGGCGGCCTCGACCGCATCGGCGTCCCCGCCCAGGAAGTGGTACGCGAACCGCCGCTGTTCGAGCACGCGGGCCGTCAGCCAGATGAAGCGCTCGGCGCGCGCGAGAGGAGTTCCAGCCATATTCCGACGGTAGGGCGGAAAGGGCTTTCGGCAACGGGCGCGGACAGGGCTGCACTCTCAGGAGCGGGATACTGGATGCATGCGGTTGACGATTTTCTGGGAGCGGATGGCGGACCACTTCGGTGACGCGTACGCCGAGTCCTTCGCGCGGGACCATGTCATGTCGGAGCTCGGCGGCCGGACGGTCCGCGAGGCCCTGGACGCGGGGTGGGAGACGAAGGACGTCTGGCGGGCGGTGTGCGCGGCGGTGGACATCCCCGCGGAGAAGCGCTGACCCACGCGCGCGCTGACCCACGCGCGCGGTGAGCCCACCGCGGCGCGTGTCCGGACGATCAGTGATCTCCGTCGCAGCTGCCCGGTGATCACTGGATGGGCGGTCGGAATGTCGCAGCCGTACGGGACACTTGCCCCGTGGCCCCGACTGACGAGAACGACACGACGACCACCGGCTCGGTGACGGAGGGTACGGCCGGCGGGTCGACGACGCGGGGCGCCGCCCCCGCCGCCCGTATGCCCCGCTGGCTGCCGCGGGCGATGGCGCTCGCCCTCGCCCTCTACGCCTGCTTCCAGCTCGGCAGCTGGGCGTTCCACCAGCTGATCGGCCTGCTGATCAACATTCTGATCGCCTTCTTCCTGGCCCTGGCCGTCGAACCGGCGGTGGGACGCATGGCGGCCCGCGGCATGCGCCGGGGCCTGGCGACGTTCCTCGTCTTCTTCGCCGTCGTGGCGGCCGCCGCCGGCTTCGTCGTCCTGCTCGGCTCGATGCTGGCGGGCCAGATCGTGGAGATGGTCGAGGACTTCCCCAAGTACCTCGACTCGCTGATCAACTGGATCAACCACACCTTCCAGACCGAGCTGTCCCGGGTCGAGGTCCAGGACAGCCTGCTGCGCTCCGACTGGCTCCGCAAGTACGTCCAGAACAGCGCGAGCGGTGTGCTGGACGTCTCCGCGACCGTCCTGGGCGGGCTGTTCAAGCTGCTGACGATCCTGCTGTTCTCGTTCTACTTCGCGGCCGACGGGCCACGCCTGCGCCGGGCGCTGTGCTCCGTGCTGCCGCCCGCCAAACAGGCCGAGGTGCTCCGCGCGTGGGAGATCGCCGTCGACAAGACGGGCGGCTACCTCTACTCGCGCGGACTGATGGCCCTGATCTCCGGTCTCGCGCACTACGTCCTGCTGGAGTTCCTCGGCGTGCCGTACGCACCGGCGCTCGCCGTGTGGGTGGGTCTGGTCTCCCAGTTCCTGCCCACCATCGGCACGTATCTGGCAGGCGCCCTGCCGATGCTGATCGCCTTCACGGTCAACCCCTGGTACGCGCTGTGGGTGCTCGCCTTCGTGGTCGTGTACCAGCAGTTCGAGAACTACGTGCTCCAGCCGAAGCTCACCGCCAGGACGGTCGACATCCACCCGGCCGTCGCGTTCGGGTCGGTCGTCGCGGGTACCGCGCTGCTCGGCGCAGTCGGTGCCCTGATCGCGATCCCGGCGGTCGCCACCCTGCAGGCCTTCCTCGGCGCCTATGTGAAGCGGTACGACGTGACGGAGGACCCGCGCGTGCACGGCCACCGCAAGCAGGGCGAGGCTGTCCTCGCGCGTGTGCAGCGGGCGCTGCGTACGAAGAAGGAGGAGGCGGGCGGACCGCCGCCGTCGGCCCCGCCCCTCGACGGAGCCTGACCCGCCCCCCGGTACGGTCCGCCGGCCCACCGCCGGCACGCGCGCGTCAGTGGTGCTCCAGCCGCACCTTCGGCAGCGTTCGCGAGAGCCAGGACGGGAGCCACCACGCGCCGCGCCCCAGCAGCTGCATGACCGCCGGCACGATCAGACAGCGGATGACGATCGCGTCCAGCAGGATCGCCACCGCCAGCGTGCCTACACCCCTGGTTGCGGATCCTCACGCGCGCGTACCGCCCGAGTTGCGTCCACACGCGCGCGAACCCCGAGAACACCCCGAGGCCAACCCCGGGAGCGCGCGACCGAACCGAGCCGGCACCGGAGGTCAGCCGAGCCAGCCCGGTGTGATCATCCCCGACTCATAGGCCAGGATCACCAGCTGCGCCCGGTCCCGGACGTCCAGCTTGGTCATGATGCGGCTGACGTGAGTCTTGGCGGTGGCGGGGGACAGCACCAGCCGCTGCGCGATCTCGTCGTTGGACAGACCGGCCCCGACCAGCCCCATCACCTCGCGCTCCCGCTCGGTCAGGGCGTTCAGCCGGGGACCGGGGTCGGGCTGCCGGCCGCGGTCGGCGAACTCCGCGATGAGACGACGCGTCACGGCCGGCGCGATCAGCGCGTCGCCGCGCGCCACCACCCGAACGCCGTGAAGCAGTTCCATGGGCTCGGTGTCCTTGACGAGGAAGCCCGACGCGCCGGCGCGCAGCGCGCCGTACACGTAGTCGTCCACATCGAAGGTGGTCAGGATGATGACCCGCACCCCGTCGAGGCGCGGGTCCGCGGTGATCCGCCGGGTGGCCTCCAGACCGTCCGTCCCGGGCATGCGGACGTCCATGAGCACGACGTCCGGGCGCAGCTCGCGGGCCAGGGCGACCGTCCGCTCGCCGTCCCCTGCCTCGCCCACCACCTCGATGTCGGTCTCGTCGGCCAGGATGGACCGGAAGCCGGCCCGTACGAGCGTCTGGTCGTCGGCCAGTACGACACGGATCATCTGTGGTCCCCCTCGGACGTGGAGAGCGGCAGCCGGGCGGTGACCCGGAACCCCTCGGCGGTGTTCTCCGCGGTGAGTTCGCCGCCGAAGGCCCTGGCGCGCTCGGCCATGCCCCGGATTCCGCTGCCCGGCGCCTTGTCACCGCGCCGCGCGTGCCCGTGCCCTCCGCCCTCGGGGCCTCCGACACCACCGGTGTCCCCGGGCGCGCCGGGCGCGGGAGGAAGGAGCTCGCCGGGCGCTTCCTCGCCGTCGTCGTCGATCCGCACCCGCAGATTGTCCTCGCTCCAGGCAAGGGTGATCAACGCCGAACGGGCGTGGGCGTGCCGGGTCACGTTGGTGAGGGACTCCTGCACGATGCGGTAGGCGGCCAGGTCGAGCGCGGGTGGCAGGGAGCGCGGCGTGCCCTCGGTGCCCAGGCGGACGTCCAGTCCCGTGGAGCGGGCCCGGGCGACCAGCTCGTCGAGCCGGCCGAGCCCCGAGACCGGCGCGGTCGGCGCGACCTCGTCGGCCTGGCGGAGCACTCCGAGTGTGGAGCGCAGCTCCAGCAGCGCGTCCTTGCTGGTCGCCTTGACGGCCTCCAGGGCCTCCCCGGCCGTGGTGAGGGCGACGGCGGGGTCCGGCTTCTTGCCCAGCCGGTGCAGTGCCGCGCTGGACTGGACGTTGATCAGCGAGATGCTGTGGCCCAGCACGTCGTGGAGTTCGCGCGCGATGCGCAGGCGCTCCTCGGTGGCGCTCTCCCTGGCCCGGGCCTCCTGCTCGCGCTCGGCGGCCAGCGCCCGCTGCTCGACCTCGTGGAGATAGGCGATCCGGGTGCGCTGGGCCCGGCCGATGGCGACCAGGCTGATCAGCCAGCCGGCCAGCATGACGAGTGAGGTGTCGTCGATCTGGCGCCGGCCGGGGTCCTGACGGAACTCGCCGAGACCGACGGCGAGCAGCGTGACGGAGGCGAGGGCCACCGAGGCGACGAACCGGCCCTCGGCCGCGGTGGTGTAGAGGGCCAGCGCGAAGGCCACCATGAGCGGACCGTCGTAGGAACTGAGCGGGTAGTAGACGGCGCACGCCACCAGGGTGATCACCGCGACGGCGACGGGCCGGCGCCGCCGGAAGTACAGGGCGCCGCAGCCGGCGGCGATCAGGGCCCAGCCGATGAGCGTCCGGACGGGCGGCTCGCTCTCGTGGGCCGCCGACACCAGAGTCCAGACGACCACGAAGAGGGCGACGGCGCCGGTCACGGCGGCGTCGGCGGTCCGCGAGGAGGCACGGCCCGTACGGGTGCGGGAGGGAGGGGCCATGTCTCGAAGGATAGGCGGGTGGGAAACGCGGCCCGGTGCGCTCCGCCGGACCCGCCGGCCTGCTCCGCCGGGTCCGTGGCTGCTCCACCGGGGACCCCGGGGGACGGGCCGGACGGGGTCACCCGGACCGGTGTGGCTCGCTTGACACTGAAATCGAACATCCATTCTTATGGGGTTCCGGCCCGATTTCCCGGGGGCGACGAGGCGTCGGTCGCGGAGTTATCCACAGGCTGGAGGGACGTCGGGGCCCATTGTCAGTGGCAGGGGTTAGCGTCTTTGACGTGAAGCGATCGACACAAGCAAACCGGGTGGAACCCATGGCAGGAACCGACCGCGAGAAGGCGCTCGACGCCGCGCTCGCACAGATTGAACGGCAATTCGGCAAGGGCGCAGTGATGCGCATGGGCGAGCGGTCGAGGGAGCCCATCGAGGTCATCCCGACCGGCTCGACCGCGCTCGACGTCGCGCTCGGCGTCGGCGGCCTGCCGCGCGGCCGTGTGGTGGAGATCTACGGCCCGGAGTCCTCCGGTAAGACGACCCTGACCCTGCACGCCGTGGCCAACGCCCAGAAGGCCGGCGGCCAGGTGGCGTTCGTCGACGCCGAGCACGCCCTCGACCCCGAATACGCGAAGAAGCTCGGCGTCGACATCGACAACCTGATCCTGTCCCAGCCGGACAACGGCGAGCAGGCGCTGGAGATCGTGGACATGCTGGTCCGCTCCGGCGCGCTCGACCTGATCGTCATCGACTCGGTGGCCGCGCTCGTGCCGCGCGCCGAGATCGAGGGCGAGATGGGCGACTCCCACGTGGGTCTCCAGGCCCGGCTGATGAGCCAGGCCCTCCGGAAGATCACCAGCGCGCTCAACCAGTCCAAGACCACGGCGATCTTCATCAACCAGCTCCGCGAGAAGATCGGCGTGATGTTCGGCTCGCCCGAGACCACGACCGGTGGCCGCGCGCTGAAGTTCTACGCCTCGGTGCGTATCGACATCCGTCGCATCGAGACCCTCAAGGACGGCACGGAGGCGGTCGGCAACCGCACCCGCTGCAAGGTCGTCAAGAACAAGGTCGCGCCGCCCTTCAAGCAGGCCGAGTTCGACATCCTCTACGGCCAGGGCATCAGCCGCGAGGGCGGTCTGATCGACATGGGCGTCGAGCACGGCTTCGTGCGCAAGGCCGGCGCCTGGTACACGTACGAGGGCGACCAGCTGGGCCAGGGCAAGGAGAACGCCCGCAACTTCCTGAAGGACAACCCCGATCTCGCCAACGAGATCGAGAAGAAGATCAAGGAGAAGCTGGGCGTCGGCGTCAGGCCGGCGGAGGCCCCGGCGGCCGAGCCGGGCGCGGACGCGGCGGGTGCGGCCGGAGCGGCCGACGAGTCGGCGAAGTCGGTCCCGGCCCCGGCGGCGAAGGCGGCCAAGGCGACCAAGGCCACGGCGGCCAAGGGCTGACCCCATGGTCCGGCGCACCGAATGGCCGGGCGACAGCACCGACTCGTCGAGGGCCGAGAAGGAGCTGTCGCCCCAGGATCCGGCTGAGCGGGCGCGGGCGATCTGCCTGCGCCTGCTCACCGGGACCCCGCGCACCCGCAAGCAGCTCGCGGACGCCCTGCGCAAACGTGAGATCCCGGACGATGTCGCCGACGAGGTCCTCTCGCGCTTCGAGGACGTCGGTCTCATCGACGACGCGGCCTTCGCCGACGCGTGGGTGGAGTCCCGGCACCACGGCCGGGGCCTGGCCCGCCGCGCCCTCGCCCGGGAGCTGCGGACGAAGGGAGTGGACCCGACACTGATCGACGAGGCGGTCGGACAGCTCGACTCCGAACAGGAGGAGGCGACGGCCCGGGAGCTGGTGGCCCGCAAGCTCCGTTCCACCCGGGGCCTCGACCGGGACCGCCGCCTCCGCCGCCTCGCCGGCATGCTCGCCCGCAAGGGCTACCCCGAGGGCCTGGCCCTGCGGGTCGTGCGGCAAGCCCTGGAGGAGGAGGGAGAGGACACGGAAGACCTGGGACACGAGGGCCTCTGAGGGAGTCGCTCGTGGGCCGGCCTACCCACGGGCAAGAGGCGCCGTCACCGGCAAACCCTCCCCGCGCCAGGCCTGGAAGCCACCCACCAGGTCCGTGGCGCGGTGAAGTCCCAGCCGCCGGAGGGAGTCAGCCGCCAAGGACGAGGCGTACCCCTCGTTGCAGACGACCACGACCCGCAGATCGTGGCTCACCGCCTCCGGCACCCGATGGCTGCCCCGGGGGTCCAGCCGCCACTCCAGCTCGTTGCGCTCGACGACCAGCGCACCCGGGATCAGCCCGTCACGGTCACGCAGCGCGGCGTACCGGATGTCCACCAGCAGAGCCTCACCCGCCTCGGCCGCCGCGAACGCCTCGTGCGGCCCGATCCGGTCCAGCCCTGCGCGGACCCGCTCCAACAACTCGTCGATGCCGACCGGTTCCGCGCGTTCCGTATGCTGCGCGTGCTCCGTACCTTCCATGCTCACTGCCAGTCCTCCGGACGCTCGACCTGCTCGAGACGGAGCACCGCTCCCGCACGGCTGAAGCGCCGGATCAATGGAAGCGGCGGGTAGTACGCATGCACCGACACGGCGTGCTCGGTCGCCGACTCGTTGAGCACCTCGTGCACATGGTGCCGCCCGAAGGCCCGTCCGGCACCGGGCCGGACCACCCGCGAGCGATCGACGTCCTCGGCCAGTTCGAGGGAACGCCAGCCACCCGAGGGCAGCCGCACGGACAGGGAGTGCTCCCTCAGGGCGCCGCGTGCGGTCGCGAAGGCGCCGAGCGACTCGGCGTGGTCGTGCCACCCCGTGCCCGTACCCGGCGGCCAGCCGATGAGCCAGGCCTCGCTGCCACCGGGCCCGTCCAGCCGCACCCAGGTGCGGCCCTCAGGGTCGAGCGGCAGGGAGGAGACCAGTGCGGTGTCGGCCGCGGTGCGGCTGACGAAGTCGAGGAGTTCCGCCGACGTGGGACCGCCGCTCCGGCGCGCGGAGCCGGGGGAGCCGAGAGCCGGAGCGCGGCCGGAAGCGGGGGGTGAGTCGGGGGAATCCGAGGCAGGGGGAACGGGGGCAGGGGAAACTGAGGCAGGGGAATCTGAGGCAGGCTGAGACACGAAGACCGTCCTGAAGTCCTGGGTTCGCGAAAGAACGCGCACGTCGGAACGAGCGCCGACGAGCGGCGCGCCGGTGCGCGGGAGGGAAGGCGAATTCAGCAGGACGGACGACACACGCCGCCCACGTAGCGGACGAGGTCCATATGGACCCGCCGCCACAGGCGTACAGCGGTGTCGGTCATGATCCGGAGTACACCACGGAGACCCGGCAGGGTCAATTGACGTCCGCGGTCTGATCGCGCCGTACGGACGCCGGGGCACCGCCCCGTACCGCCTCGGCCGCGGCGTGCAGTTCGGCCGGGCGCACCCCGCCGAACGCGGCCGCCAGATGACCGTCGGGCCGCACCAGCAGCACGGTGTGCGCGGACGCTCCCGGGTAGGCCTCCGTGACGAGGAGCTCACCCTGGACCGGCAGCGCGGCGACCGCCGACGCCAGCCGGGGCATCACACCCGCGCTCTTCCAGTGCCGCTGGTCCCACACGCCCGTACCGGGAGCGACCAGGACCACCAGCAGACTGCCCCGGCCGAGCCGGTCGCGCAGGCGCACGGTGGTGCCGTCGGGCGCGGTCACCGGGACATCCATGACCGGCGCGCCCAGTGGCGTCCCGACGCCCATGTGCGCCTCGGCGTCCTGGGGTGCGAGGGGGGAGTGCGGGTAGGAGGGGGGCGCGCCGAGCGGGCCGTACCCCAAGTGGCCATCCGTCAGGAGGGCGTCGTGCCCCCGTGCGCCGCCCCGGAGATAGGTCCGCAGCCCGCCGCCGCCCCGCAGCACGGGCAGCGACTGGTCGGCGGCGCGCAGCCGGGCCGCGACCGCTGTGCGGCGCTCGGCCTGGTAGCTGTCGAGCAGCACGTCGGAGGCGCCGTGGTGCCAGGCAAGGGCCAGTTTCCAGGCCAGGTTGTCGATGTCCCGGAGCCCCTCGTCGAGGCCCTGGGTGCCGAGGGCGCCCAGCAGATGGGCGGCGTCACCGGCCAGGAAGGCCCGCTCCACCCGCCAGCGCCGGGCGAGCCGGTGGTGCAGGGTGTAGACACCGGTGTCGAGCAGGTCGTACGGCGGTGTGACGTCGCACCAGCCCGCCAGCGTCTCGCGGATCCGCGCGATCAGGGCGTCCGGCGTGACCAGGTCGCCGCGCGGAGGCAGCAGCCAGTCCAGCCGCCACCCGTCGTCGGGCAGCGGCCGCGCGGTGACCTCCTCGCCGATGTCCCGCCACGGCGGCTGGCGGTGCAGGACCGCCTCGCCCTGCCAGGGAAGTTCGGCACGGAGGACGGCCACGGCGTGCCGTTCGACCGCCGTACGCCCCGGGAAGCGGACGTCGAGGAGCTTGCGCACGGTGGAGCGGGCGCCGTCGCAGCCCACCAGGTAACTCCCGCGCCACCAGGTCGCATCGGGCCCGCGGGTGTGCACGGTGACCCCGTGCGCGTCCTGCTCGATGGCGTCGAGACGACTGTGCGTGACGATCTGCACCAGGGAGCGGGCGGGTGACTCCGCGGCGGCGGCCCTCAGCCCCCGGCTGAGCGCATGCTGGGGGATGTGCAGCGGCGAGACGATGTCCTCGGTGCGGTCGCCGGCACCGCGGTCCTGACCGGGAGCGGCCGTACCACGGACCTCGTCGCGGGCCGCACCGGTGACGGCCTTGCCGACGGCCGCCTCGGTACCGTCGCCCGGGGCGGCGAAGACGATGCGCCGCACCTCCTGCCGCCGGCGCAGCGACCGCCAGCCCGGCCAGCGGGCGCCCTCCTCCCGCAGGTCGGCGCAGCCCAGGCGCGCCACGAGAGCCGCCGTGTCCGGGCGCAGTACCGCGGTGCGCGCGGGCCGGGGCTCCTCCCGGCCGGGGCCCTCGTCCAGGACGACGGACGGTACGCCCTGGGCGGCGAGGGCGAGGGACAGTGCCAGCCCGACCGGGCCGGCACCGACGACGATCACCGGGTCCACGGCGCGACTCCACAGGCCCTTGCGGTCATGCGACGAACAGGAAGAACACGGGAAACACCCGACGAACAAGCGGCTGGAGCCCGGAGCGCGATCACAGAACGTATGCAACCCACTGCGGGTGCCCCCGTCAAGCGACGGGGGCAGTGGCGCGGTCGCCACTGCCCCCATAAGGCCATCCGGCTGAACCGGATGATGTCACACGGTGTCAGTTCCCGGGCTACCGGGTCACATGAGCTTCGAGTTGCCGGCGGCCTGTCCCGCCTCGCCGCTCAGGACGTCCGTCGACGCGGCGGCCGGGGCCACCTCGATACCGGTCTTGGCGCGGCGGCCGCGCTTCTCGATCCAGGTCGCGAGAGAGGAGAGCGCCAGACACATCAGGATGTAGATGGTGCCGATGACCACGATGGTCGAGACGTACGGGTACTGGCCGTTGACCTGCGTGTTGGAGGCGATCAGACGTGCTGTCTGGAGCAGCTCCGGGTACAGGATGACGAAGCCCAGCGAGGTGTCCTTCAGCGTCACCACGAGCTGGCTGATGATCGTCGGCAGCATCGAGCGGATCGCCTGCGGCATCAGGACGGTGGTCATCACCTGCGTCTTGCTCATGCCGAGCGCGTACGCGGCCTCCCGCTGGCCCTTGGGTACCGCGTTCACTCCGGCGCGCAACACCTCGGCCTGAACGCATCCGTTGTAGATGGACAGGCCGAGCGCCAGCGCCCACATGGAGTAGTCGGTGAGGAAAGCGACCCAGACGGCGTAGATGGTGATGAGGAGCGGGATGGAGCGGAAGAGCTCGATGAAGCCGGTGGCCACCCAGCGGACCGGCTTGTGGTCGGAGAGCCGGGCGACGGCGAGCAGTACGCCGAGCACCAGCGAGCCGACCGCGGCGATGCCGAACGCCTTCAGCGTCGCGAGCACGGCGTCGGCGATGTTCTGCCGGATGCCCGCGTAGTTGAAGATGTCCCACATCTCGGGGGCGAGGTGCCCCTTCTCACTCAGCCGCATGACGCTGACGGCGATCAGCGCGACGATGGCGAGGGAGCCGACGACGGCGAAGATCCGGTTGCGTATGACGGCCTTGGGGCCCGGGGCGTCGAAAAGAACGCTGGCACTCATCGGGCGACCTCCAGGCGGCGCTCAAGGAGACGGAAGAACCCGCTGATGGTGAAGGTGACGACGAGGTACGCGACAGCCACCCAGAGGAAGATGGGGCCGATGGCGTAACCCTGCTCGCTCATCAGCGTCTGCCAGCCGAACAGCTCGGTGACGCTGAAGGCGCCGGCGATGGCCGAGTTCTTGGTCAGCGCGATGAAGATCGAGCTCAGCGGCGGCAGCACCGTGCGGGTGGCCTGCGGCAGCACGATCATGCGCAGGGTCTGCGAGAAGGTCATGCCGAGCGAGCGGGCGGCCTCGGCCTGGCCCAGCGGCACCGTGCTGATGCCGGAGCGGACGGCCTCGCAGATGAAGGCGGAGGTGTAGAAACCGAGCGCCAGCGAGCCCAGCACGAAGGGGCTCATCCCGGGGAAGAGGATCTCGGGAACCACGAAGAACGACACCAGGAAGAGCAGCGTCAGCGGGGTGTTGCGCAGCAGGGTCACCCACGCGGTGCCGAAGATGCGCAGCGGGGGCACGGGCGAGACCCGGAATCCGGCGATGATGATGCCGAGGACCAGCGCGATGACCGAGCTGACGGCGGTGATCGACACGGTTCCTATGAAGCCTTCGCGGAACTCCGGGAAATGGTCGAGCAGTACGTTCATGAGGTCTCCGCGTCGGCGGTCAGCGGCTTAAGGGGCAAGGGATTCGGGGCAGGGGGAGCGGCGCCCCGTACGCATACACGGGGCGCCGCTTCCCACTCCGGCAAGGCCCTGGGCGGGCCCGGCCGGGCGGTGATCAGTAGCGGACGATCGCCGGCGGGGCGACGTACGGCGAGCCGGACAGACCCAGCGTCGCGTCGTAGATCTTCTTGTACGTGCCGTCCTTGATGTGCGTCTCGAGCGACTTGTTGATCGCCTCGCGCAGGGCCTTGTCGTCCTTGTTCATGCCGACGCCGTAGGGCTCCTCGGTGAACGGCTTGCCGAGGACCTTGAGCTTGCCGGAGTTGGCGGCGGCGTAGCCCTTGAGGATCGAGTCGTCGGTGGTGACGGCGTCGACCTGCTTGGTGAGCAGCTGCTGGACGCAGTCCGAGTACTTGCCGAGCTCGGTGGTCTTCGCGCCGTACTCCGGCTTCTTGATCTCCTGGAGCGGGGTGGAGCCCGTGATCGAGCAGACCTTCTTGCCCTTGAGGGTCTGCGGGCTGGTGATCGTGGTCTCGTCCTTGCGGACCAGGAGGTCCGCGCCGGCCTTGTAGTACGGACCCGCGAAGCCGACCTGCGCCTTGCGCTTGTCGTTGATCGTGTACGTACCGACGTAGTAGTCGACCTGGCCGGAGGAGATGGCCGTCTCACGGAGCTTGGAGTCGACGGTCTTCCACTCGATCTGGTCCTCGGTGAAGCCCAGGTCGGCGGCGATCATCTTGGCGATCTCGATGTCGAAGCCGGAGCGCTTCTTGGTCGCCTGGTCCTCGAAGCCCAGGTACGGCTGGTCGGCCTTCGAGCCGATGATCAGCTTGCCCCGCTCCTTGGCCTTCTTGAAGGTCGGCGAGCCGTCGACCTTGGCGTCCGTGGCGACGATGTACTTCGGCAGCGCCGGAGCGTTCGTCGCACCCGGCTGCACACCGGACGGCTTGTCGCCGGCGGAGCCTTCCTTGCCTCCGCAGGCGGTCGCGGTCAGCGCGAGCACGGCGACGGCCACGGCCGCCGAGGTACGGAACTTCATGATGAACATCCCTTGAGTCGTGGTTCGTTGGTCGTCAGACGTCAGTGGTGAAGGATCTTCGACAGGAAGTCCTTGGCCCGGTCGCTGCGCGGACTGCTGAAGAACTGCTCCGGCGTCGCCTCTTCGACGATCTTTCCGTCCGCCATGAAGACGACACGGTTGGCCGCGGAGCGGGCGAAGCCCATCTCGTGGGTGACGACGACCATCGTCATCCCGTCCCGCGCCAGCTGCTGCATGACCTCGAGGACCTCATTGATCATCTCGGGGTCCAGCGCCGAGGTCGGCTCGTCGAAGAGCATGACCTTGGGGTCCATCGCGAGCGCACGGGCGATCGCGACACGCTGCTGCTGGCCACCGGAGAGCTGTGCCGGGTACTTGTCCGCCTGGGAGCCGACGCCCACCCGGTCGAGCAGGGTCCGGGCCTTCTGCTCGGCAACCTTCTTGTCCGTCTTGCGGACCTTTGTCTGGCCCAGCATGACGTTCTCGAGCACGGTCTTGTGCGCGAAGAGATTGAACGACTGGAAGACCATGCCGACATCGGCGCGCAGCCGTGCCAGCTCCTTGCCCTCCTGGGGCAGCGGCTTCCCGTCGATGGTGATCGCGCCCGAGTCGATCGTCTCAAGCCGGTTGATCGTGCGGCACAGCGTGGACTTGCCGGACCCGGAGGGCCCGATGACGACCACGACCTCGCCACGGGCGATGGTCAGGTCGATGTCCTGGAGCACATGCAGCGCGCCGAAGTGCTTGTTGACGTTGCTCAGCACGACCAGGTCGCTTGCCGTCGGTACGGCGTCCTCCGCGCCCTTGGTCACTGACACTCCGCTCATCGGCTTCTTGCTCCGTCCTCCTCGGTTGGAGAGGACACTAGGCACGCGGTGGGACGAGCGTCATTACATCTGAGCTGAAATTGAGCATAACGATCCGGCTGCAACCGGACACTATGCGTGAAGGGGGCGGCGGGGCTGAGTACGGGTGGATAACGGAAACCCCGCAGCGCCGGAAAGCTCTTGACTGGCATGCCGACCATCGGCGTTCATGCCCTGGTAACGAACGCGATCGCACCTTTGGAGGGGGGCCCATGAGACTGCTGCTCGTCGAGGACGACGATCATGTCGCGGCGGCCCTGTCCGCCATCCTCAAGCGCCACGGTTTCGACGTCACACACGCCAGGAACGGCGAGGAGGCCCTCCAGGCCGTCCTGCCCGCCTCCGCGACCGGAAAGGCGCCCTTCGGCGTCGTCCTGCTGGACCTCGGCCTGCCCGACCAGGACGGGTACCAGGTGTGCGGCAAGATCCGGAAGCTCACCTCCACACCCGTGATCATGGTGACCGCGCGGGCCGACGTCCGCTCCCGTATCCACGGGCTGAACCTGGGCGCCGACGACTACGTCGTCAAGCCGTACGACACCGGGGAGTTGCTCGCCCGCATCCACGCCGTCAGCCGGCGCGCCGCGGGTACGGAGGCCGAGGAGACCGGGACCTCCGACGAGACACCGCTGCGGCTGGGCCCGGTCGTCATCGAGCTCCCCACCCGCCGCGTCAGTGTGGACGGCGCGGAGGTCCAGCTCACCCGCAAGGAATTCGACCTGCTCGCCCTGCTCGCCCAGCGGCCGGGCGTCGTCTTCCGCCGCGAGCAGATCATCAGCGAGGTCTGGCGCACCAGCTGGGAAGGGACCGGACGCACCCTGGAGGTGCATGTGGCCTCCCTCCGCTCGAAGCTGCGCATGCCCGCCCTCATCGAGACCGTGCGCGGGGTCGGTTACCGCCTGGTCGCCCCGGCCGCGTAACCTCCCGACCCTGTGCGCACCCGTCTCCTCCCCCTCCTCATCGTCCTCATGGCGGGCGTGCTGCTCGCGCTCGGGTTCCCGCTGGCCGCCAGCCTCGCCGCGGCCAAGCAGCAGAGCGTCGTCGTCGACCGGATCGACGACACGGCGCGCTTCGCGGCGCTCGCCCAGTACGTCACGGAGCGGGGACTCGGCCTCGACGAGCGCAAGTCCACCCTGCAGGGTGAACTCGTCCGCTACAACGAGGTGTACGGGATCGACGTCGGCGTCTTCTACCGCGACGGCACCGCCATGGCCCGCGCGCCCAAGAGCTGGGACATACCGCCGGACGGCGAGCTCCGCCGGGCCTTCCGCGAGGCCCTGCTCGGCCGCCGCAGCCACGATCCGCCGCAGGTCTGGCCCTGGCAGCCGCACGCCCGGCTCGCCGTCGCCTCACCGGTCGTCCGGGACGGCGACGTCGTCGCCGTCGTGGTCACCGACTCGCCCACCGGGCATCTGCGCTCCGACATCCTGCACGGCTGGCTGCTCATCGCCGCCGGTGAGTTCGCGGCCATGCTGCTCGCGGTGGGCGCGGCGTTCCGGCTCACCGGCTGGGTCCTGAAGCCCGTACGCGTCCTGGACGCGGCCACCCACGACATCGCGACCGGCCGGATGAACTCCCGGGTCGCCGCCGCCGGCGGCCCACCGGAGCTCAGACGCCTGGCCCGCTCCTTCAACGAAATGGCGGACAACGTCGAGGAAGTGCTGGAACAGCAGCGCGCCTTCGTCGCCGACGCCTCGCACCAGCTGCGCAACCCCCTGGCGGCCCTGCTGCTGCGCATCGAGCTCCTCGCGCTGGAACTGCCCCCAGGTAACGAGGAGATCGCCTCCGTGCGCACCGAGGGCAAGCGCCTCGCCCAGGTCCTCGACGATCTGCTGGACCTGGCGCTGGCCGAACACGCCGCGGCGGACCTCCGGCTGACCGACATCGGCGAGCTGGCCCGGGAACGGGCCGCCGCCTGGCGCCCGCTCGCCGACGAGAAGGGCGTCGCACTGACCGTGTGCGAGTCCGCGGTCACCGCCTGGGCCGACCCCGTGGCGCTCTCCAGCGCCCTCGACGCGGTGATCGACAACGCCCTGAAGTTCACCCCGGCCGGTGAGGAGGTCGCCGTCACGGTCGCCTCCGACGGCGACACCTCCACCATCGTGATCACCGACGGTGGCCCCGGACTGACCGACGAGGAGCTCATCCGGGTCGGAGACCGCTTCTGGCGCAGCAACCGCCACCAGAACGTCAAGGGCTCGGGTCTCGGCCTGTCCATCTCCCGCGCCCTGCTCGCGGCGGGCGGCGGATCGATCACGTACGACCACCACGAGCCCCACGGCCTGCGGGTCACCGTCACCGTCCCGCGCAGCGAACCCGCGTCCTGAGAATGACCGGCCGGCGCCCGCGGCCCGAGCTGCCTGGCGCCCGCGGCCCGAGCTGCCCGGCCCCCGCGGCACGACCGGCCCGTGCCCGCGCTCACAGCTACTGCTGCGGCTACGGCTTGACCGAGCGGTAGTAGCGCCGCGCCCCTTCGTGCAGCGGCAGCGGATCCGTGTAGATCGCCGTACGCAGGTCCACCAGCTGCGCCGGATGCACCTGGTGGCCGATCCGGTCCCGGCTCCTGATCACCGTGCGGGTGAAACCCTCCGCCAGAGCCGCGTCCGTACGGTCCGTCGTCACCAGCAGGTTGGCCACGGCGACCGTCTCCACCGGCTGGCCCTCCTGTGCCAGGGCATAGGCGTCGCCGGGAACCACGGCGGACCGGTAGTAGCGGCTCGTCCCGCCCGACTCGTGCACCCGGTCCACCAGATCGCTGTCCAGCGGTACGAGCCGGATCGGGAAGCGCTCCGACAGCTTCTGCACGGCGCTCGTGGGCAGACCGCCCGACCAGAAGAAGGCGTCCAGCTGCCCCCGCTCCAGCAGCCCGGGCATCGTGTCGATGCCCGCCGACACCGGCCTGACGTCCTTCTCCGAGTCCAGCCCGGCGGCGTTCAGCAGCCGGTTCGCTATCAGCCGCACACCGGAGCCCTCCTGCCCCACGCCGACCCGCATGTTCCGCAGATCCTGCGGCGTGCGCACCCGCGACGTCTTCGGCACGACCAGCTGCACGTAGTCGTCGTACAGCCGCGCCATGCCGCGCAGCCGGTGCGAGCCGGGCCGGCTGGCCTGGATGTACGTCGCGACGGCGTCGGCCGTGGCGATCGTGAAATCGGCCTCTCCGGAAGTGATCCGCGCCAGGTTCTGCTGGGAGCCCTCACTGTCGCGCAGGGTTATGCGCACGTCCGGCACATTGCGGCCGAGCGCCTCCTGCAGCAGCTCGCCGTACCGCTGGTAGACGCCCGTCGGCACCCCCGTGCTGAACGTGACGTTTCCGCGCGGAGCCGGCTCCCCGGCCGGCACCAGCCACCACAGGAGCAGCCCCAGCGCGACGGCGAACGCCGCCGACGCCTGCAGGGCGCGACGGCGGCTGATGCGGGACAGGGCGGCGAACATGGGCGCGATCCTGCCAGCTCACTCCCCGTAATGGCCAGGCCTGGCGACTGTGGTGTCCCGTACTCTGGTGAGCGCGATGAGTGCGAAAACTTACGAGGTGCGCACCTACGGGTGCCAGATGAACGTCCACGACTCCGAGCGCCTCTCCGGCCTGCTGGAGGACGCCGGCTACGTGCGCGCGCCCGAAGGCGCCGACGGAGATGCCGATGTCGTCGTCTTCAACACCTGCGCGGTGCGGGAGAACGCCGACAACAAGCTGTACGGCAATCTCGGCCGGCTCGCGCCGATGAAGACCAAGCGGCCCGGCATGCAGATCGCCGTCGGCGGCTGCCTGGCGCAGAAGGACCGCGACACCATCGTCAAGAAGGCGCCGTGGGTCGACGTCGTCTTCGGTACGCACAACATCGGCAAGCTGCCGGTGCTCCTGGAGCGCGCACGCATCCAGGAGGAGGCGCAGATCGAGATCGCCGAGTCCCTCGAGGCCTTCCCCTCGACGCTGCCCACGCGCCGCGAGTCCGCGTACGCCGCGTGGGTCTCCATCTCCGTCGGCTGCAACAACACCTGCACGTTCTGTATCGTCCCCGCGCTGCGCGGCAAGGAGAAGGACCGCCGTCCCGGCGACATCCTCGCCGAGATCGAGGCGCTGGTCGGCGAGGGCGTCTCCGAGATCACCCTGCTCGGCCAGAACGTCAACGCGTACGGCTCCGACATCGGCGACCGCGAGGCGTTCTCCAAGCTGCTGCGCGCCTGCGGGAAGATCGAGGGCCTGGAGCGCGTCCGCTTCACCTCCCCGCACCCCCGTGACTTCACCGACGACGTCATCGCCGCGATGGCCGAGACGCCCAATGTGATGCCGCAGCTCCACATGCCGCTGCAGTCCGGCTCCGACCCGATCCTGAAGGCGATGCGCCGCTCGTACCGCCAGGACCGCTTCCTCGGCATCATCGAGAAGGTCCGCGCGGCCATCCCGCACGCCGCCATCTCCACCGACATCATCGTGGGCTTCCCCGGCGAGACCGAGGAGGACTTCGAGCAGACGATGCACGTGGTGCGCGAGGCGCGCTTCGCGCAGGCCTTCACCTTCCAGTACTCCAAGCGCCCCGGCACTCCGGCGGCGACCATGGACGGCCAGATCCCCAAGCAGGTCGTGCAGGCCCGCTACGAGCGGCTGGTCGCCCTCCAGGAGGAGATCTCCTGGGAGGAGAACAAGAAGCAGGTCGGCCGGACGCTCGAGGTCATGGTGGCGGAGGGTGAGGGCCGCAAGGACGACACCACCCACCGGCTCTCCGGCCGCGCCCCCGACAACCGCCTGGTGCACTTCACCAAGCCGGAGCAGGAGGTGCGTCCCGGCGACGTGGTGACCGTCGAGATCACCTACGCGGCGCCGCACCACCTCCTCGCCGAGGGACCGACGACCGCGGTGCGCCGCACCCGCGCGGGCGACGCCTGGGAGAAGCGCAACACCACGGAGGCGGCGAAGCCCGCAGGCGTCATGCTCGGACTGCCCCAGATCGGTGTTCCGGCCCCGCTGCCGCCGGCCACGAGCGGCTGCTCGATCGTCTGACGACTACCGGTCCGGCAGCCAGCGGTTACGCTGCGATCATGCTTGTCGCCGCCGCTGTCTGCCCCTGCCCGCCGCTCCTCGTCCCCGATGTCGCCGCGGGCGCCGCACCCGAGATGGATCGCGCGCGGACCGCGTGCGCCGACGCCGTGGGGGTGCTCGCCGCTTCGCGGCCCGATCTGCTCATCGTCGTCGGGCCCGGCCTGCGGGACGGCGTCCAGCCGTTCCCGGAGGGGGCGGCGGGTGACTTCCGCGGGTTCGGCGTGGACGTCGGCGTAAGGCTCGGCGGAGGCACGGAGCCGTACGCGGATCCCGAGGGCCCGGCCCTGCCGCCGTCCCTCGCCGTCGGCGCCTGGCTCCTGGAGCGTGCCGGCTGGGCCGACGCCCCGGTGGAGGGCCTGGCCGTGGGGGAGCGGTTCTCACCCGAGCGGTGTGCCGGCACCGGCCGGGAACTCGCCGGCCGCGCCCCGCGGGTCGCGCTCCTGGTGATGGGTGACGGCAGCGCCTGCCGCACCGTCAAGGCGCCGGGCTACCTCGACGAGCGCGCGGCCGGATTCGACGAGCGCGCCGCACGGGCCCTGGGCGCGGCGGACGCCGGCGCGCTGGCGTCGATCGACGAACGCCTCGCGTACGAGCTCCAGGCCGCCGGCCGCGCCCCCTGGCAGGTCCTGGCGGGCGCCGCGGACGGCGTGGGCCTGGAGGGCCGCCTGCTGTACGAGGACGCGCCCTACGGCGTCGGCTACTTCGTCGCCGCCTGGACATAACCGGGAACCAGCCCCGGTCAGCAACGCCCACGCCGCACGGCGGCTCCCGGAGGCCAGCGCAAGCACCCCGGTGGGGTGGCCCCGCGCAAGCACCCCGGTGGGGGTGGCCCCTCCTGTGCCCCGGCGAGACCGCTCTCGACGTGGGGCTCTTGTGCACCGGCCACACAGGCGGACGGCCGCGACCGGCCACACAGGCGGACGGCCGCGAAGGAGAGCTTCGCGGCCGTCCGCCGTGCTGCGCCGGCTGTGGATGAGGTCAGGCGGCGGGCGGTGCCGGCGGTGCCGGTGGAGCGCCGCCCTCGTGCTTGTGGGCGATCCGGTCCAAGGCGCTCTTGGCCCTGCCCGTCCCTGATTCGATCTTGTTGCTGTACTTGCCCTTGGTCTTCTGGTCGACCACCCGAGCGGCCTTGTCCAGCCCCCGGTCGATCTTCTCCTCGTTCCTCTGCGCGAGGTGGGAGACCTTTTCCTTTGCGGGGGCGAGCTTGACCTTCAACGAATCCCGGAGGCCCATGGGTCACCTTCCCTCGGAGTACCGGTCCAGGTTCCTACTTACGGGCGCCTTCGCCGGCCTCGTTGTCCGCCGCCTCCTCGGCCGACTGCTGCTTGGGGATCTCCACTCCCTCGGCCGCAGCGGCCTCCGCCTCGTCCGCCCCCTCGGCCGTCTCCGACGCCTCGAGTTCGGCGGCCTCGGTCTCGGCCGACGCCGTGTCGGTCGCCGTCTCCTCGGCCAGGGTCTCGGGAGACTCCTTACCCTTCCGGCGAAGCCATGCAAAAACGCCCATATCAACTCCATAGCGTACTCGTGTGGGCGAAATTCCGCGCCGTCCGGAGCGTCCCATTGCGTCGCCCGGTGGGGCCGGTACTCATACCGGCGGTCGGAACCTCGCAACTGGCAACGACGCCCGGGCCGTGCCGTCACGTAACTCGTTCGGGGGCGTGCCGGTGGGTTTGCGAGACTGGGACGGTGAGAAGTGCAGCTCCCGCCCCGCGGGTCATCGCCGTCGTCGGTCCCACCGCGGCCGGAAAGTCCGATCTGGGCGTCTTCCTCGCCCAGCAGCTCGGCGGCGAAGTCGTCAACGCCGACTCCATGCAGCTCTACCGCGGGATGGACATCGGTACCGCCAAATTGACGCCCGAGGAGCGTGGCGGCATCCCGCACCACCTCCTCGACATCTGGGACGTCACGGAGGCGGCCAGCGTCGCCGAGTACCAGCGGCTGGCCCGCGCGGAGATCGACCGGCTGCTCGCCGACGGCCGCACCCCGGTCCTCGTCGGCGGCTCCGGGCTGTACGTGCGGGGCGCGATCGACGCCCTCGAATTCCCCGGCACCGACCCCGCCGTCCGCGCCCGCCTCGAGGCCGAGCTGGAGGAGCGCGGCTCCGGTGTCCTGCACGCCCGTCTCGCCGCGGCCGACCCCGACGCCGCCCGGGCCATCCTGCCCAGCAACGGCCGGCGGATCGTCCGCGCCCTCGAGGTCATCGAGATCACCGGCAAGCCCTTCACCGCCAACCTCCCCGGTCCCGACTCCGTCTACGACACGGTCCAGATCGGCGTCGACGTCGAGCGCCCCGAACTCGACGAGCGCATCACCGTGCGCGTGGACCGCATGTGGGAGGCCGGCCTCGTGGACGAGGTCCGGGCCCTGGAGGCCCGCGGGCTGCGCGAGGGCCGCACCGCCGCCCGGGCCCTCGGCTACCAGCAGGTGCTCGCCGCGCTGGCGGGGGAGTGCACCGAGGACGAAGCCCGTGCCGAGACCGTACGCGCCACGAAGCGTTTCGCGCGGCGCCAGGACTCCTGGTTCCGCCGCGACCCGCGTGTCCACTGGCTGAGCGGCGCGGTGACCAACCACGGGGAACTTCCGCACCAGGCGCTGGCGTTGGTCGAACGAGCGGTTACAGCCTGATCACGTGATGGCATCGGGACGCCCTGCCCGTCATTCCGGTGGCCGGGGCCGTGCCATCATCGAGCATCGATCGACCGTTGATGCCAGTTGGGAGGGCGCGTGGCGATGGAGGCCGGCCCTCGCGACAGAGAACAGCACGGAGTACCGGGCACGGGACAGGACGCGGCACAGGACACCGCACACGCGCCGTCCCGTCTGCCGGACGCGCCCGGCCTGAGCCCGGACGGTCCCGACCTCACCGAGGACGGGGCCCAGGAGATCACGCCGGACGAGGTCGAGGTCGAACTGCGGCCCCAGCGGCGACTGCGCATCTGGCAGCTCGCGCCGATCGTCGGCCTCGCCGCTCTCGGCTCACTGATGTTCGCCTTCCCCCTGGCCTTCGGGTCGGGCGACGGCGGCGCGGTACTCGCCATGCTGGGCCTGCTGCTCAGCGGCTGCGCGGCCGGCTGGGGCATGATGGCCGCCCGCCGCGTCGGACACACCTGGCCGGGACTGCCCGCCCGGGGCTCCGGGGAGCGGCCCGACTGGCGTGTGATCGCGCTCTACGCCGTCTGCGTCACCGTGCTCGTGGTCCTCGCCGTGTGGCGGGTGGCCCGCCTCCGCTGACGGGCCCGCCCGCTCCGGCCACCGGACCGGCCCCGGCGGCAGCCGTCCCGCCCCGTACGATTGTCCCGTGACCACTGCAGCCATCAGTTTCCTCAAGGGCCACGGCACCGAGAACGACTTCGTGATCCTCCCGGACCCGGACGACAGCATCGACCTGCCCGCCTCCGTCGTGGCCAGGATCTGTGACCGCCGGGCCGGCATCGGCGGCGACGGGCTGCTCCACGCCGTCCGGGCCGCCGCCCACCCCGAGGCGCGGCACCTGGCCGGCGAGGCCGAGTGGTTCATGGACTACCGCAACGCCGACGGCTCGGTCGCCGAGATGTGCGGCAACGGCATCCGTGTCTTCGCCCGCTATCTCCAGCACACCGGACTGGTCGAACCGGGCGAGGTGGCCGTGGCCACGCGCGACGGGGTCAAGCGCGTGCACGTCTCCAAGACCGGCGACGTGACCGTCCGGATGGGCCGCGCCGTGCTGCCCGAGGAGGGCGTCACCGTCACGGTCGACGGCCGCAGCTGGCCCGCGCGGAACGTCAACATGGGCAATCCCCACGCCGTGGCCTTCGTCGAGGACCTGGCCCACGCCGGGGAACTGCGGTCCGAGCCGCCCTACGAGCCGGCCGCCGTGTACCCGGACGGGGTGAACATCGAGTTCGTCGTCGACCGCGGCCCGCGGCACGTGGCCATGCGCGTGTACGAGCGCGGCGCGGCCGAGACCCGTTCCTGCGGCACCGGCGCCTGCGCCGTCGCCGTCGCCGCCGCCCGGCGGGACGGTGCCGACCCCGCCGGCACGGGGACCCCGGTGACGTACACGGTCGACGTCCTCGGTGGCACCCTGCTCATCACCGAGCACCCCGACGGCGAGATCGAGATGACCGGACCGGCGGTCATCGTGGCCGAGGGGACGATCGACCCGGCGTGGTTCGCGGCCGCACGCGCCTGACGGCTGTCCCGCGGCTCGCCGGCCGCTTGTGGGTCATCGCTCGAATGGGTGATCCGGTTCACGCTGAGCGAGAGCGGGTCAGCGCTACGTGGTGGGCTCGGTAGCATCAAGCACCGGCCCGCCGGGCACGCCTGGCCCGTGCATCGCCGGTCGACGCCGCCGGAGGTGCCCATGAGTGCAGAGGCCGCCAACCCCGCTCCCAGCCGAAAGCGCGGCCGCCCACGGATCGATCTCCGGAGGCTCGGCCGCGCGGCACTGCTCGGTCCCACCGCCCGGGACCGGCTGCCCGACGCGATCAGCCATGTCGCCGAGGCACACCGCGCCCATCACCCGGACGCCGACCTGTCCGTGCTGCGCCGGGCCTATGTGCTCGCCGAGTCCTCGCACCGGGGCCAGTTCCGCAAGAGCGGCGAGCCGTACATCACCCATCCGCTCGCCGTCACGCTGATCCTCGCCGAACTGGGCGCCGAGACCACCACTTTGACCGCCTCCCTCCTGCACGACACCGTCGAGGACACCGAGGTGACCCTCGATCAGGTGCGCGAGGAGTTCGGCGCCGAGGTCTGCTACCTCGTCGACGGCGTCACCAAACTGGAGAAGGTCGACTACGGCGCCGCCGCCGAACCCGAGACCTTCCGCAAGATGCTCGTCGCCACCGGCAACGACGTCCGGGTCATGTCGATCAAGCTCGCCGACCGGCTGCACAACATGCGCACGCTCGGCGTCATGCGCCCGGAGAAACAGGCGCGGATCGCCAAGGTCACCCGCGACGTCCTCATCCCGCTCGCCGAGCGGCTCGGCGTACAGGCCCTCAAGACGGAGCTGGAGGACCTCGTCTTCGCGATCCTCCACCCGGCCGAGTACGAGAACACCCGCGCGCTCATCGCCGAGAACGCCACCGCCGGAGACGCGCTCGCCGCCATCGCCGAGGACGTCAGGGCCGTGCTCAGGGAGGCCGGCATCACCGCCGAAGTCCTCATCCGGCCCCGCCACTTCGTCTCCGTCCACCGGGTCAGGCTCAAGCGCGGCGAACTGCGCGGCACCGACTTCGGCCGGCTCCTTGTCCTGGTCGGGGAGGACGCCGACTGCTACGGAGTCCTGGGCGAGCTGCACACCTGCTTCACCCCGGTGATCTCCGAGTTCAAGGACTTCATCGCGGCCCCGAAGTTCAACCTGTACCAGTCGCTCCACACCGCCGTCGCGGCACCCGACGGGGCGGTCGCCGAAGTCCTCATCCGCACCCACCAGATGCACAAGGTCGCCGAGGCGGGCGTCGTCGCCCTCGGCAACCCGTACGCCGCACCGCCCGAGGGCACCGAGTCCGCCGAGCGGACCGACGACGGGGAGCGGGCCGACCCGACCCGGCCGGGCTGGCTGTCCCGCCTGCTGGACTGGCAGCAGGCCACGCCCGACCCCGACACCTTCTGGACCTCGCTCCGCGCGGACCTGGCCCAGGACGGCGAGATCACCGTCTTCCGCTCCGACGGCGGCCGCCTGGGCCTGCCCGCCGGGGCCACCTGCGTGGACGCCGCCTACGAGCAGTACGGCGAAGCCGCGCACACCTGCATCGGGGCACGGGTCAACGGCCGCCTCGCGACCCTCGGCACGGTGCTGGACGACGGCGACACCGTGCAGCTGCTGCTCGCCCAGGACTCCGCCTCCGGACCGTCCCCCGACTGGCTGGAGCACGCCCGCACCACCGGCGCGCGCATCGCCATCACCAGCTGGCTGGCCACCCACCCGGAGGGCACGCACCCGCCGTCGGCCGCTCCCCGCCCGCCCGTCGCCTCTGTCACCGCCGACCGGCACCCCGCGGCGAACGTCGTCACCGACCTGCCGGATGCCACCGTCCGGCTGGCCGGCTGCTGCACGCCGGTCTCCCCGGACGCCGTCACCGGATTCGCCGTACGCGGCGGCGCCGTGACCGTCCACCGCGCGGAGTGCCCCGCCGTACGGCGCATGGAGGCCCTCGGCCGGGCCCCCGTCGGGGTGCGCTGGGGGGAGGCCGCCGCCTGCCGGGTCACCCTCGTCGCCGAGTCGTTCGGCCGGCCGCGGCTGCTCGCCGACCTCACCGAGGCCATCGCGACCGCGGGTGCCGCGATCGTCTCCGCCACCGTCGAGCCCCCCAGCGAACAGCGCGTCCGGCACACGTACACGCTGCAACTCGCCGACGCGGCCGAACTGCCCGCGCTGATGCGCGCGATGCGCGACGTGGCGGGGGTGTACGACGTCAGGCGCGCCCAGCACCGGGCCACCACCGGCTGAGGCACCGGGCCCGCGCACCTGCCACACGGGCTGCGGGCGGTGCCACACGGGCTGAGGCCGGGGCCTCGCGCCGTGCCGCCACGGCCTGACACGGGCCGGTACGGGCCCGGGGCCTGTTCGGGCGTTCGGGCGCCTTTCGGACGCGCGAGGCGCGCGCCGTCGCGGCCCGCGCGGGGCGCGCTGGTAGCCGTTGCCCCATGCGCCTCACTTCTCGACGACTGCGCGCGGCCGTGCTGGCCGCGGCCTCGGCCGGCATGATCGCCGCCGCTCTGCCCTCACCCCAGGCCCTCGGCATCGGGGATCCGCTCTTCCCGCAGCTCGGCAATCCGGGGTACGACGTCCAGTCCTACGACATCGCCTTCACCTACCGCGGAGACAACACCAAGCCGCTGGACGCCCTGACCAAGATCGACGCGCGGGCCACCGAGCGGCTGGACCGTATCAACCTCGACTTCACCCACGGCACCGTCCGCACCGTCGAGGTCAACGGCCTGCCCGCCGAGTTCGCCACCAGCGGCGAAGACCTCGTCATCCAGCCGGCCCGTCCCGTCGACGCGGGCGAGCGGATGGACATCAGCGTCGCCCACACCAGCGACCCGAGCGGCCCCGCGGAGGCCGGCGGCTGGGTCCGTACCGCGGACGGGCTGGCGATGGCCAACCAGGCCGACGCCGGACACCGCGTGTTCCCCTGCAACGACCACCCCGCCGACAAGGCGTACTTCACCTTCCGCATCGCCGCCCCCAAGCAGCTCACCGCGGTCGCCAACGGCCGCATGGCGGCCTACGCCCTCACCGGCGGGACCAGCACCTGGCTCTACCGGACCGAACGGCCCATGGCCACCGAGCTGGCACAGGTTTCCATCGGCCGGTCCGCGGTCGTCCGCCGCACCGGTCCCCACGGCCTGCCCATCCGCGATGTCGTCCCGGCCGGCGACGTCGCGCGGATGGAGCCCTGGCTGAAGAAGACCCCCGGCCACATGGAGTGGATGGAGCGGCAGGTCGGCACCTACCCCTTCGAGACCTACGGCCTGCTCGTCGCCGACGCCGACACCGGCTTCGAGCTGGAGACCCAGACGCTCTCCCTGTTCGAACGCTCCCTGTTCACCGGCGGCACCCTGCCCGAGTGGTACGTCGACTCGATCATGGTCCATGAGCTGGCCCACCACTGGTTCGGCAACAGCGTCTCGCCGCGGAACTGGTCCGACCTGTGGCTCAACGAGGGGCACGCCACCTGGTACGAAGCGCTGTACGCGGAGGAGGCCTCCAAACAGTCGCTGGAGCGGCGCATGCGGGAGGCGTACACCGCGTCCGACGGCTGGCGGGCGGCGGGCGGACCGCCGGCCGCGCCGAAGCCGCCGGCACCCGGCCAGAAGATCAGCCTGTTCCGGCCGGTCGTGTACGACGGCAGCGCGCTCATCCTCTACGCCCTGCGGCAGGAGATCGGCAAGGACGCCTTCCAGCGGCTGGAACGGCGCTGGGTCGACGAGTTCGCGCATGGGACGGCGAGCACCTCCGACTTCGTCCGGCTGGCCTCCGACGTCGCGGGACGCGACCTGACCGGCTTCATGAACGGATGGCTGTACGGCGAGAGGACGCCGAAGATGCCCGGGCATCCGGACTGGCAGAGCAGGACCCCGGCCAAGTCCTCCGCCAAGCCGCCCGCCGGCGCCCCCGCCTCGGGCGTCACCCCGGCCGCCGCTCCGGCCGGCGGCTCGGTGAAGATCGCGTCGCACGATCCCACGCGGAGCCGCCTGCGCTGACCCGCACTGAACCGCGGAGTCCTGTGCGCCGACCCGCGTGCGCCGACGGCGTCCGCGTGCGCCGACCCGCGTGCCGGGTGCCCGCGCGCACCGTGCCGTGTACCGCGCGTAAACCGGGATGACGGGCCCGGTGGCACCGTGCGACCATCGATGGGTCGGCGGCGCTGCCGGGCCTCCGGAATGTCGGAGGCCGCCCCGGGAATGATCCGGGTGTGTCACGCGTTGTGACTGACGAAATCGGAACTTCATTCCCATCGACGTAAGGATCCAATGACCTCCTCTTCATCCCCTTCCCAGGACGCACAGAGCTTCGCGGAGAAGAACCGCACCGAGAGCCTTCGGGCCGATGCCCTGATGGAAGAGGACGTCGCCTGGAGCTACGAGATCGACGGGGAGCGGGACGGCGATCAGTTCGACCGCTCCGAGCGCGCCGCCCTGCGGCGTGTGGCGGGACTTTCCACCGAGCTCGAGGACGTCACCGAGGTCGAGTACCGCCAGCTGCGCCTCGAGCGAGTGGTGCTGGTGGGCGTGTGGACCTCGGGCACCGTGCAGGACGCGGAGAACTCCCTGGCCGAGCTTGCGGCCCTCGCCGAGACGGCGGGCGCGCTGGTGCTCGACGGCGTGATCCAGCGCCGCGACAAGCCCGACCCGGCCACGTACATCGGCTCGGGCAAGGCGAACGAGCTGCGTGACATCGTGCTCGAGACCGGCGCCGACACCGTCGTCTGCGACGGTGAGCTCAGCCCCGGCCAGCTGATCCACCTCGAGGACGTCGTCAAGGTCAAGGTGGTCGACCGGACCGCCCTGATCCTCGACATCTTCGCCCAGCACGCCAAGTCCCGAGAGGGCAAGGCGCAGGTCGCGCTCGCGCAGATGCAGTACATGCTGCCGCGGCTGCGAGGCTGGGGTCAGTCGCTGTCCCGGCAGATGGGTGGCGGCGGCGGTGGCGGCATGGCCACGCGTGGTCCCGGTGAGACCAAGATCGAGACGGACCGGCGACGGATCCGCGAGAAGATGGCGAAGACACGCCGTGAGATCGCGGAGATGAAGACCGGCCGTGACATCAAGCGGCAGGAGCGCCGGCGCAACAAGGTGCCGTCGGTCGCGATCGCCGGATACACCAACGCCGGCAAGTCGTCCCTGCTGAACCGGCTCACGGGCGCCGGCGTGCTGGTGGAGAACGCCCTGTTCGCCACCCTCGACCCGACCGTGCGCCGGGCCGAGACGCCGAGCGGCCGGCTCTACACCCTGGCCGACACCGTCGGGTTCGTACGGCACCTGCCGCACCACCTCGTCGAGGCGTTCCGCTCCACCATGGAGGAGGTCGGCGACTCCGACCTGATCCTCCATGTGGTGGACGGCTCGCACCCGGCGCCGGAGGAGCAGCTGGCCGCCGTGCGCGAGGTGATCCGCGACGTGGGCGCGGTGAACGTGCCCGAGATCGTGGTCATCAACAAGGCGGACGCCGCAGATCCGCTCGAACTGGCACGGCTGCTGCGCATCGAACGGCACGCGATCGCGGTGTCGGCGCGGACCGGCGAGGGCATCGACGAGCTGCTCCGGCTGATCGACGACGAGCTGCCCCGGCCGCGGGTCGAGATCGAGGCGCTCGTGCCGTACACCCAAGGCGGGCTGGTCTCGCGCGTGCACGCCGAGGGCGAGGTGATCTCCGAGGAGCACACCCCGGAGGGCACGCTGCTCAAGGCGCGGGTGCACGAGGAGCTGGCTGCCCTCCTGGCGCCGTTCGTGCCGGCGGCGCACTGACCCGTCGCGCGGAACGAACCGAGCAGGCCGAAGGCCCGTCCCCTTCCGGGGGCGGGCCTTCGGGCGTCGTGCGGGAAGCGCGCGGTCCTACCGGCCCGCGAACTTGTCGCTCATCATCGTGTAGATGTCCTGCGCGCCCCGGTCGAGGCGCGGGCCGGCGAGCCAGCCCGACGTGACCGGGCCGATGGAGGTGTTGGAAACCAGCGCCAGCTTGCCGCCCGGCTGTTCGGCGAACCAGCCGCCGCCGGACGAACCACCGGTCATGGTGCAGCCGATCCGCCACATCGTCGGCGTACCGGGGGCGAGGGAGAGCCGGCCGGGCCGGTCGACGCACTTGTGCATCAGCGCGCCGTTGTACGGCGGGGCGGCCGGGTAGCCCCAGGCGCCCATCGCGGGGATGTCCTTCGCCTCGGGGGCGTTGAAGTCGATGTCGAGCGCGACGCCGACCGTCTCCTCCAGCGACTTGGTGCCCTTCTCCGGCTTCACGTGCATCACGGCGTAGTCGTACGGAGCGCCGCCGCCCCCCGTCGGGCCGCCCTGCGAGATCCACTCACCGGAGGTGGCCACCCAGTCCGCCCAGTACGTGCCGTACGGGGCGACCTCCTGCGGCTGGGCGTTCTGCAGCTGCTCGGGGGACTTGCCCAGATCGTTGTAGGCGGGCACGAAGACGATGTTGCGGTACCAGCCGCCGGTCTGACCGGCGTGCACGCAGTGGCCCGCTGTCCACACCAGGTTGGACTTGCCCGGGTTCTTCGGGTCCTTGACGACCGTGGCCGAGCAGACCATCGAGCCCTCGGGAGCGTCGAAGAACACCTTGCCGACCGGGGCGGCGTTCTTGTGGTACGGCTTGTTCTCGGCCTTGGCCTGCACGGGCCGCGGCTCCGGGTCGGTGACGTCCTGGTCGCCCGTGACGGCGCCGGCGGCCATCGTCTTCTGCGGGGACTTGGCCGACTGCATCCGGTCGGGCTTCCACAGCCCCTCGATCACCGGGTTGACGAAGTCCTTGGCCTCACGCAGCCACTTGTCCTTGTCCCAGTTCTTCCACTCGCCGTTCTTCCACTTCTCCGGGTCGACACCGTGCTCCTTGAGCTTGTCGGCCAGGTCCTTGGGAAGCTCGGCGCCGCCCTGTTCACCCGCGGAACTCCCGGCGGCCGGCTTGTCGGCCGGGTCGCCGGTGGGGCCGCAGGCGGTGGCCGTCAGCGCGAGCGCCGCGGCCAGGCCGGTGACGGCCAGCAATGGACGTATGGATCGCATGCGAACGATTCCCCCTGATAACGCTGTTCGAGGACGTGCGGAAGCGCACGTCGTCGTGCTGATTGCACATGGTGCCGATGGCCCGTGGGGCGGGATGCCGGCTGTGTTGCCATGAACACGTCACGCGGAGGGCGGCCTTCCGGGGCCGCACGCGCGACGAGGCGCCCCTACTCTAAGCCGGTCGCGCCGGGGGCGACCGACATCCCATGGCTTCCCCGGCCGACCTGCACGGACTCTCCACGAGCCGCGCCGAAAAGGGGCCTTCGGCGCAGCGCCGAAGGCCCCGCCCGCACTCAGCGGCCCGCGAACTTCTTGCTGACCTCTTCGTAGATGCCCTTGGCCTCGGCGCCCAGGCGCGGACCGGCCAGCCAGCCCGCCGTGACCGGGCCGATCGAGGTGTTCGACACCAGGGCCGGCTTGCCGTCGCTGCCCTTGGCGACCCAGCCGCCACCGGACGAACCACCGGTCATGGTGCAGCCGATGCGGTGCATGGTCGGCTGGTCGGCCTTGATGGACAGCCGGCCCGGCTTGTCCTCGCACTGGAACATCTTCTGGCCGTCGAACGGCGGCGCCGCCGGGTAACCGGTCGCCTCCATGCTCGCGATCTTCTGCGTGGCCGGAGCGTTGAACTCCACCGGCAGGGCCGAACCGACCGTCTCCTCCAGCGACTTGCCGTTGCCGCCCTTCTCCGGAGTCACATGGATGACCGCGAAGTCGTACGGAGCGCCCTGACCACCGGTCGCGGCACCCTCGTTGATCCACTGCTCGGAGGTCTGGGCCCAGTCGCCCCACCACACACCGTAGGGAGCGATCTCCTCACGGGTGGCCTTCTCCAGTTCGGCGGTCGACTTGCCGCTGTCGTTGTACGACGGAACGAAGGCGATGTTCCGGTACCAGCCACCCTCCTTGCCGGCGTGCACACAGTGTCCGGCCGTCCACACCAGGTTCGACTTACCGGGGTTGGCCGGGTCCTTCACCACCGTCGCCGAGCAGACCATCGAACCCTGGGGACCGTCGAAGAGCACCTTTCCGGCCTCCGGGGCGCCGGAGTGGTACGGCGTCTGCACGGCCCGGGCCTCGACCGGCTTCGGCGTCGGGTCCGTCACACCCTTGTCGCCCGAGATGTCCTCGTCCTCGACCGGCCTGTCGGGCTGCTCGGCGTCCCGCATCCGGTCCGGGTCCCACAGGTCCTCGATGATCGGGTTGACGAAGTCCTTGGCCTCACGCAGCCACTTGTCCTTGTCCCAGTTCTTCCACTCGCCGTTCTTCCACTTGTCCAGATCGATCCCGTGCTGCTTGAGCCGGTCCTTCAGATCGTCCGGAATCGTGATCTTCCCGTTGGAGGACTGGTCGGCGGAAGCCGTGGGCTGCCCGCCCGCGTTGTCCTCGCTCGGGCCACACCCGGTGGCCGTCAGCGCCAGCGCCGCGGCGACGGAGGCTGCGGCGAGCAGCGGACGTATGGGTCGCATGTCGTGATCCCCCTGGGACTTCGTATTTCTGGCACTTCGTCATGAGTACATCGCACTCGGACATCCGGAGTACGGGTCCGGAGTGCGGCCCCCCACTATGCCGGTGCAGTGGGGGACGGTATGCGGCAGGTCCGCGGTTCCCGACCGAAAGGATCTTCCAGAGGCCCGTGATCCCCGGCAGATGCCGTCGTTGGTACGTACGGGGGACGGAAGGCCGGCGTTCGGCGGCGCCGTACGGCGGACCACCTCCCGCCCCGATGTGCAACGCAACCGTTACACCGGGAGGAACGAAGACGTGGCCGTGACCGAACCCCCGCCGGCGGCCCCGCCCCCCGCGTCCTCACACGCGTCCTCACCGGCCGTCCCGCCCGCCGCGGTCCTCGCGCACGAGGGAATCCTGCGCAGGCAGTCGCTGCGTGAACCCACGGCCCGCACCTACGCGCGCTCCCTCCCCGTCGTTCCCGTGCGGGCGCGCGGGCTGACCATCGAGGGCGCGGACGGGCGCCGTTACCTCGACTGCCTCTCCGGAGCCGGGAGCCTGGCGCTCGGCCACAACCACCCGGTGGTCCTCGAAGCCATCAAGAAGGTCATCGACTCGGGCGCCCCGCTCCACGTCCAGGACCTCGCCACCCCCGTCAAGGACGCCTTCACCACCGAGCTGTTCGCCACCCTGCCCCGCCGCCTCGCCGACGACGCCCGCATCCAGTTCTGCGGTCCCGCCCGGACCGACGCCGTCGAAGCCGCCCTCGACCTCGTCCGCACGGCGACCGGCCGCAGCGGACTCGTCGCCTTCACCGGCTCCCACGAAGGCATGGCGGCCACCCGCCTGCCCTACCCGCAGGACTACCGCTGCCCCTTCGGCATCGGCGGCGAACGCGGCGCCGAACTCGCCGCCCGCTGGACCGAGAACCTCCTGAACGACCCCGGCCGGGACCTGCCCGCCCCCGCCGCGATGATCCTCGAACCCATCCAGGGCGACGGCGGCGTCCTGCCCGCCCCCGACAGCTGGCTGCGCCGCATCCGCGCCCTCACCGAAGCCCGTTCCCTCCCCCTGATCGCCGACGAGGTGCAGACCGGCGTCGGGCGCACCGGAGTCTTCTGGGCCGTCGAGCACAGCGGGGTCGTCCCCGACGTGATGGTCCTGTCCAAGGCCATCGGCGGTTCCCTCCCCCTGGCCGTCGTCGTGCACAGCTCCGCTCTCGACGTCTCCGGGCCCGGCAGCCGGCCGGGCGCCACCCGCGGCAACCAGCTCGCCATGGCCGCCGGCGCCGCGACCCTCGCGTTCGTGCGCCACAACAAGCTGGCCGAACGCGCGGCCGACCTCGGCGCCCGCATGCTGCGGCAACTGACGGCACTGGCCGCCGCCCACCCCCACATCGGCGACGTCCGGGGCCGGGGTCTGATGATCGGCGTCGAACTGGTCGACCCGGACACCCCCCACCCGGACACCCCTGTGCTGGGCACCCCCGGCACCCACCCTGCCGACGGCACCCCGCCCCCGCCTCCCTCCCCGTCCCTCGCGGCGGCAGTCCAGCAGGAGTGCCTGCACCGCGGACTCATCGTCGGACTCGGCGGCCCCCACGGCGGCGTCGTCCACCTGCTGCCCCCGCTCACCCTCACCGACGAACAGGCCGACGCGGTCCTCGACCGCTTCGCCGACGCCCTGGCCGCCGCCGGGCGACCCCCGTCCCACCGCCACGGGAACGGCCCCGGACCGTCCCGCTGCTGACCCCGCACATCCTCACCAGAAAGCCTCCTCCGTGAACCCCACTCCCACCCCCGAAGCAGCAGACCCCCACGGTCGGCGCCCCGCACACCACCCGGGACCGAACGGCACGCACGGCTCCCTCACCGTCGAGCCGGCGACCGTGCCGCGCCAGCAATCCGGCGCGTACGACCAGCTCCGCGCCCCCGCACAGACCCCCACCGGCTCCGCGGACCCCCTCGACCACCCGGACCCGCGCCGCGCGGCCGACGCCGCAGCGACCGAGAACCTGCTCCGCTGCTGGGTGCGCGAGAACAGCCTCCCCGGGCCCGACGGCGACACCCTGCGCATCCCCCTCGACGCCAGCGGCACCGCCCTGCTCGTCCCCGTCCGCCACTGGTCACCCACCGGGTGGCACCGCTTCGGCCCGCCCGCACTCGAAAGCGCCCCGCACAGCGCCCCCACCGCGGACGCCGTGACCGTCGCCGCCCTCCTCGCCCGCGAGACGTGCGGGCGCGAAGGCACCGAACTGGTCGGCCGGGTCGCCGACTCGGCCCGCCGCACCGCCGACTTCCTCGCCCACCGGCGCGCCCACCCCGCCCCCGCGCCCGAGGCCGACCTCTTCCTCACCGCCGAACAGGCCCTCGTCCTCGGCCACCCCCTCCACCCGACCCCCAAGAGCCGCGAAGGGTTCTCCGAGTCGGAGGCCCGCCACTACTCACCCGAGCTGAACGGTTCCTTCCCGCTCCACTGGATGGCCGTCGACCGCTCCGTACTGGCCACCGAGTCCGCCTGGACCGAGCAGGGCCGCGCCCTCCCCGCCCCCCAGCTCACCGCCCGCCTCTCCGACGGACTGGCCCTCCCGGACAACACGGCCGCCCTGCCCCTGCACCCCTGGCAGGCCCGCGAACTGCTCCACCGCCCGGCCGTCACCGAACTCCTCGCCGCGGGCCTGCTGCACGACCTCGGCCCGCACGGCCGCCCCTGGCACCCCACCTCCTCCGTCCGCACCGTCCACCAGCCCGGCGCACCCGCCATGCTGAAGCTCTCGCTCGGCGTCAGGATCACCAACTCCCGCCGGGAGAACCTCCGCAAGGAACTCCACCGCGGCGTCGAGGTCCACCGTCTGCTGCGCACCGGACTCTCGAAAGAGTGGCGATCCGCCCACCCGGGCTTCGACATCGTGCGCGACCCCGCCTGGCTGGCGGTCGACACGCCGTCCGGGGAGCCCGTGCCGGGTCTGGACGTCATGCTCCGCCACAACCCCTTCGGCCCCGGCGACGACGCCGTCTGCATCGCCGGCCTCACCGCCCCGCGGCCCTGGCCCGGCAGCACCCGCGTGCAGTCGCGGCTCGCCGCCACCATGTCCCGGCTCGCCGCCCGCACGGGCCGCCCCACCGGAGCCGTCGCCGCCGAGTGGTTCCTCCGCTACCTCGACCACGTCGTACGCCCGATCCTCTGGCTCGACGCAACCGCGGGCATCGCCCTCGAAGCGCACCAGCAGAACACCCTGGTCGTCCTCGACCCCGACGGCTGGCCCGTCGGCGGCCGCTACCGCGACAACCAGGGCTACTACTTCCGTGAGTCACACCGGGCAGCCCTGGAGAGCCGGCTCCCCGGCATCGGCACCGCCAGCGACACCTTCGTCTCCGACGCCGTCACCGACGAGCGGTTCGCCTACTACCTCGGCATCAACAACGTCCTCGGTCTGATCGGCGCCTTCGGCGCGCAACGCCTCGCCGACGAACGGCTCCTCCTCGCCGCCTTCCGCCAGTTCCTCACCACCGCCACCACGCTCGGCTCACCGCTCCCGCGGCAGCTACTGGAAGCACCCACCCTGCGCTGCAAGGCCAACCTCCTCACCAGGCTCGACGGTCTCGACGAACTCGTCGGCCCCGTGGACACTCAGTCCGTCTACGTAACGATCACCAACCCCGTGCACCTTTGACCAGCCCGAAAGGAGCGCCGCGTGCCCCCCACCGAGGCGAACGCCGCCACCGCGACCGTGACCCAGGCGGCACGCGGCCACGGCGCCGACCCGCTCGACAACCTGGCCGACCTGGGCCCGGCGGCCACCCCCGCCGGGCCCTTCCGGCTCGTCACCGTGGACATCGAGCGCGACCTCCCCCTGGTCAGTCACTGGATGAACGACCGGGAGGTCGCCGCCTTCCGGGAACTGGCGGGCCCGGACTCCGTCACCGCCGCCCCCCTGCGCTCCCCACTCGAAGGCGACGGACACAGCGTGCCCTGCCTCGGAGTCCTGGCGGACACCCCGATGAGCTATTTCGAGATCTACCGGGCCGACCTGGACCCGCTCGCCCGCCACTACCCGGCCCAGCCCCACGACACCGGCATCCACCTGCTCATCGGTGGCGCCGCCGATCGGGGCCGCGGCCTCGGCGCCGTCCTTCTGAGAGCCGTCGCCGACCTCGTCCTCGACCACCGGCCCGAGTGCGCCCGCGTGGTGGCCGAGCCCGACATCCGCACCACCCCGTCCGTCGCCACCTTCCTGACGGCCGGTTTCCGCCGCTCCGCCGAAGTCCAACTCCCGGAGAAGCGAGCAGCTCTGATGATCCGAGAACGTGCCCTGAGGCACCTACTGTGAAAGATCACCGCCTTACACACACCGCTCGAACCGCATCGGTTCCCTCTTGAGGAGTCCACGTGCCGAAGTCCCCTGCCACCCATGACTCCACGGAGCCGGCCACCGCGCCGACTCCGGCCGTCACGGCGGCCGCGACCGCTCCACCCGAGCTGAACCCGCAGGCGTGGGCCCGGGCATCCCGCCACCTCCTGGCGAAGATGATCGGCGAGTTCGCCTACGAGGAGATCATCGAACCGGTCCGGCACACCGGGGCGCCGCACGAGGAGCACCCGGACGGCGACCGGCACCCCGACGACGCCCCCCACACCTTCCGCCTCGACGACGGCTCCGAAGTCACCTTCACCGCCCGCCGGACCGCCTACGGGAGCTGGCGGGTCGCCCCCGACTCGATCACCCGCGACGGGGAGCCCTTCACCGACCCCCTGGACTTCCTCGTACGGGCCCGCCGCCTGCTGGCCCTCGACGGCGCCACCCTCGGCCACCTCATCCGAGAACTCACCACGACCCTCGCCGCCGACACCCGGCTCGACCACACCGCCCTCACGGCCGCCGAGCTCGCCGACCTCGACTACGCCGACCTCGAAGGCCACCAGACCGGGCACCCGTGGATCGTCCTCAACAAGGGCCGTGTCGGTTTCTCCGCCACCGACGCGGCGCACTGGACCCCCGAAGCACGCCGACCGGCCAGGCTGCCCTGGATCGCGGTCCGCACCGACCTCGCCGCCTACCGCGGCGTCTCCGGGCTCGACACGCCCGAGCGCCTCTACGACCGCGAGCTCGACCCCGCCGACCGGGAAGCCTTCGCGGCCACCCTGCGCGCCCGCGGCCTCGACCCCGCCGCCTACCTCTACCTGCCGGTCCACCCCTGGCAGTGGGACGAGACCATCCTCACGCTCTTCGCCCCCGCCGTCGCCGAAGGCGCGATCGTGCCGCTGCCCGCCGACGGTGATCTCCGGCTGCCGCAGCAGTCCATCCGGACCTTCCTGAACACGAGCCGCCCCGACCGGCACACGGTCAAACTGCCCCTGTCGATCCTGAACACCCTCGTCTGGCGCGGACTCCCGACCGAACGCACCCTCGCCGCCCCCGCCGTCACCGCCTGGGTGCACGGCCTGCGGGACGGCGACCCCTTCCTGCGGGACGAGTGCGGAGTCGTCCTCCTCGGCGAGGTCGCCTCCGTCACCGTCGAGCACCCGCTCTACGACCGCCTCCCCGAGGTGCCGTACCAGTACAAGGAGCTTCTCGGCGCCATCTGGCGCGAACCGCTGCGCCTCCCGTCCGGGGAACGCGCCCGCACCCTGGCCTCCCTGCTGCACACCGACCCGCAGGGCCGGGCCTTCACCGCCGAGCTGGTCGCCCGCTCGGGCCTCACCCCCACCGTCTGGCTCCAGCACCTCTTCGCCGCCCTGCTGCCGCCCCTGCTGCACTTCCTCTACCGCTACGGCACCGTGTTCTCCCCGCACGGCGAGAACGCCATCGTCGTGTTCGACGAACGGGACATCCCCGTGCACCTCGCGATCAAGGACTTCGTCGACGACGTCAACATCAGTGCGCGACGGCTGCCCGAGCTCGACGCGATGCCCGACGACGTACGGGCCGTCCTGCTCACCGAGGAACCGGACTTCCTCCCGCAGTTCATCCACGCGGGGCTCTTCATCGGTGTCTTCCGCTACCTCGCGCCCCTGTGCGAGGAACAACTGGGTGTGCCGGAAAGGGAGTTCTGGTCACTCGTGCGGGCGGAGATCCTGCGCTACCAGGCGCGCTTCCCGGAGCTCAAGGACCGGTACGAGACCTTCGACCTGCTCGCGCCGCGCATCGATCGGCTCTGCCTCAATCGCAACCGGCTGCATCTGGACGGTTACCGTGACCGCCCCGAGCGCCCGCACGCGGCGGTCCACGGCACCGTCCGCAATCCTTTGGCGTGATCCGACGGCTCGCGTGATCCGACTGTCAGTGGGGCGCCGTAGGGTGGACGGGCTATGACGAAGCCAACCCTCCCCGAGCTCCTCCACGCCGCCGTGTCCGCCGTCGGCGGCGTGGAAAGGCCAGGCCAGGTCACCATGGCCGAGGCCGTCGCCCAGGCCATCGACGACGGCTCGCACCTCCTCGTCCAGGCCGGCACCGGCACCGGTAAGTCCCTGGGGTACCTGGTGCCCGCACTGGCCCACGGGGACCGGGTCGTGGTGGCCACGGCGACCCTGGCGCTCCAGCGGCAGCTGGTCGAGCGCGACCTGCCGCGGACGGTCGAGGCACTGCATCCACAGCTGCGCCGCCGTCCGGAGTTCGCCATGCTCAAGGGGCGGTCGAACTACCTCTGTCTGCACCGCCTCCATGAAGGGGTGCCGCAGGACGAGGAGGAGGGGCTCTTCGACCCGTTCGAGGCGGCCGCCCCGACCAGCAAGCTCGGGCAGGACCTGCTGCGCCTGCGGGACTGGGCGGACGAGACCGAGACCGGTGACCGCGACGACCTGACCCCCGGCGTCTCCGACCGGGCCTGGGGGCAGGTCTCCGTCTCGTCCCGGGAGTGCCTGGGCGCGTCGAAGTGCGCCTACGGGGCGGAGTGCTTCGCCGAGGCCGCGCGGGAGCGCGCCAAGCTCGCCGAGGTCGTGGTCACCAACCACGCCCTGCTGGCGATCGACGCGATCGAGGGTGCCCCGGTCCTGCCCGAGCACGAGGTGCTGATCGTCGACGAGGCGCACGAGCTGGTCTCCCGGGTCACCGGGGTGGCGACCGGTGAGCTGACCCCGGGGCAGGTCAATCGCGCGGTGCGGCGGGCGGCGAAGCTGGTCAACGAGAAGGTCGCGGACCAGCTCCAGACCGCCGCCGAGGGCTTCGAGAAGCTGATGGAGCTGGCCCTGCCGGGCCGCCTGGAGGAGATCCCGGAGGACTTGGGCTATGCACTGATGGCGCTGCGCGACGCCTGCCGCGCGGTGATCACGGCGCTGGGCTCCACCCGTGACAAGTCCGTGCAGGACGAGGACGCGGTCCGCAAGCAGGCCCTGGCCTCCGTCGAGACGGTGCACGGGGTCGCGGAGCGGATCACTCAGGGCTCGGAGTACGACGTCGTCTGGTACGAGCGTCATGATCTCCGCGGAGGAGCCTCCTTCCGGCACAGCGGCGCTTCGCTGCGGGTCGCCCCACTCACGGTCTCGGGGCTGCTGCGGGAGAAGCTCTTCGCGGACCGGTCGGTGGTCCTGACCTCCGCCACTCTCAAGCTGGGCGGCGATTTCAACGGGGTCGGTGCCTCGCTGGGCCTGGCTCCCGAGGGCACCGAGGGCGACGACCTGCCGGTGTGGAAGGGCATCGACGTCGGTTCGCCGTTCGACTATCCCAAGCAGGGCATCCTCTACGTCGCCAAGCACCTCGCCCGCCCCGCGCGGGACGGCGAGCGCGGGGACATGCTGGACGAGCTCACGGAGCTGATCCAGGCGGCCGGCGGTCGGACGCTCGGGCTGTTCTCCTCGATGCGCGCGGCCCAGCAGGCGGCCGAGGAACTGCGCACCCGGATTCCCGAGCTGCCGATCCTCCTGCAGGGCGAGGACACCCTGGGCGAACTGATCAAGAACTTCGCGGCCGATCCGGAGACCTGTCTTTTCGGCACGCTCTCGCTCTGGCAGGGCGTGGATGTCCCGGGACCGAGCTGTCAGCTGGTCGTCATGGACAAGATCCCCTTCCCGCGCCCGGACGACCCGCTGATGAGCGCGCGGCAGAAGGCGGTGGAGGACGCGGGCGGCAATGGCTTCATGGCGGTGGCGGCGACTCATGCGGCGCTTCTGATGGCACAGGGCGCCGGTCGTCTCGTACGGGCCACGGGCGATCGCGGTGTGGTCGCCGTGCTGGATCCGCGCCTGGCGACGGCCCGCTACGGCAGCTATCTGAAGGCGTCGCTGCCGGACTTCTGGTACACGACGGACCGCAATCAGGTGCGCAAGTCACTGGCGGCGATCGACGCGGCCTCCAAGGCCGCTGGGGCCTGAAGGCGCCGGGGCTCCTTGGGGCGCCGGGGTCCTGGGGCGCGGCCCCTGGGGACACAGCAGGGCCCCGGGACCGGCGCAGGGGGTCCCGGGGCCGGTCCGAGCCGGCGGGTGGTCACACCCGCCGCAGTACCGCCACGACCTTGCCGAGGATCGTGGCCTCGTCGCCGGGGATGGGCTGGTACGCCGCATTGTGCGGGAGGAGCCAGACATGGCCGTCCTCGCGCTTGAAGCGCTTGACGGTGGCCTCGCCGTCGAGCATGGCGGCCACGATGTCGCCGTTCTCCGCGACCGGCTGGCGACGCACGGTCACCCAGTCACCGTCGCAGATGGCGGCCTCGATCATGGAGTCGCCGACGACCTTCAGGACGAACAGCTCGCCGTCGCCGACCAGCTGGCGGGGGAGGGGGAAGACGTCCTCGACGGACTCCTCCGCGAGGATGGGGCCACCGGCGGCGATCCGGCCGACCAGGGGGACGTACGACGCGGCGGGCTTGCCCGTGGTGTCGGTCGGCTGGGTGCTGGGCTGGTCGGAGCCGCGGACCTCGTAGGCGCGCGGGCGGTGGGGGTCGCGGCGCAGGAAGCCCTTGCGCTCCAGGGCCATGAGCTGGTGGGCCACGGAGGAGGTGCTGGAGAGGCCGACGGCCTGGCCGATCTCGCGCATCGACGGCGGGTAACCCCGTCGCTGTACGGAGTCCCGGATGACTTCGATGACCCGCCGCTGCCGGTCCGTGAGCCCGGAGCTGTCCGCCCGGATGCCTGGAGGTCGACCGGGCAGCGAGCGCGTGGGCTTGGGCCCCTCCGTGCTCGTGGTTGCTTCATTCATGGCATGCACCGGCTCGAGTCGGCTCTGTGAGCGGTCCTGGGCAGTGATGGTGGCACTGTCTGCGGTGGTGGTCACGTCGTCGGCCCCTCTCGAATGGTCTCCCTGGCTGCACAACGGTAGTTGCTTTCGAAAGGTTGCGCCAAACACACGTTCGAGTGAAAAATCGCAGATTGGCTTACGTGTACGTGTGACTAGGTGTATGTGCGACCCGCGGCGCGGTGGCGATCCGGGTCATGACGGTGGTTCCGGCCCCGCGGCCCGGTGGGGGCGGGCTGGTACTCCCAGTCTGTCATCCCGGCCTCCCGGATCCCGGGAGCCGCGCCCTTTCCCGTAGGCTCCCGCCCGGCTCCGGCGGCCCGGCCGCGCGACACGCGCGATGCGCGCGATGCGCGGCCGGACCCAAGATCTAGTGGTTGTATTGCCCCGGCCTCCCACAAGTAGTGGTACCCGGTGCTTCGGGGTGAAGGTCATCGCCTATGCTTGTGGCTGCTTCGGAGGGCCCCAGTGGTTCCGCCGAGGCTATTCAGTCGTGCTGTGAAGGAGGGTTGGGAGCCATGCACTGCCCCTTCTGCAGGCACCCCGACAGCCGCGTCGTCGACAGTCGCACCACCGACGACGGCACGTCCATCCGGCGCCGCCGCCAGTGCCCCGACTGCTCCCGCCGCTTCACCACGGTGGAGACCTGCTCACTGATGGTGATCAAGCGCAGCGGGGTCACCGAGCCCTTCAGCCGCGCCAAGGTCATCAGCGGTGTGCGCAAGGCGTGCCAGGGGCGGCCGGTGACCGAGGACGCCCTCGCACTGCTCGGCCAGCGGGTCGAGGAGGCGGTGCGGGCGACCGGCAGCGCGGAGCTGACCACGCACGACGTCGGTCTGGCCATACTCGGCCCCCTGCAGGAACTCGACCTCGTCGCGTACCTGCGCTTCGCGTCCGTGTACCGGGCATTCGACTCACTCGAAGACTTCGAGGCCGCCATCGCGGAGCTCCGCGAGCAGCGGCCGCCGGCGGAAGAGGGCGGCACCGGTGCGACCCACGAGGTCCCGGTGCCCGCCGCTGCCGCCGACTGATCGCCCCGTCCGGCGATCGGCCGCAGAGCGGCAATTGACGTGTCACGGGTGCTGGGCGCAGCCCCCGCGACAAGAGAACAGAGACTGTGCCTTGGGAAGATCTGGGCACTTCAGGGCGTTTTTGCCCGTATATGGGAGGCGGCATGACAGAGACGACGAGCGGTCCGGCACGAGGGTCCCGTACCAAGGGGGCCAAGGCGGCTGCTGCCGCCCGGCAGGGTCTGCGTATCGAGCGCATCCACACCACGCCCGGCGTGCACCCGTACGACGAGGTGGTCTGGGAGCGCCGTGACGTCGTCATGACCAACTGGCGCGACGGCTCGGTCAACTTCGAGCAGCGTGGCGTCGAGTTCCCCGACTTCTGGTCGGTGAACGCGGTCAACATCGTCACCAGCAAGTACTTCCGCGGAGCCGTCGGCACCCCGCAGCGCGAGACCGGTCTGAAGCAGCTGATCGACCGGATCGTGAAGACGTACCGGAAGGCCGGTGAGGAGTACAACTACTTCGCCTCGCCCGCCGACGCCGAGATCTTCGAGCACGAACTGGCCTACGCCCTCCTGCACCAGATCTTCAGCTTCAACTCCCCGGTGTGGTTCAACGTCGGCACGCCCCAGCCGCAGCAGGTCTCCGCCTGCTTCATCCTGTCCGTCGACGACTCCATGGAGTCGATCCTCGACTGGTACAAGGAAGAGGGCATGATCTTCAAGGGCGGCTCCGGCGCCGGCCTGAACCTCTCCCGCATCCGCTCCTCCAAGGAGCTCCTCTCCTCCGGCGGCAACGCCTCCGGCCCCGTGTCCTTCATGCGCGGTGCGGACGCCTCCGCGGGAACGATCAAGTCCGGTGGCGCCACCCGCCGCGCCGCCAAGATGGTCATCCTCGACGTCGACCACCCCGACATCGAGGACTTCATCGAGACCAAGGTGAAGGAAGAGGAGAAGATCCGCGCCCTGCGCGACGCGGGCTTCGACATGGACCTGGGCGGCGACGACATCACGTCCGTCCAGTACCAGAACGCCAACAACTCGGTCCGCGTGAACGACGAGTTCATGAAGGCCGTGGAGGCCGGCGGCACGTTCGGCCTGCGCGCCCGCATGACCGGCGAGGTCATCGAGGAGGTCGACGCCAAGTCGCTCTTCCGCAAGATGGCCGAGGCCGCCTGGGCCTGCGCCGACCCCGGCATCCAGTACGACGACACGATCAACCACTGGCACACCTGCCCGGAGTCCGGCCGCATCAACGGCTCGAACCCCTGCAGCGAGTACATGCACCTGGACAACACCTCGTGCAACCTCGCCTCGCTGAACCTCATGAAGTTCCTGAAGGACGACGGCGAGGGCAACCAGTCCTTCGACTCCGTGCGCTTCGCCAAGGTCGTCGAGCTGGTCATCACGGCGATGGACATCTCCATCTGCTTCGCCGACTTCCCGACGCAGAAGATCGGCGAGAACACCCGCGCCTTCCGTCAGCTCGGCATCGGCTACGCCAACCTCGGCGCCCTGCTGATGGCCACGGGCCACGCGTACGACTCCGACGGCGGCCGCGCCCTCGCCGGTGCCATCACCTCCCTGATGACCGGCACCTCCTACAAGCGCTCCGCGGAGCTCGCCGCGGTCGTCGGTCCGTACGACGGCTACGCCCGCAACGCCGAGCCGCACAAGCGCGTCATGAAGCAGCACGCCGACGCCAACGCCACCGCCGTCCGCATGGACGACCTGGACACCCCGATCTGGGCCGCCGCAACGGAGGCCTGGCAGGACGTGCTCCGCCTCGGCGAGAAGAACGGTTTCCGTAACTCCCAGGCCTCCGTCATCGCCCCGACCGGCACCATCGGTCTCGCGATGTCCTGCGACACCACCGGGCTGGAGCCCGACCTCGCCCTGGTCAAGTTCAAGAAGCTGGTCGGCGGCGGCTCGATGCAGATCGTCAACGGCACCGTTCCGCAGGCGCTGCGCCGCCTCGGCTACCAGCCGGAGCAGATCGAGGCGATCGTCGCCCACATCGCCGAGCACGGCAATGTGATCGACGCCCCGGGCCTCAAGCAGGAGCACTACGAGGTCTTCGACTGCGCCATGGGCGAGCGCTCCATCTCCGCGATGGGCCATGTCCGCATGATGGCCGCCATCCAGCCGTGGATCTCGGGCGCGCTCTCCAAGACGGTCAACATGCCGGAGTCGGCGACCGTCGAAGAGGTCGAGGAGATCTACTTCGAGGCCTGGAAGATGGGCGTCAAGGCGCTCGCGATCTACCGCGACAACTGCAAGGTCGGCCAGCCGCTCTCCGCCAAGAAGAAGGAGGAGAAGAAGGCCGAGGTCGCCGAGAAGGCCGAGGAGACCATCCGGGCCGCGGTCGAGAAGGTCGTCGAGTACCGCCCGGTCCGCAAGCGCCTTCCCAAGGGCCGTCCCGGCATCACCACCTCCTTCACGGTGGGTGGCGCCGAGGGGTACATGACCGCCAACTCCTACCCGGACGACGGTCTCGGTGAGGTCTTCCTGAAGATGTCCAAGCAGGGCTCGACGCTCGCGGGCATGATGGACGCCTTCTCGATCGCCGTCTCGGTCGGCCTGCAGTACGGCGTCCCGCTGGAGACGTACGTCTCGAAGTTCACCAACATGCGCTTCGAGCCGGCCGGTATGACGGACGACCCGGACGTGCGGATGGCCCAGTCGATCGTCGACTACATCTTCCGCCGCCTGGCGCTGGACTTCCTGCCCTTCGAGACCCGCTCCGCGCTCGGCATCCACTCCGCCGAGGAGCGCCAGCGGCACCTGGAGACCGGTTCCTACGAGCCCGCCGAGGACGAGGTGGACGTCGAGGGCCTGGCCCAGTCCGCCCCGCGCCAGCAGGAGGCCCCGAAGGTGATCGCCGCCGCGTCGCCGAAGGCGGAAGTGCCGGCCCCCAAGCAGGCTCACACCTCGGCCGAGCTGGTCGAGATGCAGCTGGGCATCAGCGCGGACGCGCCGCTGTGTTTCTCCTGCGGTACGAAGATGCAGCGTGCCGGTTCCTGCTACATCTGCGAGGGCTGCGGCTCCACCAGCGGCTGCAGCTGACCCGGCGGGCCGGCGCGCCGGCCGGAACGCACCTGTGACGAGGGGCGGTGGGCACGATGCCCACCGCCCCTCGTCGGGCGTCCTCCCGGCGCGGGCGGACGGCGCGCCGTCAGGCGTGCTCGGCGCCCATCAGCGCGGTGAACGACTCGGGGTCGGTGTCGAATCCGCGGATGATCCTGCGGTACTCCCAGCCGCCGGTGCCGTCCCGGGTGAACTCCACGACGGTCGCCGCGGTAGCGTCCTGGAGGCCGGCGAAATCATGGGTCTCCAGGTCGGTGTAGCCCTCACGGACCACGACCCGGGTGTGGGAGATCTCGGCGAAGGTCCGGCGCCCGCCACCCTGCTGTATGACGACACCCACCACCACGCGCGCGTACGCCGGTGCGAGACGGTTCAGCTCCAGCGTCATCGCCTCGTCGACGCCGAAACCCTGGCCGGTCCTGCTGTCCCTGCTGAGGGTGATGGTGCCGTCCGGCGACCGGCTGTCGAAGTGCACCAGGTAGACGGGGGTGCCATGGGGGTCCTCCGTGCTGTAGACCGCGGCGACGATGTCGAGGTCGTGGTCGGAGGCCCCGGACGGGCTCGGGTCCCATTTGAGCGTCACCTCGACCTTGCCGACCCCCTTGTTGAGACTGCTCACCGAATTCCCCTCTCTCGTACCCGCCTCGTTCGGACGGGGCCAACTGCCCCCGGCCCCGCGCTCCTTGCCATGGTGTCACGCGACCACCACGTGTGATCGGGCGTTGAGCACGTGACCGCACACACTCCCCCTACCGGGGTGCAGTGCGGCGGAGGGTGACCCGCGCCACGTCCCGCAGCCGTACGATGGCGCGGTGCTGGTCAAGTGGATTCGCTGCACTGTGGTGGACCGTCGTGGGTTCGAGCGGGGGCAGCGGAAATGGGCGGGGCTGCTGGGTGAGCCCGGATTCCGGGGACAGGGCGGCGGCTGGAGCCGCAGCCGGCCCGGTGTTGCCCATGTGTTCGCCTTCTGGGAGAGCCGGGCCTTCTACGACTCCTTCATGGCCCGGTCCCACGACCGGCTGGCGGCCGCCCAGTCGGGCACGTACCGGAACCTCCAGGCCAAGCTCTTCGACTACCGCTTCGATGTGAAGACCGGGTTCGAGCCTCGGTTCACCGACGCCGATGTCGTCCGGGTCGCACACAGCCGGATCCACGCCGAGCGGGTCGATCACTTCGCGCTGATGCAGGAGAAGGTGTGGAACCCGGCGATGGCGGGGTCGCCCGGCATGGTGCGGGGGATCTTCGGTGAGGCGCCGGGCAACGAGTTCCTGGTCCTGTCGATGTGGCAGTCGGCGGCCGAGCACGGTAAGTACCGCACGGAGCGGGTGGAGCGCCTCGCTCTGCGGGCGCAGACCGAGGCCGACGTCGCCGCGCTCACGGGGGACGTCGTGGACCTGGAAGCGGCCTGGACGGTGTGACCGCGGGTGGTGCGGCCGAGGTCCGGACGGTGTGCGGCGGGTCGCGCGGTGCGACGCCCGGACGGGGTGACGCCCGGGCCGCGCGGCGCGGGCCGGTCGTGCCGGGGGCGGCGGCGGTCGTGCCGGGGGCGGTGGCGGCGGGCGTGGCGGCCCATCCTCCGGTAGTCGGCGCTGCCGTGCGGCGGAACACGGGCCTCCCCCCTAGGGTCATGACATGGCACGACCACGTCGCATCGTTCTGGTACGGCACGGCGAATCGGAGGGGAATACCGATGACACGGTGTACGAGCGGGAGCCCGACCACGCCTTGAGGCTCACGGCCGCGGGCCGGCGCCAGGCCGAGGAAACCGGCGCGCGGCTGCGCGAACTGTTCGGGGAGGAGCGGGTCAGCGTCTACATCTCGCCCTACCGCCGCACCCATGAGACGTACCTCGCGTTCGGGCTGGACCCCGCGCGGGTGCGGGTACGGGAGGAGCCGCGCCTGCGCGAGCAGGACTGGGGAAACTGGCAGGACCGGGAGGACGTGCGGTTGCAGAAGGAGTACCGGGACAGATACGGGCACTTCTTCTACAGGTTCGCGCAGGGCGAGTCGGGCGCCGACGTCTACGACCGGGTGGGGGCCTTCCTGGAGAGTCTCCACCGCAGTTTCCAGGCCCCGGACCACCCGCCGAACGTCCTTCTGGTCACCCACGGCCTGACCATGCGGCTGTTCTGCATGCGGTGGTTCCACTGGACCGTCGCGGACTTCGAGTCGCTCGCCAACCCGCGCAACGGCGAGACCCGCTCCCTGCTGCTCGGCGACGACGGCAGGTACAGGCTGGACCAGCCGTTCGTGCGCTGGCGGACCCCCGAGTCGTACGGGTTCACCGGTTAGAGTGGCAGTGCGATGATCCCTGACTCCGCACCCGACCGGCGCTTCGAACGCGCCCTGGCCAGCCTGCGCGGACTGGCCGTGGGAGACGCCTTGGGCTCCCAGTTCTTCGTACCCGCCAACTATCCCCTGCTCAAGCGCCGCGAGCTGCCGCCCGGCCCCTGGCAGTGGACCGACGACACGGAGATGGCCTGCTCGGTGCTGGCCGTCCTCGCCCGGCACGGCCGCGTCGACCAGGACGCACTGGCCCTCTCCTTCGCCGAGCACCATGACTTCGACCGGGGCTACGGCCCCGCCGTGAACCGGATGCTCCGGCTGATCCGGGAGGGCGCCGACTGGCGCGAGCTGGCCGCAGCGCTTTTCAACGGCCAGGGCTCCTGGGGCAACGGCGCAGCGATGCGCATCGCCCCGCTCGGCGCCTGGTACGCCGACGACCCGGAGCAGGCCACGCACCAGGCCGAGATCTCCTCGTACACCACCCACCAGCACCGGGAAGCAGTGGTGGGCTGTATGGCCGTCGCGGCCGCCGCCGCGCTCGCCGCCGACCCGGCGGGGCCGCCCACGCCCGAGGCTCTCCTCGACGGAGTCGTCGCGCTGGTGCCCCGCAGCGCGGTGGGCGCGGGGCTGCGCCGTGCCCGGGACATGCTCGACTACGGCGACGCGGGCACGGTCGCCGCCGTGCTCGGCAGCGGCCGGCGCACCAGCGCGCACGACACGGTGCCGTTCGCGCTCTGGTCGGCCGCCCGAGCCCTCGGCGACTACGAGCGTGCCTTCTGGACGACGGCGCAGGTCGGCGGCGACGTCGACACGACCTGTGCCATCGCCGGTGGAGTGGTGGCCGCGGCCGGGGGAGGGGCGCCCCCCGCCCACTGGCTGGAGCAGACGGAAGACCTGCCCGACTGGGTTCCGACCGCCCCCGCCGCCTGACGGAGGCGCGGCCCGCGGCCGGCCCCCGGCACGTCGGGTGCGGGAGCCCGTCCACGCGTGCCCGCACCAGGCACAGCGACCACGGGCCGGCCCGGCGGAGCGCCGCGGGCCGGCCCCGGTGAAGTTGAGGACGCCCGGCCGAGGCGAGTGACCACAGGCCGGTCCAGGCGTGGTGCCGCGGGCCGGCCTACGGTGAAGTTGATCACGGTCGGCCGAGGCGAGTGAACAGGGGCCTGCCCAGGCGTAGTGCCGCCGGCCGACCCCGGTGAAGTTGATCACGGGCCCGGGCCCCGGCGAGCGATCATGGGCCGGCCCTGGCGAGCTGTCAGTCCGGCCGTGGTGTGTGCCGTGGGCCGGCCTGATGTCCGCCGCGGCCGGACCGGGCCCGCTCGTGCTCGACGTGGTGCCGTGGTCCGGCCGTCACGGCTGTGCGGGAGGGCCGCCGGGGCTACGCCGCCGACGGGCCCGCCGCCTCCGCCTTGCCGCTGAGCGCCTCGAGGTCGCTCTTGCGGACCCGGATCACCGTCACCGCGGTCAGCAGGGCCACCAGCACCATGAGCACGGCCGCCATGAAGGCTGTCGAGATGCCCTGGGTCAGGACGTCGTGCCCCCACGGCGCCGGCAGCTCCTTGGTCTTTGCGAACTGCGCCTTCTGCTCGGGGGTCGCTTCGGCGAGGAAGGAGGGGATCTGCTTCTCGGCCTCGTTGCGGCTCGCCGTGCCGAACACGGTGACCAGGATGGACAGTCCCAGGGAACCACCGACCTGCTGGGTCGCGTTGAGAAGTCCGGACGCCGCGCCCGCCTCGTGCTGGGCGACCCCCGACACCGCCGTCAGGGTCAGCGTCACGAAGTTCAGCCCCATACCGAAGCCGAAGAGCACCATCGGGCCGAGGACCCCGCCCACGTACGAGCTGTCGGGCGTGATGAACGTCTGCCACAGGAGGCCCACACCCGTGAGCGCGGATCCCGTGACCATGAACGGCTTCGGCCCGAGCACGGGCAGCAGCCGCTGCGACAGACCCGCACCCGTGATGATCGCGACCGTCACGGGCAGGAACGCCAGCCCGGACTGGATCGGGCTGTAGCCCAGGACGTTCTGGACGAACAGCACGATGAAGAAGAACATGCCGAACATCGCCGCGGCCAGGCTCAGCATGATGAGGTACGTGCCCGAGCGGTTCCGGTCGGCGAACATCCGGAGCGGAGTGATCGGTTCCCGGGCCCGCGACTCGATGACGGCGAATGCCGCGAGGAGCACCACGGCAGCGGCGAACGAGGTGATGGTGAGCGAATCGCGCCAGCCGTCCTCGGAGGCCCGGATGAATCCGTATACGAGGGAGGCCATGCCGGCCGTCGAGGTCAGCGCGCCCGCGATGTCGAAGCGGCCCGGATGACGCTGAGACTCTGTGATGTAGAGGGGCGTGAGGAAGGCGATGAGCACACCGATGGGTACGTTCACGAAGAGCACCCAGCGCCAGTCGAGCCACTCGGTGAGCATGCCGCCGGCCAGCAGCCCGATCGCGCCACCACCGGCCGAGACCGCGGCAAAGACCCCGAATGCCCGGTTCCGCTCAGGTCCTTCGGGGAACGTCGTGGTGATGAGGGCGAGCGAGGTGGGGGAGGCGATCGCGCCGCCGACTCCCTGGAGGGCGCGTGCGGCGAGCAACTGCCACGGCTCCTGCGCGAATCCGCCCAGCAGGGAGGCGAAGGTGAAGATCAGGATGCCGGTCATGAAGACCCGGCGACGCCCCAGGATGTCGCCCGCCCTGCCGCCGAGCAGCAGCAGACCGCCGAAGGTCAGCGTGTACGCGCTGAGCACCCAGGACAGATCGGTCGTCGAGAAGGACAGCGCGTCCTGGATGTGGGGCAGCGCGATGTTCACGATGGTCGCGTCGAGCACGACCATGAGCTGACAGGCGGCGATGACGGTGAGCGCGATTCCCGGCCGGCCTTGTCTGCGGGCGGCGCCGGGCCCGCTCTTGGTTTCCGGTGGAGAGGTGGTCACGATGGGTCCCCCATGAGTAAGTAGTGAACGAGCCCGTTCACTGTCGCGTCAACGGTAGGAGTCCCCTTCAGGGAACGCAACCGTTCACTGAACCTGTCGCGCGACAAAGTCCCCGCACTGATGGAGAGTTGACACCGCATCGATGGAGAAGTCCTGATGGCTACCACGAGTTCGTCGGCCGCCGCTCGGCCGCAGAGGGTGCCCTTCCGGCGCCGGGGTCCCGTCCTGGAGAGGGCGATCCTGGAGGCCGCCCTGGAGCAGCTGAGTACCGTCGGCTGGAGCGGCCTGACGATGGAGGGCGTCGCGGCCGGCGCCCAGACGGGCAAGGCCGCCGTCTACCGGCGCTGGCCCTCGAAGGAGGATCTCGTCGCCGATGCGCTGCAGGCCGGGCTGCCCACGTTCAGCGAGGCCCCCGACCGGGGCAGTGTGCGCGAGGACCTCTACGAACTCTGTCGCCGGATCCGGGACGCGATGTACTCCAGGCCAGGCTTCGCACTTCGCTCGGTGATTCACGAATGCGACAGTGTGACCGCTGAACGCTTTCATGGCCTGATCCTCAGTGGAGTGATCGAGCCCTCCACGCGCCTCTTCCGGGAGGTCTTGCGGCGCGGAATCACAAGGGGCGAGGTTCGGGCGGAAGCGACCGACGACATGGTCGTCGATGTCATGCCCGCCATGATGATGTACCGCTCCAAGATGTGCGGAAGTGAATGGGCGGACGCCGAGATCGCCGAGCTGGTCGACCGGGTCATGCTGCCCCTGCTCCGCTCCCAGGCGGTCTGACGGGGGCTCGCGCGCCCCGGAACCTCGCGATCCGGAACGGAGCCGTGGATTCCGTGCAAAGGCTGCCACCGCGACCCGCCCGGCCGGCGGCGACCGGCTCGGCCGCGGGATGCCAATCCGGGTATCGCGGCCGGGGTCGGGCGGCGTAATCTGTCAGCGCCATGCCGTACGAACCACCCACCCACACCGTCGAGCGCTCGATCAGAGCGACAACCGGCGCCAAGATCATCGCCGGCGTCGATGAGGTCGGACGCGGGGCGTGGGCCGGGCCCGTCACGGTCTGCGCCGCTGTCACCGGACTGCGCCGGCCACCCGCCGGACTGACCGATTCCAAGCTGATCTCCCCCAACCGTCGTGCCGAACTGGCCGAGGAGCTGGAGAAGTGGGTCACCTCGCATGCCCTCGGGCACGCCTCCCCCGAGGAGATCGACGAGCTCGGGATGACCGCGGCGCTGAGGCTGGCGGCCCTGCGGGCGCTGGACGCGCTTCCGGTACGTCCCGACGCGGTGATCCTGGACGGCAAGCACGACTATCTGGGGTTGCCCTGGCGGGTCCGCACGGTGATCAAGGGCGATCAGTCCTGTGTCGCCGTGGCGGCCGCGTCCGTCATCGCCAAGGTGCGGCGGGACGCCATGATGGCCGCCCTCGAAGCGGAGGACGCGCACTACGCGACCTTCGGGTTCGGGGCCAACGCGGGCTACCCCTCGCCGGTCCACAAGGCGGCGCTCCGGGAATGGGGGCCGACGCCGTACCACCGGCTGAGCTGGGCGTATCTGGACGCGCTGCCCCAGTGGCGCCACCTCAAGAAGGTCCGTCTCTCCGCCGAGGCGGCCGCACTCGAAGACGGGGGCCAGCTCGGCTTCGATTTCTGAACTGTCCGGCACTGCCCGCCCGAAGAGCCGGATCGCACGCAGGTGCCACCCGGCGGTGCTTCTCGCACCGACGTCTGATAGACATCCATTTATGCCTCTCATCCCCGAGGAGCCTCAGATTCACGAGAGTGCCCAGGGTCCCCGCGCAACTCCGGCCGCCGGCCGCCCCGCGCCGACCCCCCGTCCCGTACCCGGTCCGCGTTCCGCGGCCTCGCCGCGTCCCGGTCGCCCGGGCCCCGGCCCGGCCCGTCCCGCGCCGCCGGTGCCGCGCCCGCACTCCGGTGCCGGGCAGTCCCCGTCGTCCCGGCCGGAGAATCGTTCCGCGTCGCAGCCGCAACCGCAGATCCAGCTGATCCCCGCTCCGGCCGACGGTGCGCTCGACGCCGCCGAAGAAGCGGTCGACCTGCTGCTCGAGACCGGCCGTGCCCCGGGCGACATCCTGGTGCTCACGACCGGCGAACAGCACCCGTGGGCCACGCACGAGCTGTCCTTCGGCGACACCGCCTACTGGGCCCAGCACGACGCCCGTGACGACGTGTTCTTCGCCGACGCGGCCGCCGTCGAGCGCGCCTCGGGCCGCCCCGTCGTGGTCGTCGCGGTCAACGGCGGCGGCGACGACGCGACCGCCCGTGTGCTGCCCGCCGCCCTGACCCGGGCGAGCGCGCTGCTGATCGTGTGCGGTGACCCGCAGCGGATCAACTCCGTGCTCGGCGCGGGAGTCTGAGCGTCTCCTGAGCCGCGGGTGCCCTTGGCCCTGGACTCGGTGGCTGCCGTCCGGTGAGTGCCGCGTTCGCGCGTGGCGACCGAGGCCCCGTCGCTGTGGGCAGCCGTCGCGGGCGCCCTCCGTCGCCGGTACCCACCGTGGTGGGCGCACCCCGTCGTCGGACCGCGCGGCCCGGGGCTCGGGTCGCGCGGAGCTGACCGAATGGGTCCGCCGTCCGGTCATGACCGCCCTCCGTGGATGCTGGGTTCGCGTGGCCACCGGGGGCACCCGTCGCCGTGCGCAGCCGTCGCGGCGCACTCCGTCGTGGGCATCCACCGTGGTGGGCGCACCCGTCGTCGGACCGCACGGCCCGGTGCCCGGTTCATGACCCGGCCGGCACCGAGACCGCGCGGCCCGAGACTGGGCGGCACCGCGACCGCGCGGCACCGAGGCTGTCCGGCCGACGAGACTTCCGGTGACGAGGCCTTCCGGCACTGCGGCCCCCGTGGGGGAGCAGTGCCGGGGCCGGTCACCCGTTGTGCGAAGTGCCCGGGCGCCCGGCCGCGTGCCGCACCGGCCGGTTCAGCGCGCGGCCGTGCGCCGAAGCGGCTCGACGGCGCCGCTCGCCGTCCGCGGCGCGGGCAACGCATCGTCCACCGACACGTCCGCCAGATCACCCGGCTGTGAGGTGGAGTGCGGCCGCCGGCCGCCGCGGCCCTCGCCCAGCACCTGCCAACCGCCGCTCGTCAGGGTGATGTACGCGCCGCACCGCAGACCGTGCAGGGTGCACGCGTCCCGCAGCCCCCACATCCAGGCCCCGTCCTCCTCCGTCCACCGTTCGTCGCCCTCGCGGCAGTAGAGCAGGACGGCCGTACGCACCGGGGTCCGCCGCCGCAGATCGTGCGGGATGACCCGGCGCAGGTGCGCCAGCAGGGCATTGCGGAACGCCCAGCCGTCCGCCGGATCGGAGCGGCGCCGCACGAACGAGGCGCTGGCGGCCAGCCGTTCCTCATGATCGAGCACGGCCACCACGGCGGTCGCGGGTGTCGGCCGGTGGCGGACGTGCAGGCCGCTGACGACTTCGCGCGGATTGCGCAGCAGCGGAATCCCTGCTGCGGCCCACTCGGCGGGCTCCAGCAGACGGGCGAGACGGCTTGCTGAGTCGGCCGAAGACGTGATCGAGCCGGCTGCGGACGGAGCGAATCCGAAGGTCACGGTCCTCCCTTCGCATACGCGCCCACAGTGCGGGCAGGATCGGGTGAGGGCGCACCGCGGCACAGCCCTTCAGGACCGCGAACGGGCCGTGCGGGGGGCGGCTTCCAATTCTTGCTGGCTCAATGGGCAGGCGGCAACGAGCAATTGGACCTGCTGTCTGGAATCGGCCGGTATGACGCTCATATCCTGCCCAGTTGAGCGGCCGATGACGCGTCACGTCATCCCTGGACGGCGAGGACCAGCGGAAACACCCCCTCGGCACCCGCCCGCCGCAGCAGCCGCGCCGCCACCGCGAGTGTCCACCCGCTGTCCGAAAGGTCGTCGACCAGCAGCACCGGCCCGCCGGCCGACGCCAATTCCGCCGCCAGCGCGGGAGGCACCGTCAGCGCCCGGTGCAGACCCCGGACCCGCTGCGCGCTGTTCGTCCGGGAGATCCGCTCGTCCGCCGCCTCCGGTACGTACTCGACGGCACCCAGCAGAGGCATCCTGCCCACCTCCGCGATCCGCCGGCCGAGGGAGTCGACGAGCCGCGGCCGGCTGTGCGAGGCGACCGTGACGACCCCCACGGGACGCGGCGGTGCGTCGGGCTCACCGGACGCCCAACCGCCCGGTCCCCTGGCCCAGTCGGCCAGGACCCGCACCACCGCGTCCGCCACGTCGTCCGGCACGGGACCGTCGGCCGCCTGCGGTGACAGCATCGGCCGCAGTCGGTTGCCCCAGCCGATGTCCGAGAGCCGCCCCAGCGCACGGCCAGGGAAGGACTGCTCGCCCGCGGGGATACGGCCCTTCAGATCGACCCCGACCGCCGGGAGGCCGGTCGGCCACATCTTGCGCGGCTCGACCTCCACCCCCGGCCGGCCGAGCTCGCCGCGTGCCGCGTCCAGGGCGGCGTCCGTCACCTTGGCGTCGAACCGGGCCCCAGCGCAGTTGTCGCACCGGCCGCACGGCGCGGCCTCCTCGTCGTCCAGCTGCCGCCGGAGGAATTCCATGCGGCAGCCCGTCGAAGAGGCGTAGTCGCGCATCGCCTGCTGCTCGGCCGCACGCTGCCGCGCCACCCACGCGTACCGCTCGGAGTCGTACGACCAGCTCCGGCCGGTGGTGGTCCAGCCGCCCTTCACACGGCGCACCGCGCCGTCCACGTCAAGGACCTTGAGCATCGTCTCGAGGCGTGTGCGGCGCAGCTCCACCAGCGGTTCCAGGGCCGGCAGCGACAGCGGCCGGTCCGCCCGCGCGAGCACGTCGAGCGTCCGGCGCACCTGCTCCTCGGGCGGGAAGGCCACCGACGCGAAGTACTGCCAGATCGCCTCGTCCTCCTTGCCCGGCAGCAGCAGCACCTCCGCGTGCTCCACACCGCGGCCCGCCCGGCCGACCTGCTGGTAGTAGGCGATGGGGGAGGAGGGCGAGCCGAGGTGCACGACGAAGCCGAGATCCGGCTTGTCGAAGCCCATGCCCAGCGCGGAGGTGGCCACCAGCGCCTTGACCCGGTTGGCCAGCAGATCCTCCTCGGCCTGCTGGCGGTCCGCGTTCTCCGTGCGCCCGGTGTACGAGGCGACGGTGTGGCCGCACTGCCGCAGATAGGCGGTGACCTCCTCGGCGGCGGCCACCGTGAGCGTGTAGATGATTCCGGAGCCGGGCAGTTCGCCCAGGTGGTCGGCCAGCCACGCCAGCCGGTGGGCGGCGTCCGGCAGGCGTACGACCGACAGACTCAGACTCTCCCGGTCCAGCGGACCCCGCAGCACGAGGGCGTCGGTTTCCGCTCCCGTGCCGAGCTGCTCGGCGACGTCCGCGGTCACCCGGGCGTTGGCCGTGGCGGTGGTGGCCAGCACCGGAACCCCGGGCGGCAGCTCCGCGAGCATGGTGCGCAGCCGCCGGTAGTCCGGCCGGAAGTCGTGACCCCAGTCGGAGATGCAGTGCGCCTCGTCGACCACGAGCAGACCGGTGGCCGCGGCCAGCCGGGGCAGGACCTGATCGCGGAAGTCCGGGTTGTTCAGCCTTTCGGGGCTCACGAGCAGCACGTCCACCGTGCCCGCGGCCACCTCCTCCTGGACCGTGTCCCACTCCTCGGTGTTGGAGGAGTTGATGGTCCGGGCGTGGATGCCCGCCCTGGCCGCAGCCTCCACCTGGTTGCGCATCAGCGCGAGCAGCGGCGAGACGATCACGGTCGGCCCGCTGCCCCGGGCCCGCAGCAGGGAGGTCGCGACGAAGTACACCGCCGACTTGCCCCAGCCGGTGCGCTGCACGACGAGCGCACGCCGCTTGTCCGCGACCAGCGCCTCGATCGCCCGCCACTGGTCCTCGCGCAGCCGCGCCCCGCCGGTGTCGTCCCCGACGAGCCGGGCGAGCACGGCGTCGGCGGATGCGCGAAGAGTGCCGGGTCCTGCGTCGCTCGTGTTCTCCATGCCCTCCATGCAACAGCACGGGTGTGACAACGGGCGAACGGGCGACGCGGCGGCGGGGGCGGCGAGCCGGTGGCGGCCGAGCACGAGTTGCGCCCCGCTGGTGTGCCGGCGAGGGGGGCGAGCCGTTGGCGGCCGGGCGGGGACGTGGCGTGTGCCGTGGGGGTACGTGGCGCGTGGCCTAGGCGTACGGGGCGCGTGCCGGCGGGCGTATACCAGCGGGGCGCCAGGAGCGCGAGCAGACCTCCAGCACCTGTGGACAACGTTATCCACAGGGGTCGACGGTCTCGTGGGGTCTGCGGGACGGTCGGGCCATGAACAAGCACCGCGACACCACCGGACCCACCGACGACCAGCAGATCACCCTGCGCGGCCCGGCCGAACTGGCCGATGCGCTGCCGTACATGCTGGGCTATCACCCGACCGACTCGATCGTCCTGGTCGCGCTGCACGGGCGCCGCGGCCGCTTCGGCGGCCGGGTCAGGCTCGGCATTCCGCGCTCGCCGAAGGAGTGGTCGCCCATGGCGGAGCAGCTCGCCGAATGCCTCGTCGAAGGCTGCGAGCGGCGCGGCTCCCGGCCGGACGGCATCGTCGTCTTCCTCTGCCAGGACCCGGCCGACGGTGAGACGGGCACGCGAGTGATGGAGCGTCTGCGACCGCTCGCACAGCGGCTCCGAACGGCCTGTGGAGCGCTCGACGTGCCCGTGTACGAAGCGCTCTGCATCTCCGACGGGCGCTTCTGGTCGTACTGCTGTCCCGACAGCCGGTGCTGTCCTCCCGACGGCAACGCCCTGGCCCTGCCCGGGACCTCGGTGATGGCGGCCGCCGCGGCGTACGCGGGTATCCAAGTGCGGGGCACACTGCGCGAGATGGAAGCACGGCTGCGGCCACCGCGGCCGGAGGCCCGGAGCGTGCGGGAGCGGCAGCGGGAGCAGGAGCGGGCCCTGGACAGGGCCAGTGCGGAGCTGATGCCCAGGATCCTGGCCGCGGGGGAACGCGACCGGGTGCGCTCGCGGACACTGGCGCTGGCCGTCCGCCTGATGGCCAGGCTCACGGAGAGCCCGGCGGGGGCGGGCGTCGACGGCGACGCGGGGGACGACGCCCTGATCGGCCCCGACGAGGCGGCTGCCCTGATCATGGGCCTGCAGGACCGGGAGACCAGGGACCAGGCGGCGGAGTGGATGGAGGGCGCGGAAGCCGGACCGGCGCTGCGGCTGTGGCGGGTACTGGCCCGCCGCTGCTCCGGGGCCTACGCGGAGCACGCCACCGCGCCCCTCACCCTGGCCGGCTGGGTGGCCTGGTCGACGGGCGACGAGCCGAGCGCACGGGTCGCGCTCGGGCTCGCCCTGGAGGCCGATCCCGAGTACGTCTTCGCCCGGCTGCTGCACCAGGCGTGCAACGAGGACCTGGACCCCGAGTCGCTGCGGGCCTGCCTCCGCCAGGCCCGGACCGCCCGCACCGGGGCCGGGACACCGGCCGCCGTCGGCGCGGGTGAGGTCGCCGCGGCGGCCGGTAACGCGGAACCGGGTACCGGCCGCCGAGCCGGCCGGGGACCGGCCCGGCCGCCGAGGCACGGCCAGGGACCGGCCTCCCTCCGTCGCGGCGCGCGGCGGGCCGGCATCAACCCCGCGGGGGGACCGGGGCCCGGGAGCCGACGGGGCGGCGTGCCGTACGGCGGAGACCGGCGGACCGGCGGACAGCGCGGCGGCAGGAGCGGGCGATGAGGGCCGTGACCAGTGCGCCTGTGTCGCCGTTCACCTGTGTGGCGGAGTCGCACGACCCGTGCCGCCGTAACCTCAGCGGCTGTCCGGAGCGCACAGAAGGCTCAGCAGACCACCCATGGACCGCACTGTCCCGTCCCAGCCCCCCGTCTCGCCGGCCCGGCAGCCGGCCTCCGCCGGGCTCGCCCCGCCGGCCGGCGTCCTCGCACCCCCGGCCCCGGCCGCTCTCGCCCCGCCGGGCAGCGGTCGGCCGGGTGACCTGCCGTCCGTGCACAACGCCCTCATCTGTGTGGCCCTGCCCTGCCTCGCGGTCTCGGCGGAGCACGGCCAGCTCAACGGCCAGGGACTGGAAGGCGTCTACCAGTCGGGCCGCCGCCTTCTGTCCCGCTCCAGACTCCGGGTCGCCGGCCGCGAACCGGTGGCGGTGCAGGGAAGACTGGTCGCGGCCGACCGCGCCCGGTTCTTCGCCGTGGTGCGGACCGCGGCCGACCCCGGCCCCGACCCAGGCGTGGGAGTGGAGCGTTCCAGGGACGCGGACGGGACCGAGCGGATCACCCTGCGCAGCTCGGCGGGCCACACGGTCCGGCTGCCGGTCGAGCTCGCGCTCGGGACCGACCTCGCGGATCTCGGGGCGGTCGCGGCCGGCCGGGCCGGACCCGAACTGCGCGCCACGGTCCACGACTCCGGCATGCGATGGTCGGCACCCGACGGGGCGCAGGCGATCGTCACGGCCGATCCGCCCCCCAAGGACGCCCTGGCGTCGGCCGGGCTGCTGTGCTGGGAGCTGCGGCTCGAACCCGGCGAGGCCCGCACCATCGAGCTGCGCGTCCGGTCGGGGCGCCCCGTCCGACCGGCCGGACGCACCGGCAACAGCCTTCCCGAAGCCCGCGCCGAGGGCGACGATCCGCGTGTGGAGAAGCTGCTCCGGGCCGGCCTCGACGACCTGCGGGCGCTGCTGTTGCGCGATCCGGCGCACCCCTCCGACCTCCATCCGGCCGCCGGCGTCCCGTGGCGTTGCGGACCCGCCCCGGCGGAATCCCTGTGGGCAGCGCGCATGGCCCTCCCGCTCGGCCCCCAGCTCGCCGCGGCCACCCTGCGCACCCTTGCTCGCACCCAGCTCGGCGGCACCGGGCCCGGCGCGGGACGGATCCCCGGTCCCCTGCGGGACAGCGGCCCCCACCTCCCGCCCGGTTGCACCGGCGTCGAGGCGACCCTCGCCTTCCCCGCGGTGCTCGCCGAGGCCCGGCGCTGGGGTCTGCCCGACCAGGACGTGGAGGAGCTGCTCCCGGCGGCAGAGCGGTGCCTGCGCTGGCTGCGCGGGGTCACCGACGAGCGCGGCCTGGTGCGCGAGCCGGGGCCCCCCGGGCTGCGACGCGCCGAGACCCAGGCACACGCGCACCGCGCGGCCCTGCTGGGCGCCGACCTCCTGGAGGCCTGCGGCCGGTCCGGAGCGGATTCCTGGCGCGACTGGGCGTACGCCCTGCGGCACCGGTTCCGGGAGGAGTTCTGGGTCGACGACCGCACCGGGGGGCGACCGGCCGCCGCACGGACGGGGGACGGCAGACCCCTGCCGCACCTCGGTGGGGGTGCGGCGCACCTCCTGGACACCGGACTCGTCGGCGGCGGTCGGCTCGCCGAAGGCCTGCTGGACAAGGTGCAGACCGAGCAGCTCGCCCGGTTGCTCGGCGGGCCCGCCCTGGACTCCGGCTGGGGTCTGCGCAGCCTCGGGGTCAAGGAGCCGGGGCACAACCCCTTCGGGCACCGTGCGGGCGCGGTCCGGGTGCACGAGACGGCCGTGGCCGTCGCCGGCCTGGCCGCCGCGGGCTACGAGAAGGAGGCGACGTCCCTGCTGCGCGGTCTGCTCGACGCGGCCGAGGCGTTCGCCTACCGGCTGCCCGAGATGTACGCGGGGGAACAGCGCACCAGCGGCAGCGCACCGGTGCCGCACCCGGCCGCGTGCCGTCCCGCGGCGGTGGCGTCGGCCGCCTCCGTCCATGTGCTGGCCGCCCTGGCCGGCATCAGGCCCGACGCGCCCGCCGGGACGGTCGCCCTGCACCCCCTGCGCGGAGCGCCGCTCGGAGCGGTCCGCCTGGCGGGGTTGAGCGTCGCGGGCGAGCCGTTCGCGGTCCGGGTCAGCCGGCTCGGCCTCGGCATGGTCGAAGAAGCCGCCGACGATCTTCAGCTGGGGGTATGACGGTATGCGTACCGCCGACACGGCCATGGGAGAAGAAGTGACCACGGTAGAGGTCCAGGGACGTGCTTATCGTCAGGGAGACGACTATGATCGCGGCATGTCACCCTACGACCCGTCGGCTTTTCCGCCCTTCGCCGTGACCGTCGACCTGGTCGTGCTCACGGTCCGCCGCCACGCCCTGTGCGCACTGGTGGTGCGGCGTGGGGAGCAGCCGTTCCAGGGACGCTGGGCGCTTCCCGGCGGGTTCGTGCGGCCCGACGAGGATCTCGGGGCCGCCGCCGCGCGCGAACTGGTCGAGGAGACGGGCCTGTGCGTGCACGATCCGGCAGAGCCGCTCCCCGAGGCGGGGAACGGGGCCCACCTCGAGCAGCTGGCCACCTATGGCGACCCCAAGCGTGATCCCCGGATGCGGGTCGTCAGCGTCGCCCATCTCGCGCTCGCCCCCGACCTCCCCGCGCCCCGTGCCGGCGGTGACGCCAACAGCGCCCGCTGGGCGCCCGTCGAGGACCTCCTCAATCAGGAGGGCGGCTTCGGGCGCGAGGACGAGCTGCCCGCCCCGCTCGCCTTCGACCACGCGCAGATCCTGGCCGACGGGGTCGAGCGGGCCCGCTCGAAGATCGAGTACTCGTCGCTGGCCACCGCGTTCTGCCCGCCGGAGTTCACCGTCGGCGAGCTGAGGCGGGTGTACGAAGCGGTGTGGGGAGTGGCGCTGGACCCGCGCAACTTCCACCGGAAGGTGACCGGTACGCCCGGCTTCCTGGTGCCCTCCGGCGGCACCACCACGCGGCAGGGCGGCAGGCCGGCGCAGTTGTTCCGGGCCGGCGGGGCGACGCTGCTGAACCCGCCGATGCTGCGTCCGGAGGTCTGAAACCCGGCCCCACGCTCTCCAGGCTGCATAAAAAGTCCGAAATGTCGCGTTATCTTTCTGCGGTACCCGCCCTGCCGCCGAGCGGTCTCACCTACCGCGAGAGAGAACGATGCTCCAGGCAATCGGACTCACCAGCAACCGCCGCCGAGACGTTCCGCCCGCCGTGGACGATCTCACCTTCGAGGCGCCTCCAGGCCGTGTCACCGCGCTCCTTGGAGCCCCGGGCGCCGGAAAGACCACCGCCCTGCGGCTGATGCTCGAACTCGAACCGGGCCGGGGCGTCACGTACTTCCGCGGCCGCCCGCTCCACCGCATCGCCCACCCCGCCCGAGAGGTCGGGGTGCTCCTTGGCGACGTACCCGGACACCCCGCCCGCACCGCCCGCGGCCAGCTGCGGCTGCTCTGCGCGGCCGCCGGAGTGCCCGCCTCCCGCGCCGACGACATGCTCGACATCGTCGGCCTGGCGGGCCTGCGGGCCCAGCGCCTCGGCAGCCTCTCCCTGGGCATGGAGCGCCGACTCGGTCTCGCCTCCGCGCTGTTGGGAGACCCGCACACCCTCATCCTCGACGAGCCGGCCGCCGGGCTGTCCCCGCGCGAGAACAGCTGGCTCTACGGGCTGCTGCGCGCCCACGCCGCCCACGGCGGCACGGTGCTCTACACGACCGACGACCCCAAGGAGGCCGCCCGGACCGCCGACCGGGTCGTCACCATCCACGAGGGGCGGCTCGTCGCCGACCAGGACGCCGCCGCCTTCGCCCGCACGCGGCTGCGCCCCCGCGTCGCCGTCCGCACCCCGCACGCAGCCCGTCTGGCGGCCGTCGTCAGCCGCGAGGCCCGCGCGGGCCGCCGCTCCGTCGAAGTGGTGGCCGAAGGCGGCAACCGTCTCTCCGTCTACGGAAGCGACTGCGCGGAGATCGGCGAAACCGCGTTCCGGCACGGCATCCTCGTCCACCGGCTCGCCGACGAGGTCGGCGACAGCGGCCCGCCCCCGGCTCCCGCGCCCGAACGGAAGGCCGCCGCCCGCCCCGCGCCGGAAGCGGACGTGCTGCCGGTCCCGGCCGCCCCCAGGCCGCGGCGCAGCCCGCTGCGCCCGCTGCGCTACGAGGTGCGCAGACTCCTCGGCGTCCCCAGCACGCCCCTGACCGCCGCCGCCGTCCTCGTCGCCTCCGCCGTGATCGCCGTCCTGCTCGCCCGCGGCGGGCGCACCCCGCTGCCCGCCGCCCTCGCCGCCTGGCCCGCACTCTTCCCGCTGCCCCCCGCGGCCTTCGGCGCGGGCCTGCTCGGCGCACTGTCGTTCGGTGACGAATACCGCTACCCGGCCCTCTCCTCCGGCCGGGGCACCGTCCCCCGCCGGCTCGGCCTGCTCCTCGCCAAACTCGCCGTGGCGGCCTGCTGTGCCCTGCTGCTCGCCCTGCTCGTCGCGGTGGCCGATCTGGCGGCGCTGCGGCTGGTGTACGGCGCCGACGCCGTCCCCCTGCCCGGCAACTGGGCCTCACTGTGGGTGAGTTGGGCCGCGCTCTCGATGGGCTGCGCCTGGGCCGGGCTCCTCGCCGCCGGTGTCTTCCGTGCGACCGCGGCCGGCATCGCCGCCGTGCTGGCCGTACCGGTCATCATCACGCCGCTCGTGCAGAAGGCGATCGACGGCCCGGCCGCACGCTCGATCGCCGGGCTGCCCGGCCGGCTGCGCGAGCTGGCCTGGACGGAGTGGCCGTACGAGGCCGACCGCTGGCTCCTCGCCGCCGTGCGGGTCGTCGGTCAACCGGTGGGAACCGCACTGGTGTTGTCCCTGGCCGCACTGATCTGCGCTTATCTGTTCACCGGCCTGCGCCCCCGAGCCCGTTGGTGACAAACCGGTGACCAAAGCGCTCCAAACGGTCACAACTCCCTAGGAAATTGCCCGCTTCCTTCCGATAAGGCGTCAATTGAAGAGCGAGCGCCGATCACCCTTTCGTGTGCTTTTCACCAAAGACCTCAAGGGCTGCTGAACCGGCGCCGACAAAGGATGCGTGAGTACCCTTGCGCACACCATGATGACCGCCGCCCGCCCCGTCGAGACGGGCCTCGCGGCCCCGGGCGGACTCGACCGCTACCCCTACGCGGAGGCCCCCGCCGCCGACCGTGTCGGGCCCCCTTCCTGGGAGGGCGCCGACACGGACCTGGGCCGGGTGGGCCGGCGAGCGGCCGGCAGCCGCGGCCGCGGGCTCCACGGCCAACTCGTCCAGCAGCTCGGCCAGATGATCGTCTCCGGCGATCTCGGTGCCGACCGCCCGCTCGTGCCCGAGGAGATCGGCCAGCGGTTCGAGGTCTCCCGGACCGTGGTACGGGAGTCGCTGCGCGTCCTCGAGGCCAAGGGCCTGGTCAGCGCCCGCCCCAACGTCGGTACCCGGGTCCGCCCGGTCAGCGACTGGAACCTCCTGGACCCCGACATCATCGAGTGGCGGGCCTTCGGGCCGCAGCGCGACGACCAGCGCCGGGAGCTCAGCGAGCTCCGGTGGACGATCGAACCCCTCGCCGCCCGGCTGGCCGCCGGTCACGGCCGCGAGGACGTCCAGCAGCGGCTCGGCGACATGGTCGAGATCATGGGCCACGCCCTCGCTCAGGGTGACGCGATCACCTTCTCCCGCGCGGACGCGGAGTTCCACTCTCTTCTGATCCAGCTCGCCGGCAACCGGATGCTGGAGCACCTCTTCGGCATCGTGTCCGCTGCCCTCCAGGTCTCCGGCTCCCCGGCGATCAGCTGCGACCGGCCCAGCGAGCCCTGCCTCGCCCTGCACGGCCGCATCCTCGACGCACTGGCCACCGGCGACGCCCCCGCCGCCGAATCGGCCATGCGCCAACTGCTGACCGTCCACCCGGAGGTGGAGCGGGTCGTACCCGCTCCCCGCGAGCACTGAGCCCGCCGTCCGTGGCCCCGTCCGCGGCCCTGCCCGGCGAGACCGTCCCGGGCGGCCCCGCGCACGGCGGTGTACGGACCCAGGCCCGCACTGTGTGTCGCCCGGCCCCCAGGGGTACCCGAGGGAGCGCCCGCGGGGTTACCCGGTGGTGTACCTGGGGGCCCGGCGACACGATTGCGGTGAGATCTCCCCGTATGGTCCTTTCGTCCCGACCCGGAGTGTGACTCGGGCCACGCGGATTGGGCGTAACACTCCTCGAAACACTGCGATGACCTAAGAGGTGACAGCCGAGGAGGGAATACAGCCGCCGTTCATGGCGCTGTGCAGCTCCGAGGTTCAGCCCGCGTCGTCGGCACATTCCCAGCCGGCGGTCGTCGGCTCCGGCCCGATCATGGGCGGGGCCGGAAGCCGTTTCCATCGTTCCGAGAGGTTGTTCGTGTCGGCCAGCACATCCCGTACGCTCCCGCCGGAGATCGCCGAGTCCGAGTCTGTGATGGCGCTCATCGAGCGGGGAAAGGCTGATGGGCAGATCGCCGGCGATGACGTGCGTCGGGCCTTCGAGGCTGACCAGATTCCGCCAACCCAGTGGAAGAATGTTCTGCGCAGCCTCAATCAGATCCTCGAGGAAGAGGGTGTGACGCTGATGGTCAGTGCAGCGGAGTCGCCGAAGCGCGCCCGCAAGAGCGTCGCAGCGAAGAGCCCGGCAAAGCGCACCGCCACCAAGACCGTCACCGCCAAGACGACCGTGACGAAGACCGTCGCGGCCGCCGCGGCGGCTCCGGCGGCCCAGAGCGCGGACGCCCCGGCCGACGAGGCCGGTACCCCTGCCAAGAAGACGGCCGCGAAGAAGACCGCGGCCAAGAAGACGGCGGTCAAGAAGACCACCGCCGCGAAGAAGACCACGGCCAAGAAGGCCGCGGGCAAGAAGGACGCCGACGAGGTCCTCGAGGGCGAAGAGCTGCTCGACGACGTCGCGCCCGGCAAGGGCGAGGACGAAGAGGCCGAGGGCGAGAGCAAGGGCTTCGTCCTGTCGGACGAGGACGAGGACGACGCGCCCGCGCAGCAGGTGGCCGTCGCCGGTGCCACCGCCGACCCGGTCAAGGACTACCTGAAGCAGATCGGCAAGGTCCCGCTCCTCAACGCGGAGCAGGAGGTCGAGCTCGCCAAGCGCATCGAGGCCGGCCTGTTCGCCGAGGACAAGCTGGCGAACGCCGACAAGCTCGCCCCCAAGCTCAAGCGCGAGCTGGAGATCATCGCCGAGGACGGCCGCCGCGCCAAGAACCACCTGCTGGAGGCCAACCTCCGCCTCGTGGTCTCGCTGGCCAAGCGGTACACCGGCCGCGGCATGCTCTTCCTGGACCTGATCCAGGAGGGCAACCTGGGTCTGATCCGCGCCGTCGAGAAGTTCGACTACACCAAGGGCTACAAGTTCTCCACGTACGCCACCTGGTGGATCCGTCAGGCGATCACCCGCGCCATGGCCGACCAGGCCCGCACCATCCGTATCCCGGTGCACATGGTCGAGGTCATCAACAAGCTCGCGCGCGTCCAGCGCCAGATGCTCCAGGACCTGGGCCGCGAGCCCACCCCGGAGGAGCTGGCCAAGGAGCTCGACATGACCCCGGAGAAGGTCATCGAGGTCCAGAAGTACGGGCGCGAGCCGATCTCGCTGCACACCCCGCTCGGCGAGGACGGCGACAGCGAGTTCGGTGACCTGATCGAGGACTCCGAGGCGGTCGTGCCGGCCGACGCGGTGAGCTTCACGCTCCTCCAGGAGCAGCTGCACTCGGTGCTCGACACGCTCTCCGAGCGTGAGGCGGGCGTCGTCTCCATGCGCTTCGGCCTGACCGACGGCCAGCCGAAGACCCTGGACGAGATCGGCAAGGTCTACGGCGTGACCCGTGAGCGCATCCGCCAGATCGAGTCCAAGACCATGTCGAAGCTGCGCCACCCGTCGCGCTCCCAGGTTCTGCGCGACTACCTGGACTGAGCCACCGTCCGCATGCGGACGTATGCGGTCCGGGCGCGGTTCGTACGCAGCGGAGGGCCCGGTTCCCCAGCAGGGGGCCGGGCCCTCCGGCGTGCCGGACCGGTCTGCGCCCGAGGGTGCGGGCCGGGGCCGACTGACCGACCCTGAGTGAACACCGTTCACCGGAGAGTCAGGAGGCCCTATGCGTCGACCCAGCCGGAAATGGACGGGGGTGGCGGCCGCGACAGCCGCAACGGCGGCCCTGTCACTCGCCGCGCCGCCACCCGCAGCGGCCGACAGCGTGGTCGTCGGCGGACAGCCGGTCAGCACCTCCGAAAGCCCATGGGTGGTCGCGCTGTCCAGCCGTGACCGGTTCGGCGGTACGCGGGCGGGCCAGTTCTGCGGAGGCGTGCTCGTCGCCCCGACGAAAGTGGTCACCGCCGCCCACTGCCTGGGCCCCGATGTGCTCGGCCCCGATCCGACCGAGCTGGCCGATCTCAAGGTCATCGCGGGCCGTAAGCGGCTCACGTCCACCGGAGGCCGCGAGATACGCGTGACCCGCGCGAGGATCAGCCCCCACTACGAGCCCCGTACGCAGTCCGGCGACCTGGCCGTACTGACGCTGGCGACCGCGCTGCCGCGCACCCACGTGCTCGAGATGGCCGGCCCCGGTGATCCGGCGTACCGGCCGGGGACGGCCGCCGCCGTGTACGGCTGGGGCGACACCACGGGCGGGGGCACCTATGCGTCCTCCCTTCGCTCCGCACAGGTCCAGGTGCTGCCCGACGAACTCTGCGCGCGGGCCTACCCCGCGAGCCGGGGCGGGGCCTACCTGGCGGACACGATGCTGTGCGCCGGCACGCCGGAGGGCGGGAGGGACGCCTGTCAGGGCGACAGCGGGGGGCCGCTGGTGGCGCAGGGACGGTTGATCGGACTGGTGTCCTGGGGGAGCGGCTGCGGACACGCCGACAGCCCGGGCGTCTACACCCGGGTCGCCGCGGTCCTGCCGGCCGTGTGAGAACGAGAACGGGCGGCCGCCCCCGTGGCTCGGGGGCGGCCGCCCGTCGGCCGGTCCGGGACCGGCCCCTGGCTCGTCGTGGATGCGAGTGTCAGCGGTCCTCTTCGACTGCGCTCGGAACGGCCGTGAGCCGGTCCGTCTCATCCTGTATTTCCGCGGCGATCTTCTTGAGTTCCGGCTCGAACTTGCGCCCGTGGTGGGCACAGAAGAGCAGCTCACCACCGCTGGTCAGCACGACGCGCAGATATGCCTGGGCGCCACAGCGGTCGCAGCGATCGGCGGCCGTCAGCGGGCTCGCGGGGGTCAGAACAGTAGTCACGTCGCCTCTTCTCTAGCTCGACGAGCTGTCGTACCAGGGTCAACATCCAACCAGGCCGAAAACGTTCCCGCTCGTGGCTTTTCCTCGAAAGTTTTTCGAGGAGGCTGTCTGCTGCCGGTTGGCGGCGAATGAGCCGTATTGCTGTGCTTTACGGGTTTCGCGGTTGCTTGCTTGTCTCGTTCAGCCCTCCCGGCTGGGTTGCCGGTTGTTCATGAGGACGTGCCCGGAGCCTAAATGGTTCATGCCTGGAAGGGAACGTGATGTGCACGTCACTCCATCGAGCGATCGAACAGGCATGCGACTCTGGACTAGCATGAGTTTTCACGAGGGTGGCGTTACAACGGCTCTACCAGGCCTCGGTACCCTCTGACCGGCGACAGGCGCCGGGCCTTTACCCCCACAGGCCACATCTCAAATTCAGCGAGGAGCGAACCGCGTGACCGCCGAGACGTCCGTGCCGTCCAGTGCGCTGCTGACCGCAGACCGTGACGGTTCCAACTACACCGCGCGGCACCTGCTCGTCCTCGAGGGGCTCGAGGCCGTCCGCAAGCGCCCTGGCATGTACATCGGGTCCACCGACAGCCGTGGTCTGATGCACTGCCTGTGGGAGATCATCGACAACTCCGTCGACGAGGCCCTCGGCGGGTACTGCGACCACATCGAGGTGATCCTCCACGACGACGGGTCCGTGGAGGTCCGGGACAACGGCCGCGGCATCCCCGTCGACGTCGAGCCCAAGACCGGGCTGTCGGGTGTCGAGGTCGTCATGACCAAGCTGCACGCCGGCGGCAAGTTCGGCGGCGGCTCGTACGCCGCGTCCGGCGGTCTGCACGGCGTGGGCGCCTCCGTGGTGAACGCGCTGTCGGCCCGGCTCGACGTCGAGGTCGACCGCAACAGCGCCACGCACTCCATCAGCTTCCGCCGCGGCGTCCCCGGCATCTTCACCGAGTCCGGCCCCGACGCCCCGTTCGATCCGGCGAACGGCCTGCTCAAGGGCAAGCGCGTGCCCAAGGCCCGCACCGGCACCCGCGTGCGGTACTGGGCGGACCGGCAGATCTTCCTCAAGGACGCCAAGCTCTCCCTGGAGAACCTGTACCAGCGCGCCCGTCAGACCGCCTTCCTGGTGCCCGGCCTCACCATCGTCGTGCGCGACGAGCGGGGCATCGACGGCGAGGGCAAGACCGAGGAGACGTTCCGCTTCGACGGCGGCATCAGCGAGTTCTGCGAGTTCCTCGCGCAGGACAAGGCCGTCTGCGACGTCCTCCGGCTCACCGGCCAGGGCACCTTCAAGGAGACCGTGCCGGTCCTCGACGACCGCGGCCACATGACCCCCACCGAGGTCACGCGCGAGCTGGGTGTCGACGTCGCGCTGCGCTGGGGCACCGGGTACGACACCACGGTGAAGTCGTTCGTGAACATCATCGCCACCCCGAAGGGCGGCACCCACGTCACCGGCTTCGAGCGCTCCGTCACCAAAACGGTGAACGAAGTGCTCCGCTCCACCAAGCTGCTGCGCGTCGCCGAGGACGACATCGTCAAGGACGACGCCCTGGAGGGCCTCACCGCGGTCGTGACCGTGCGGCTCGCCGAGCCGCAGTTCGAGGGCCAGACCAAGGAGGTCCTCGGCACCTCCGCGGCGAACCGTATTGTCGCCAATGTCGTCGCCCGGGAGCTGAAGGCGTTCCTGACCTCCACCAAGAGGGACGCCAAGGCGCAGGCCCGCGCGGTGCTGGAGAAGGCCGTCGCCGCCGCCCGTACCCGGATCGCGGCCCGCCAGCACAAGGAGGCGCAGCGCAGGAAGACGGCGCTGGAGACCTCGTCCCTGCCCGCCAAGCTCGCCGACTGCCGCAGCGACGACGTGGAGCGCAGCGAGCTCTTCATCGTCGAGGGGGACTCCGCTCTCGGCACCGCCAAGCTCGCCCGCAACAGCGAGTTCCAGGCACTGCTGCCGATCCGCGGCAAGATCCTCAACGTTCAGAAGTCGTCCGTCTCGGACATGCTGAAGAACGCCGAGTGCGGCGCGATCATCCAGGTCATAGGGGCGGGCTCCGGCCGGACCTTCGACATCGACGCCGCGCGGTACGGCAAGATCGTGCTCCTGGTGGACGCCGACGTCGACGGCGCCCACATCCGCTGCCTGCTGCTGACGCTCTTCCAGCGGTACATGCGGCCGATGGTCGAGGCGGGCCGGGTCTTCGCCGCCGTGCCGCCGCTGCACCGCATCGAGCTCGTCCAGCCCAAGAAGGGCCAGGACAAGTACGTCTACACGTACTCGGACAACGAACTCCGCCAGACGCTGCTGGAGTTCCAGCGCAAGGGCGTCCGGTACAAGGACTCCATCCAGCGCTACAAGGGCCTCGGCGAGATGGACGCCGACCAGCTGGCGGAGACCACCATGGACCCGCGCCACCGCACCCTGCGCCGGATCAACATCGGGGACCTGGAGTCGGCGGAACAGGTCTTCGACCTGCTGATGGGCAACGACGTCGCCCCGCGCAAGGAGTTCATCACCAGCTCCGCGGCCACCCTGGACCGCTCGCGCATCGACGCCTGACGCGGCGACGGCACGCTCGGCATACCGGCTCCACCCGTGGCCCACGGGTGGAGCCGTCCCGTTCCGTCACCTAATGGAGTGAAGAGCGCGGATTGAAGAGTCCGAGATCTTCCTGGTCTGTCCATCCTTGGGCACGCGGCCGAAACGGTTCGCTGACAAGGAGAGTTGACCGGTGGAGAAGCAGGAAGGACTCGACGCCGCTGCGCCGCTGCGGATCGATGACCCTTGGTACGACGCGCTGGCCTCCGGCTGGGGCGAAGTGGACGGAACGGGATCTCCCACCGGCGCGGCGCCGTACGGCCCCGAGCGGCCGGAGCGGAGCCACAGCGCTGCCGACATCTATCTGGAAGTGCAGCGCAGCGCCGCGTTCCAGGAGGTGCGCGGCCGCTACCGGCGGTTCGTCGTGCCGGCTGCCGTCGCCTTCTTCGCGTGGTACGTGGCCTACGTGGTCGCCGCGACCGCGGCCCCCGGGCTGATGTCCCGGCCGGTCGCCGGCGCGGTGAACGTCGCCATGGTCGCCGGCCTCGGCCAGTTCCTCACCACCTTCGTGCTGACCTGGGCCTATGTGCGTCATGCCCGGCTGCACCGGGACCGGGCCGCGCTCGACCTGCGCTGGACCGTGTTCGACCGGGAGCGAAGCCGTGATGGGCGCCGGGACCAGGGTACGGACGGCGGACGGGGAGGCTTCGGAACGACGTGGGGGACGCAGAGTTGACCGGAAACCACCAGACCCTGGCGCTGCTGCTGTTCAGCGCGTTCATCGCGGTCACCCTGGCCATCACCACCTGGGTCAGCCGCAGCCGGCGCGGCTCGGCCGAGGAGTTCTACGCCGGCGGTCGGCTCTTCTCACCCATGGAGAACGGTTTCGCCATCGCCGGCGACTACATGTCGGCCGCCTCCTTCCTCGGCATCTCCGGCCTGATCGCCCTGTTCGGGTACGACGGGATGCTGTACTCCGTCGGCTTCCTGGTGGCCTGGCTGGTCGTGCTGATGCTCGTGGCCGAACTCGTACGCAACTGCGGCCGGTTCACCCTCGCCGACGTCATCGCGGCCCGGATGCGGGAGCGGCCGGTCAGGATCGCGGCGGGAACGTCCTCCGTCACCGTCTCCGTGCTCTATCTGGTCGCCCAGATGGTCGGGGCCGGCAGCCTGGTCGTGCTGCTCCTGGGCGGCACGAGCGAGGCCGCGCGCTCATGGACCGTGATCGGTGTGGGCGCGCTGATGGTCGTCTACGTGTCGATGGGAGGAATGCGGGCCACCACCTGGATCCAGATCGTCAAGGCCGTCCTGCTGATGGCGGGAGCCGTCGCGCTCACCGTGCTGGTCCTGCTCCGCTTCCAGGGCGACTTCAACCAGTTGCTCACGACCGCCGCCGAACGAAGCGGCCACGGACGGGACTTTCTGTCGCCCGGTCTCAGGTACGGCGGGGACTGGACCGCCCGACTGGACTTCATCAGCCTCGGGCTGGCACTCGTCCTGGGCACCGCCGGACTGCCGCACATCCTCTCCCGCTTCTACACCGTGCCCACCGCGCGGGCCGCCCGCCGGTCCGTCGTCTGGGCCATCGGACTCATCGGCAGCTTCTACCTGATGACGATCGTGCTGGGGTTCGGCGCGGCCGCGATCGTCGGCACCGACGAAGTACGCACGTCCAACAGCGCGGGCAACACCGCAGTGCCGCTCCTCGCCCTGGACCTCGGCGGAGGAGCCGGCTCGACCGGAGGAGCCGTGCTCTTCGCGATCGTCGCGGCGGTGGCCTTCGCGACGATCCTCGCCGTGGTCGCCGGTATCACGCTCGCGTCGTCCGCCTCGGTCGCGCACGATCTCTACGCTTCACTGGGGCGCCGCCGCGCCAAGCAGTACAGCGAGGTCGCTGTCGCCCGGGTCGCCGCGGCCGGGATCGGGGCGGTCGCGATCGGGCTGGGGCTCGTGGCCCGCGACCTGAACGTGGCGTTCCTCGTCGGCCTCGCCTTCGCGGTCGCCGCGTCCGCCAACCTGCCGGCCCTGCTGTACTCGCTGTTCTGGCGGAACTTCACCACCCGGGGAGCGGTGTGGTCGGTCTACGGCGGCCTGGTCCCGGCCGTGCTGCTGGTGCTGCTCTCCCCGGTGGTCTCCGGAAGCCCCGAGGCCCTCTTCCCGGGCGTCGACTTCCAGCTCTTCCCCCTGCAGAACCCCGGTGTCGTCTCCATTCCGCTCGGCTTCCTCGCGGGCTGGCTCGGTACGGTCACCTCCCGGGAGGCATCCGACGAGGCGAAGCACGCGGAGACCGAGGTGCGGTCCCTGACCGGCGCGGGCGCGGTGTGAACGCGATCAGGCCCGGGTGCCGGTGGCCCAGACGTAGCGGTGCTCCGGGCGGCCCGTCTCGCCGTACCGCAGCGACAGCCGTACCCGGCCCGCGCGCTCCAGCAGCTTCAGATAACGCTGGGCGGTCTGCCGGCTGACCCCGGCCCGTTCCGCGATCTCCTGTGCGGAGAGCGGGCCGTCGGCTGCCAGCAGCACCTGCCGTACGAGCTCGGCCGTGGTGGGGGAGTGGCCCTTGGGCAGATCCGGAGCGCCTGAGTTCACCGACAGCGCGCCGAACATCCGGTCCACCTCGGCCTGCTCGGCCTCACCGCCGCCTTCCAGGGTCCGGCGCAGCTCCGCGTACGCCTCCAGCTTCGGGCGCAGCCCCGCGAAGTTGAACGGCTTCACCAGGTACTGCAGCGCGCCGTGGCGCATCGCGGCCTGCACGGTCGCCACGTCACGGGCCGCCGTCACCATGATCACGTCGGTCTGGTGGCCCCGCCGGCGCAGTTCCCGTACGACCGCCAGGCCGCTCTCGTCCGGCAGATAGTGGTCGAGGAGGATCAGATCGACCGGCAACTCCTCGACCCTGGCGAGGGCCTCGCCCGCCGTATAGGCCCGGGCGACGACGTCGAAGCCCGGAACCTTGGTCACATAGGCGGCGTTGATCTCAGCGACCCGGACGTCGTCGTCCACGACCAGTACGCCGATGGCCGTCATCGCGCCTCCGTCACGGGGGTGAGCCCCGGCTCGGTCAGTGCCTCCGGCAGGACGACCGTGAACTCGGCCCCGGTGCCGGCCCGTGTGCCGGAGCAGGTCCCTGCGCCGGTCCCGGTACGGATGCCGGTTGCTGCGCCGGTCTCGCCGGGGGAGCCATCGGCCGGAGTGCCGACCCGTACGCCGCCGCCCCGGCGTTCCGCCAGCCGGCGCACCATGGCCAGGCCGAGTCCCCGTTGGCCGCCGTGCGCGGGCAGGTCCTTGGTGGACCAGCCCTCGGTGAAGATCAGCTCACGCTGCTCGGCGGGCACACCCGGCCCGCTGTCGGTGACCCGCAGCACCGCGGTACGTCCCTCCGTGCGCAGCTCGACCTCCACCCTGGGGTCCTCGGACCCGGCCGCCGCGTCCAGCGCGTTGTCGACGAGATTGCCCAGCACCGTCACCAGCTCGCGCGGATCGACCAGACGGTCCGGCAGCAGGCTGTCCGGCGCGATCCGCAGCGAGACCCCGCGCTCCGCCGCCACGGTGGCCTTGCCCACCAGCAGGGCCGCCAGCAGCGGATCGTGCACCTTCTCGGTGACCTGCTCGGCCGTGGCCCGGTGCACGCCCACCACTTCGGTGACGAACTCCACCGCCTCCTCGTGCATCTCCAGCTCCAGCAGCCCGAGCAGGGTGTGCATGCGATTGGCGTGCTCGTGGTCCTGGGCGCGCAGCGCGTCGATCAGGCCGCGTGTGGAGTCCAGCTCGCGCCCCAGGCGCTCCAGCTCGGTCCGGTCGCGCAGGGTGGCGACGGCACCCCCGTCGTGGGTCGGCATCCTGTTGGCGATCAGTACGCGCTGCCCGCGCACGGTCACCAGGTCCTCGCCGCCGACCCGGCCCGCCAGCACATCGGTCGTACGGCCCTCGCCGAGCACCTCGTCCAGCGGCCGCCCGGTGGCCTCCGGGCCCAGCCCGAGCAGCCGCTGCGCCTCGTCGTTCATCAACCGGATGCGGCCCTCGCGGTCGAGGGCGACCACACCCTCCCGGATGCCGTGCAGCATGGCCTCGCGCTCCGCCAACAGCGCGGAGATGTCGGAGAACGCCAGGTCGTGGGTCTGCCGCTGCAGGCGGCGGGAGATCAGGTAGGCCGCGAGCGCCCCGACGGCCAGGGCGCCGCCCGCGTACGCCAGCAGCCCCGGGATGGCCCCCAGCAGCCGGGCGCGGACGCTGTCGTACTCGATGCCCACCGACACCGCGCCGACGATGTCGCCCCGGGCGTCACGCAGCGGCACCTTCCCGCGGGCCGAGCGGCCGAGCGTGCCGCTGTCGATCTCCATGACGTCCTTGCCGGCCAAGGCGTCGCTCGGATCGGTGGAGACCACCCTGCCGATCTGACGGGGGTCCGTGTGGGACCAGCGCACCCCGCGCCGGTCCATGATCACGACGTACTCGGCGCCGGTGGCCCGCCGGATCCGCTCGGCCTCGGCCTGCACCGGTCCGGCCGCGCTCGCGGGCGAGCCGACGAGCTCCGCGGCCACCTCGGGCGATGCCGTGGTCTCGGCGATGGCGAGCGCCCGCCGCATCGCCTGGTCGTCCAGCTGTGCGCTCAGCGGCGCCAGGAAGAGGCCCGTGGCCAGCACGATGACGCCGGCAACGATGGCCAGCTGCACCAGCAGGACCTGCGAGAAGACCCGCTGCGGCCAGCCGAACCGACGGCGCCGCGCGGGTCCGGGCGCGGGACCGCGCGCGGGGGACGACGTCGCTGCGGGGCTCATGGACGGAACCGTAAGGTGCGGGGCCGCCATTTCGAAATGTCCGCCGTCACGCTCGGCGGGACCTCCGGTCCGCCACCCCGGCCGCCGCGTCGCGCCTATCCTGAGAGGCCCGGTCCGAAGATCGACGTCTGTGGCACGCCGTCCCCGGCCGTCCGCGGAACGCCGTCCCGCGCCGTCCGCGGAACGCCGTCGGGCGTCGTCCGCAGACGGACGTCAAGATCCAGAAAGGTGTTCCTTGAGCGTGCAGCAGATCCCCGTCGTCGTCCTCGCGGGCTTTCTGGGGTCGGGGAAGACGACCCTGCTGAACCATCTGCTCCGCACCGCCAGAGGCACCCGTATCGGTGTCATGGTCAATGACTTCGGGTCCATCGAGATCGACGCCATGACGGTCGCTGGCCAGGTCGGCTCGACCGTCTCCCTCGGCAACGGCTGTCTGTGCTGCGCCGTCGACGCGAGTGAACTCGACGTCTATCTGGAGAAGCTCACCCGGCCCTCCTCACGCCTCGACGTCATCGTCATCGAGGCCAGCGGGCTCGCCGAGCCCCAGGAACTGATCCGGATGATCCTCGCCAGCGACAACGAGCGGATCGTGTACGGGGGCCTGGTGCAGGTCGTCGACGCCGCCGAGTTCGACGCCACTCGGGCCCGGCACCCGGAGACCGACCGGCACCTGGCCCTCGCCGACCTCGTCGTCGTCAACAAGGCCGACCGGGTCGGCGAGGGAGAGCTGCGGCGCGTCCACACGGTCGTCACCGGGCTGGCCGGCCGGGCCGCCGTCGTCGACGCGGCCCACGGGCGCATCGACCCCGAGCTGCTCTTCGACCGGGCCGCCCGGCCCGACGACGAGATCGAGGGCCAGCTCACCTTCGACGACCTGCGCGAGGACGAGTACCACGACCATCCGCACGCGGCGTACGAAACCGTCTCCTACACCGCCGGCGAGCCGATGCACCCCCGACGCCTGATGGCCTTCCTCGACTCACGGCCCGAGGGGCTCTACCGCATCAAGGGTTTCGTCGACTTCGGCGAGGCCGATCCGGCCAACCGGTACGCCGTGCACGCCGTCGGCCGTTTTCTCCGCTTCTACCCGCAGCCGTGGCCGGACGGCGAGGAACGACGTACCCGGCTCGTACTCATCGGCTCCGGAACGGACGGTGAGACGCTCCGCAAGGAGCTGGCGGCCTGCCGGTCGGCAGGCCCCGAGGACGCCCCCGACGAACACGCCATGTGGGGCGTCCTGCGCTACGTGCCCGACAAGGGCGACCCGGACGACGAGGCCCGGGACGCCCATGAGGACGCGGTTCTCTAGGGCGCTTCTTTCGGATCGTGCCGGGGCTCGCGAGCCCCGGCACGCACGGCTGCCGCGCCGACGTCGGTCGCCCATGCCTCCCTGGCCCTCCGAGCACGGGAGGTGCCCACCGCAGGGGCTTCCTCCTCCGCCTCGCGCCCGCGCGCACCGGAACCCGCTCACAGGCCCGGCCTGATCCGAAGAAGAGCCCTGGGGCTTGTTTCGAAAGTGGCGTCGTCCGCCCGGAGGGCGGGCCCCCGGCCGGACGGGACTTTCGAAACACGCCCTAGGAAGCCGGCCCGGCCAGTACCGCCACCGGCTTCGCCAGCGGGCTGCCCGAGCCGTCGCGGCGCGGATCCACCTCGGGAAGCTCCACCGGTGCGCCGTTCTTCTGCGCGGCGCGGGCCGGGGCCGCTCCCGCCCAGGCGAGCACCAGAACGTCCTCGCCCTTCAGGAAGCGCTGACAACGCACGCCGCCCGTGGCCCGCCCCTTGCGCGGGTACTGGTCGAACGGCGTCAGCTTCGCCGACGTACCCGCCGACGCGTCCAGCGTGCCCGTGGCGCCCGCCACCGTGAACACCATCGCGTCCGCCGACGGGTCCACGGCGGTGAACGAGAGCACCTCGGCGCCGGCCGTCAGCTTGATGCCGGCCATGCCACCCGCCGGGCGGCCCTGCGGCCGCACCTGCGAGGCCGGGTACCGCAGCAGCTGCGCGTCGGACGTGATGAAGACCAGGTCCTCCTCGCCCGTCCGCAGCTCGGCGGCGCCGACGATCCGGTCGCCCTCCTTCAGGGAGATGACCTCCAGCTCGTCCTTGTTCGCCGGATAGTCCGGCACGACGCGCTTCACCACACCCTGCAGCGTGCCGATCGCCAGGCCGGGCGACGACTCGTCCAGCGTCGTCAGGCTGACGACCGTCTCGTCCTTCTCCAGCGTGAGGAACTCCGAGATCTGAGCCCCGCCCGACAGGTTCGGAGCGGACGCGGTCTCCGGCAGCTGTGGCAGGTCGATCACCGACAGCCGCAGCAGCCGTCCGGTCGAGGTCACCGCACCGACGTCACCGCGCTGAGTCGCGGGAACGGCCGAGACGATCACGTCGTGCTTGGTGCGCCTGCCGTCGCCCTCGGGCAGCGGCTCACCGCTCGCCGTACGGGCCAGCAGGCCGGTCGACGACATCAGCACCCGGCACGGATCGTCCGCGACCTCCAGCGCCACGGCGGCGACCGGCGCACCAGCCGACTCCAGCAGCACCGTACGCCGCTCGGTGCCGAACTTCTTGGCCACCGCGGCCAGTTCCGACGACACCAGCTTGCGCAGTTCCGCGTCCGACTCCAGGATCCGGGTCAGCTCGGCGATCTCGCCGTTGAGCCGGTCCCGCTCGCTCTCCAGCTCCAGCCGGTCGAACTTGGTGAGCCGGCGCAGCGGCGTGTCCAGGATGTACTGTGTCTGGATCTCGCTGAGCGAGAACCGGTCGATCAGTCGCTCCTTCGCCTCCGCGGAGTTCTCGCTCGACCGGATCAGCCGGATGACCTCGTCGATGTCGAGCAGGGCGACGAGCAGGCCCTCCACCAGGTGCAGCCGGTCGCGCTTCTTGCCCCGCCGGAACTCGCTGCGCCGCCGCACCACCTCGAAGCGGTGGTCGAGATAGACCTCCAGCAGCTCCTTCAGGCCCAGCGTGAGCGGCTGCCCGTCGACCAGCGCCACATTGTTGATGCCGAAGGACTCCTCCATCGGCGTCAGCTTGTAGAGCTGCTCCAGCACCGCCTCCGGGACGAAGCCGTTCTTGACCTCGATCACCAGCCGCAGGCCGTGCTCACGGTCGGTGAGGTCCTTCACGTCCGCGATGCCCTGCAGCTTCTTGGCGGCGACCAGGTCCTTGATCTTCGCGATGACCTTCTCCGGGCCGACCGAGAAGGGCAGTTCCGTGACGACCAGGCCCTTGCGGCGCGCCGTCACGTTCTCCACGGTCGCGGTGGCGCGGATCTTGAACGAGCCGCGGCCCGACTCGTACGCGTCCTTGATCCCGGACAGGCCCACGATCCGGCCACCGGTCGGCAGGTCCGGGCCCGGCACGTACCGCATCAGGGTCTCCAGGTCCGCGCCCGGGTGCCGGATCAGGTGCCGGGCGGCGGCGATCACCTCGCCCAGGTTGTGCGGAGGCATGTTCGTCGCCATGCCGACCGCGATCCCGGAGGCGCCGTTGACCAGCAGGTTCGGGAAGGCGGCCGGCAGGGCCACCGGCTCCCGCTCCTGGCCGTCGTAGTTCGGCGAGAAGTCGACGGTGTCCTCGTCGATCGACTCCGTCATCAGGGAGGTGGCGTCGGCCATCCGGCACTCCGTGTACCGCATGGCCGCCGGCGGGTCGTCGTTGCCCAGCGAGCCGAAGTTGCCGTGCCCGTCCACCAGCGGGAGCCGCATCGAGAACGGCTGCGCCATGCGCACCAGCGCGTCGTAGATCGACGCGTCGCCGTGCGGGTGGAGCTTGCCCATGACCTCGCCGACGACGCGGGCGCACTTCACGTAGCCCCGGTCGGGGCGCAGCCCCATTTCGTTCATCTGGTACACGATGCGGCGGTGCACGGGCTTCATGCCGTCCCGGGCGTCCGGCAGGGCCCTGGAGTAGATCACCGAGTACGCGTACTCGAGGAAGGAGCCCTGCATTTCGTCGACGACGTCGATGTCGAGGATCTTCTCCTCGAAGTCGTCGGGCTGCGTGGTCTTCGTGCTGCGGCGGGCCATCGCGGCTGCGGCTCCTTCACCAACAAAGGCTGATCTGACGCGGACCATTGTGGACCGTCCCACTGACAACACCGACCGCGACCCGGACGAGGGACGAATCGGCGGCCCGGGAACTTCGCCAGGTGCCAGTCCGCTTGCATACAGTGGCAGGACTCTTCCACACAGCGATCGAAGGGACGTACATGCCCATGGGTCACACGGCCACAGCCCAGGCCGGCTCCGGCGGCCTGACAGCGACCGAGCACCGCCTGGCCAACGGCCTGCGCGTGGTGCTCTCCGAGGACCACCTGACCCCGGTCGCCGCGGTGTGCCTCTGGTACGACGTCGGCTCGCGCCACGAGGTCGAAGGCCGTACCGGCCTCGCCCACCTCTTCGAGCACCTTATGTTCCAGGGCTCGAAGCAGGTCAAGGGCAACGGCCACTTCGAGCTGGTGCAGGGCGCCGGCGGCTCCCTCAACGGCACCACCAGCTTCGAGCGCACCAACTACTTCGAGACCATGCCGACGCACCAGCTGGAGCTGGCGCTGTGGCTCGAGGCCGACCGGATGGGCTCGCTCCTCGCCGCGCTCGACGACGAGTCCATGGAGAACCAGCGGGACGTCGTCAAGAACGAGCGCCGCCAGCGGTACGACAATGTTCCCTACGGCACGGCGTTCGAGAAGCTGACCGCCCTGGCCTACCCCGAGGGTCACCCGTACCACCACACCCCGATCGGCTCCATGGCCGACCTGGACGCCGCCACCCTCGAGGACGCGCGGAACTTCTTCCGTACGTATTACGCGCCGAACAACGCCGTCCTGTCGGTCGTCGGCGACATCGACCCGAAGCAGACGCTCGCCTGGATCGAGAAGTACTTCGGCTCCATCCCCTCCCACGACGGCAAGCAGCCCCCGCGCGACGGCACCCTGCCCGACATCATCGGCGAGCAGCTGCGCGAGGTCGTCGAGGAGGAGGTCCCGGCCCGCGCGCTGATGGCCGCCTACCGGCTGCCGCACGACGGCACGCGCGAGTGTGACGCCGCCGACCTGGCCCTCACCGTCCTCGGCGGCGGCGAGTCGTCCCGCCTGCACAACCGTCTGGTCCGCCGCGACCGCACGGCCGTCGCGGCCGGCTTCGGTCTGCTGCGGCTGGCGGGGGCGCCGTCCCTGGGCTGGCTGGACGTGAAGACGTCCGGCGGCGTCGAGGTGCCGGACATCGAGGCCGCGGTCGACGAGGAGCTCGCCCGCTTCGCCGCCGAGGGGCCGACGGCCGAGGAGATGGAGCGCGCCCAGGCCCAGTTGGAACGCGAGTGGCTGGACCGGCTCGGCACGGTCGCGGGCCGCGCGGACGAACTGTGCCGGTTCGCCGTGCTGTTCGGCGACCCGCAGCTCGCCCTGACCGCCGTCCAGCGGGTGCTCGACATCACCGCCGAGGAGGTCCAGGCGGTCGCCCAGGCACGGCTGCGCCCCGACAACAGGGCGGTGCTGGTCTACGAGCCCGTGACCGCCGACCAGAACGACCAGGAAGAGGGTGCGGACCAGTGAGCGCCGCCGAGCCTTTGACGTCCATGGAGTTCCACCCGCAGCCGCAGCCCGGTGAGGCCAGGCCCTGGGCCTTCCCCGCCCCCGAGCGGAGCACCCTGGACAATGGCCTGACCGTGCTGCGCTGCCACCGCCCCGGCCAGCAGGTCGTCGCCGTGGAGATCTCCCTCGCCGCCCCGCTGGACGCCGAGCCGGAGGGCCTCGACGGCGTGGCCACCATCATGGCCCGGGCGCTGTCCGAGGGCACCGACAAGCACTCGGCCGAGGAGTTCGCCGCCGAGCTGGAGCGCTGCGGCGCCACGCTCGACGCGCACGCCGACCACCCCGGCGTACGGGTCTCCCTGGAGGTCCCGGTGTCCCGGCTGCGCAAGGCGCTCGGCCTGCTCGCCGAGGCACTGCGGGCGCCCGCCTTCGCCGACGGCGAGGTCGAGCGGCTGGTGCGCAACCGCCTCGACGAGATCCCGCACGAGATGGCGAACCCGTCCCGCCGCGCGGCCAAGCAGCTCTCCCAGGAGCTCTTCCCGGCGACGTCGCGCATGTCGCGCCCCCGCCAGGGCACCGAGGAGACCGTGGCGCGGATCGACTCCGCGGCCGTACGGGCCTTCTACGAGGCGCACGTCCGGCCCGCCACGGCCACCGCGGTGGTCGTCGGCGACCTGACGGGCGTCGACCTGGACGCGGTCCTGGCCGAGACCGTCGGTGACTGGACCGGCACCCCGGGCAAGCCGCTCGCCGTTCCGCCGGTCACCGCGGACGACACCGGCCGCGTGGTCATCGTCGACCGCCCCGGCGCGGTCCAGACCCAGCTGCTGATCGGCCGCGTCGGCGCCGACCGGCACGACCGCGTCTGGCCCGCACAGGTCCTCGGCACGTACTGCCTGGGCGGCACCCTCACCTCCCGCCTCGACCGCGTGCTGCGCGAGGAGAAGGGCTACACCTACGGCGTACGGGCCTTCGGCCAGGTGCTGCGTTCCGCTCCCGACGGCACGGGCGCCGCCATGCTCGCCATCAGCGGATCGGTCGACACGCCGAACACCGGCCCCGCGCTGGACGACCTGTGGAAGGTGCTGCGCACCCTCGCGGCGGAGGGCCTGACGGACACCGAGCGCGATGTGGCCGTGCAGAACCTGGTGGGGGTGGCACCGCTGAAGTACGAGACGGCCGCCTCCGTCGCCGCCACCCTCGCCGACCAGGTCGAGCAGCACCTTCCGGACGACTACCAGGCCGAGTTGTACGTCCGGCTGGCCGGGACCGGCACGGTGGAGGCCACCGCGGCGGTCGTCAGCGCCTTCCCGGTGGACCGTCTCGTCACGGTCCTCGTCGGTGACGCCGCTCAGATCAAGGAGCCGGTCGAGGCGCTCGGCATCGGTGAAGTGACCGTTGTCACGAGCTGATTGAGCCCGCCCCGGTCCGCGCGCCTCGCGCGGACCGGACACGGAACCCCGGCCTCCAGCAGGACGCCGGGGTTCCGTCGTATGTCCGGTTTGTTGGAGAGGCTGGGTGTCTGCCCTGTGGCGTGCGCTACAAAAACCCGTGTCTGTTTGGCGATTGAAAGATCTCCCGCTTAGCGTCATGTGCGCTGTCCGCCAGTTGCACGCGTCGCATCCGCGACATCGGACAGCGATCGCCGAGTCCCCGTCCGGCGCGAGCCTGGGGAGCCGGGGACCCACATCAAGTCCCCCGGGGTGAATCGGACGCCTTCGCCGGCCGGCGGAGGGGCCCGTAGGAGACCTTCCTGCTCCGAACCCGTCAGCTAACCCGGTAGGCGAGAGGGAAGGAAAGGACCAGCCACTTCATGGCGTTCACCCGTGCCACCGGGAAGCACCGTGCCCCGAGCCGTATGAGCCGCAAGAGCGCGCATGCCGCCGGCGTCGCGGCCATCGCCACCACCGGCGTCATCGGAACCCTCGCTTCCCCGGCGCTGGCCGCCGACACGGACACCCGCGCCCTCGAGGACACCGGTCTCAACCAGGCGGTCATCACCGACACCATCGCCGACCGGATCGACGCCCAGGCCGAGGCCCAGGAGCGCGAGGCCGAGGAGGCCGCCGCCCTGGCCCAGGCGCAGGCGAAGGCCGAGGCCGAGGCGAAGCGCAAGGCCGAGGCGCGCGTGAAGGCCGCCCGCGATGCCGAGGAGCGCGCCGCCCGCGAGGCCGAGCGCAAGCGCCTGAACTCCTTCACGTCCCCGGTCGCCGGCTCCTACGTCAGCACCGGCTACCAGACCGGCGGGGCCATGTGGTCCTCCGGCAGCCACACCGGCGTGGACTTCCACGCCGCGTCCGGCACCAAGGTCGTCGCCGTGGGCCTGGGCACCGTGGTGGAGGCCGGCTGGGGCGGCGCGTACGGCAACAACGTCGTGATCAAGATGCACGACGGCACGTACACCCAGTACGGTCACCTCTCCTCCATCAGCGTCTCGGTCGGCCAGACCGTCGAGCCGGGTCAGCAGATCGGCCTGTCGGGCTCGACCGGCAACTCCAGCGGTCCCCACCTCCACTTCGAGGCCCGCAGCGGCGCCGACTACGGCTCCGACATCGACCCCGTCGCGTACCTGCGCTCGCACGGCGTCAACGTCTGACCCCCGCTGCTCGAAGGCCCGCGTTCCGAAGGCCCCGGCTCCCGGCGAGCCGGGGCTTCGTCGTGCCGCCGGGCGGTCCTCCCCGGCCCCCGGCTGCCCCGGCGACCGCGTACGGCCGGTGGACGGGCGGTGGAGCGCCGGTGGACGGACGTGAGGCGGCCGGTACCGGCCAAAAGACATCCTTTATTTGCCAGTGGGCATCGGAATTCCGGGCGTACTGCAATAGAGTCACGAACAGGCGTCAAACGCTCGAGTTTCGCGCGGGTTAAGCGAATTGATGCGGAGGTTCGGTATGCGCATTCCAGCACACTCGGTGTGCACGGCGATCCGCGACGACATCGTCTCCGGTGTCTTCGCCCGGGGCAGCCGGCTCACCGAGGAACAGCTGGCGCGCCGCTACGGCGTCTCCCGCGTCCCGGTCCGCGAAGCCCTGCGCACCCTGGAGTCGGAGGGCTTCGTGACCACACGGCGGCACGCCGGTGCCTGCGTGGCCGAACCCACCGAACAGGAGGCCGTCGACCTGCTGGAGGTCCGTACGCTCCTGGAGCCGCTCGGCGCGGCACGCGCCGCCCAGCGCCGCACCGAGGCGCACCTCAAGGTGCTGCGTGGCCTGGTCAGGCTGGGGCAGGAGCGGGCCCGCCGAGACCAGGGGGAGGATCTGCGGGCGCTCGGCGGCTGGTTCCACGAGACGCTCGCCCAGGCGTGCGGCAGCCCCGGGCTGACCGCCCTGCTGACCCAGCTGAGGCACAAGATCGCCTGGATGTACACGGTGGAGCAGCCGGCCCGGCCGGTGGAGGCGTGGGCCGAGCACGGCGCGATCGTGGACGCGGTGGCACGCGGCGACGCGGAGCGGGCGCGGTCGCTCACCGCCCTGCACGCCGAGCGCTCCCTCGGCTCGCTGGTGCCGCGCCGGCCGGAGCGCCCCGAGCGGCTGACCCGTCGCGTGAGGACTTCGCAACATCCCGTAAACACCGCGGGTGCCCGCAATTAACAGCACGGCCGTATACAAAGAAGTGCTTTGTTTGCGGGGTCTGTCGAGGCTGCCCGAAAACAAAAATGAACAGCGTGCAGAAATCGGTGGAGCCGTATCACCCGGAATTCCGCGTGATACGGCTCCACCGATTTGCGCACCCTTGCGCGGAGAACCGCGTCGGGCTCGTCAGACGGTCTCGGGAAGCTCCTCGAGCCCCTCGGCGACCAGCTTCGCCAGGCGGTCCAGGGCGGCGTCCGCGCCCTCGGCGTCCGAAGCGAGCACGATCTCCTCGCCGCCCTGCGCGCCCAGGCCGAGCACCGCGAGCATCGAAGCGGCGTTCACCGGGTTGCCGTCGGCCTTGGCGATCGTCACGGGGACGCCGGAGGCCGTGGCGGCACGGACGAAGATCGAGGCGGGGCGGGCGTGCAGGCCCTCGGCCCAGCCGACGTTGACGCGGCGCTCAGCCATGGTGTTGCCCTTCGGTGCGAGGAGTTGTCTAGACCAGTCTCTCATGTTCTGCGGCGTGCTCCGGAGCCCGCACCGTACTCTGGCCCCATGCGGACCCCGCCGGATCAGTCGGAACACGTGTATCCCGATCACTGGGAGGCCGATGTGGTGCTGCGCGACGGCGGCACCGCGCGGATCAGGCCGATCACCACGGACGACGCCGAACGCCTGGTCAGCTTCTACGAGCAGGTCTCGGACGAGTCGAAGTACTACCGGTTCTTCGCACCCTACCCCCGGCTCTCGGCCAAGGACGTGCACCGCTTCACACACCACGACTACGTGGACCGGGTGGGCCTCGCGGCGACCGTCGGCGGCGAGTTCATCGCCACCGTCCGCTACGACCGGATCGACGCCCGGGGGCTGCCCGCCACCGCTCCCGCCGACGAGGCCGAGGTCGCCTTCCTGGTCCAGGACGCCCACCAGGGCAGGGGAGTCGCCTCCGCACTCCTGGAGCACATCGCGGCCGTCGCCCGCGAGCGGGGCATCCGGCGGTTCGCGGCCGAGGTGCTGCCGGCCAACACCAAGATGATCAAAGTGTTCACGGACGCCGGCTACACCCAGAAGCGCAGCTTCGAGGACGGCTCCGTCCGACTCCACCTCGACCTGGAGCCGACCGACCGGTCGCTGGCCGTCCAGCGCGCCCGGGAACAGCGGGCCGAGGCCCGCTCCGTGCAGCGGCTGCTCGCCCCCGGATCGGTCGCCGTGATCGGGGCCGGGCGCGCCCCTGGCGGCGTCGGACGCACCGTGCTGCGCAACCTGCTGGAAGCCGGTTTCACCGGCCGTACGTACGCCGTGAACCGCGCGCTGCCCGAGAACCGGGCCTCGCTCGACGGGGTCACCGCCTTCCGCTCGGTCGCCGACATCGGTGAGCCGGTCGACCTGGCCGTCGTCGCCGTGCCCGCCGAGAGCGTCCCCGATGTCGTCGCCGACTGCGGGGAACACGGCGTCCAGGGCCTCGTGGTCCTCTCCGCCGGATACGCCGAACAGGGCGCCGAGGGCCGCGCCCGCCAGCGCGAGCTGGTGCGCCAGGCCCGCTCGTACGGCATGCGCATCATCGGGCCCAACGCCTTCGGCATCATCAACACCGCCCCCGGCAGCCGGCTGAACGCCTCGCTCGCGCCGCACCCGCCCGCCACCGGCCGCATCGGACTGTTCACCCAGTCCGGCGCGATCGGCATCGCGCTGCTCGCCGGACTGCACCGGCGGGGCGCGGGCCTGTCGTCCTTCATCTCGTCCGGCAACCGCGCCGACGTCTCCGGCAACGACATCCTGCAGTACTGGTACGAGGACCCCGACACGGACGTCGTGCTGCTCTACCTCGAATCGATCGGCAACCCGCGCAAGTTCACCCGCCTGGCGCGCCGCACGGCCGCGGTGAAGCCGGTCGTCGTGGTCAAGGCCGCCCGGCACAGCGGCAGCGCCCCGCCCGGCCACGCCGTACCGGTCACCCGCATCCCGCACGCCACCGTCTCCGCCCTGCTGCGGCAGGCCGGAGTCATCCGCGTCGACACGGTCACCGAACTGGTCGACGCCGGACTGCTGCTGGCCGGACAGCCCCTTCCGGCCGGCCCCCGGGTGGCGATCCTCGGCAACTCCGAGTCACTCGGCCTGCTCACCTACGACGCGTGCCTGACCGAGGGCCTGCGCCCGCTGCACCCCCTCGACCTGACCACCGCGGCCACCCCGGAGGACTTCCGCACGGCCCTGTCCGAGGCGCTCCGTGACGACGCCTGCGACGCGGTCGTGGTGACCGCGATCCCCTGGGTCGGTGAGAACGGCGTGACCGAGTCGGGCGACGGAGAGGTCCTGGCGGACGCCCTGCGGGCGGCGTCGGCGACCGCCCCGGCCAAGCCCGTACTCGTCGTCCACGTGGAGATGGGCGCGCTGGCCGACGCCCTGTCAGCCGCCACCAGCACGGCGCCCCAGCCCCCACCGGACCCCTGGTTCGGCGCCAGCCCGCGGCAGCAGGCCGCCCCCGGGGACCCCGCCCGGAAGACGGCCGTCCCCCAGCCTGCACCGGCCGCCGCCGCTCCGCCCGCGGGAACCCCGGCCGCCGGGGGCCACGGCGCCGAGGCGGGCGACCAGGAGGCCGGGGCGGGCCGCGAGAGGGGCGCCCACGAAGCGGAGGCCGGGGAGGCCGTGAACCGCATCCCCGCCTACCCCGCCGCCGAGCGGGCGGTCCGGGCCCTCGCCGAAGCCGTGCGGTACGGCCAGTGGCGCAGGCAGGTCGCCGACCCCGGGCGCGTGCCCGAGTACGAGGGGATCGACGAGGCCGGCGCCGCCGCCCAGATCGAGCGCGCGCTCGCGGCGGACGCCGGAGAGCGCGGAATCGCCCTGGACCCCGACGCCACGCGCGAGCTCCTTGGGCGGTACGGCATCCCCGTACGGCCCGCCCTGCCCGCCGCCGACCCCGAAGCCGCCGTCCGGGCCGCCGAGCGGCTCGGCTACCCCGTCGCGCTGAAGACCACCGCGCCGCAGCTGCGCCACCGTCCCGACCTCGGCGGCGTCCGGCTCGACCTCGCCACCGAGGAGCAGCTGCGACAGGCCTACACCGAGCTGACCGAGGCCCTCGGCAAGCCCGCCGAGCTCCAGCCCGTCGTCCAGGCCATGGTTCCGCGCGGGGTCGACACCGTCGTCCGCGCGGCCATCGACCCGGCCGTCGGCGCCGTCCTCTCCTTCGGCCTCGCGGGCGCGCCCTCCGAACTGCTGGGCGACACGGCCCACCGACTCGTCCCCGCCACCGACCGGGACGTCGCCGAACAGATCAGGTCCATCCGCACGGCGCCCCTCCTGTTCGGCTGGCGCGGCTCCGCGCCCGTCGACACCGCCGCCCTGGAAGAGCTCCTGCTGCGCGTGTCGCGGCTCGTCGACGACCACCCCGAGATCGTCGCCGTCGGCCTCGAACCCGTGGTCGTGGCCCCCCACGGCGTCTCCGTGCTGGGAGCCACCGTCCGGCTGGCCCGCCCGCCGGCCCGCACCGACCTCGGGCCGCGACGGCTCCCCAGCTACTGAACCGGTCCGGAACCGGCCGGTGAGCCCCGCCGCCGGACGGCCCCCGACGCACGAGCGTCCCGCGCAGGCACCGGGCCCCCGTAGGATGGAGCGCATGGCGAAGACCGGTACGACGACCCAGGGGCTGCGCGCGGCGATCGAGCGCAGCGGCTATTACCCGGCCCTCGTGGCCGAGGCGGTGGAGGCCGCCATCGGCGGCGAGCCGATCGCCTCGTACCTGGTCCACCAGGAGACCACCTTCGACGCCAACGAAGTCCGCCGCCACGTCACGGTCCTCGTCCTGACGGCCAACCGCTTCATCGTCAGCCACACCGACGAGCAGAACGCCGACACCAGCTCCCCGACGCCGTACGCCACGACGTCCACCGAGTCGGTCAAGCTCGGGCGGATCTCGTCGGTCGTGCTCAGCCGAGTCGTCGCCAACCCGGAGTCGTACACCCCGGGCACCCTGCCCCGCGAGGTCGTCCTGACCATCGGATGGGGTGCCGTCTCCCGCATCGACCTGGAGCCCGCGGCCTGCGGCGACCCGAACTGCGACGCGGACCACGGCTACACCGGCAACTCCACCGCCGACGACCTGAGCCTGCGCGTCAGCGAGGCCGGCGACGGCCCCGAGACCGTCCGCCAGGCCCTCGCCTTCGCCCAGGCGCTCTCCGAAGCCACCGCGGCCACCCGCTGATGGTCCACTCCCCGAGCACGGCCGCCGCCTGGCCCGACGAACCGCTTCCGCTCGCCCTCGACGGCGCACCCGTCCCCCAGTACGGCTCCGGGGCCCTCAGCGACCTGCTGCCGACCCTGGTGGCCGGCCAGGGCGTGCCCGGGTACGAGCACCGCATCACCGAGCTGACACCCGCCGACCGGAACTGCGTGTTCCTGATCGACGGGCTCGGCTGGGAGCAGATCAGGGCCCACCCGGACGAGGCCCCGTTCCTCACTTCCCTCCTCGCCACCTCGCGCGGAGGCACGGGGCAGCCCCTGACCTCCGGCTTCCCCGCCACCACCGCGACCTCGCTCGCCTCGGTCGGCACCGGCCTGCCGCCCGGCGAGCACGGCCTGCCGGGCTACACCGTCCTCGACCCCGCGACCGGCGCGCTGATGAACCAGCTCCGCTGGAGGCCCTGGACCGCGCCGCACGTCTGGCAGCCGCACCCCACCGTCTTCCAGCTCGCCGACGCCGCCGGTGTCCACACCGCCCAGGTCTCGTCGCCGGGCTTCCGGGAAACCCCGCTCACCCAGGTCGCCCTCAGTGGCGGAACGTTTCACGGACGGCTGACCGGCGAGGAACGCATGGACTTCGCCGCCGAGCAACTGGCGGCCGGTGACCGGTCACTGATCTACACCTACTACAGCGAGCTCGACGGCAGCGGTCACCGCTTCGGCATCGACTCCGACGCCTGGCGGGGCCAGCTCATGTGCGTCGACCGGCTCGTCCAGCGGCTCGCGGAACAGCTCCCGCCCCGCAGCGCGCTGTACGTCACCGCCGACCACGGCATGGTCGACATCCCGTTCGACGAACACTCGCGGATCGACTTCGACGAGGACTGGGAACTGCGCGCCGGAGTCGCCCTGCTGGGCGGCGAGGGCCGCGCCCGCCACGTCTACGCCGTACCGGGTGCCGAGTCCGACGTCCTGACCTGCTGGCGGGAGGTCCTCGGCGAGCAGTTCTGGGTGGCGAGCCGCGACGAGGCGATCGCCGCCGGCTGGTTCGGGCCGCGGGTCGACGAGCGGGTCTACGGCCGGATCGGCGACGTCGTCGCCGCCGCCCACGACGACGTCGCCATCACGGCCTCCGTCAACGAGCCGCACGAGTCGGCGATGGCCGGCATGCACGGCTCGATGACCGCGGCCGAGCAGCTCGTCCCGCTCCTCGAAGTACGCTCGTAGCCCCTCCTCACGCCATGACCCGAAAGGTCGTCACTTCCCCATGCCCGAGTTGGTGTTCTTCTCCGGAACGATGGACTGCGGAAAGAGCACCCTCTCGCTGGGGAATCCGCCATGCGCCGGAGCTGTCCGCCCAATGACCCGAAAGGTCACTTCCTACTGATGTCCGAACTGGTCTTTTTCTCAGGCACGATGGACTGTGGGAAGAGCACACTGGCGCTGCAAATCACCCACAACCGCTCGGCTCGCGGCCTTCAGAGCGTGATCTTCACCCGTCAGGACCGCGCCGGCGAAGGCAAGCTCTCGTCCCGCCTGGGCCTGGTGACCGACGCGGTCGAGGTCACCGACGCGATGGACCTGTACGCGTACGTGGTCGCTGAGCTGTCCCAGGGTGGGAGAGCGGACTACGTGATCGTGGACGAGGCCCAGTTCCTGGCCTCGAAGCAGATCGACCAGTTGGCCCGGATCGTGGACGACCTCGACATGGACGTCTTCGCCTTCGGGATCACGACGGACTTCCGCACGAAGCTCTTCCCGGGCTCGCAGCGCCTCATCGAACTCGCGGACCGTGTCGAGCAACTCCAGGTCGAGGCGTTGTGCTGGTGCGGCGCACGGGCCACCCACAATGCCCGTACCGTCGACGGGGAGATGGTTGTCGAGGGCGAACAGGTCGTCGTGGGCGACGTCAACCGCCCCGTAGAGGTTGGCTACGAGGTCCTGTGCCGACGCCACCACCGACGCCGCATGACTTCAGCCTCCGCACGCGCCGCCGCCCTCTCCCCGGACGTCCTCCCCGTCAATCGCGCCTGATCGACCGGCTGCGTACTCCTTGCCGCCCAGGAAGCGGTCGAACCTGTCGACCGAAGTCCACCAATCGTTTGGTTGCACCTATACAGGTGGCGGGGAACGCCGACCATGTCCATCGGCTCCACGAACGCTCGTCACGTTCGGAGTGAGCTTCCTCGTGATGCCAGCGGGCAGCTCAGCCGACATGGATAAGCCCCCAGCCGTGATCTTCGGTTAGGGGCTTTTCGCTGGTAGGTACGGACGATTTCTACGACACCTGCTTTGTAAACCTGATCTCCGCCTCCCCTCACGCCGCTTAAACATTATCTGATGAGACCGTGCGTGCGACTCAGGGCTGCGCCTGCTTCAGTAGTCCCTTGACGGACACATTCGAGTTGCCAATGAACCAGCTGAGGTCGTACCTCTCCTCCTCTCTTTCCAACTCTTCTTCGTCCAGGGAATTGTATATGTCGTAAATCGACTCAGTCGTCTCCTTTTTCTTGAAGTCGAATGAGGAGATAAAGACATCCGTGGACTCTTCCGCTGACCAGAAAGCAGCCACATAGCGCGGTCTTCTCGTCATGTTGATCAAGCTATTGTTGTGGCGCACCCGGCCGTGATATATGAGCTGCTCACCGCAGTGCTCGGGTGGGCAGTAATATCTCCCTTCTGATTGCATCCAGGAGGGTCTGGCGACGCTGAATTCTCGGTCGATCTCCCCTCGATCCTGTCTCACGACGGCGAAGAAGAGCTGGGCGTCGAGTGTCTCATACCGGGTGTTCTTGGGAAGCGTGATCACCCTCTCGTACTTATACTCTTCACCGACGTCCAATCCCGACCCAGGGCCTTGGAATTGCCCAGATGCCACGATCTCGTAGCGGGCGTTCTTTGCGAATCTTTCTGCATCCGTGCTGAATTCGCGTTCCTCGTCGCCCTTCCATTCCTTCATCCCTTCGCCCGCCTCGGAGAACTTGGCCGTGGATCCCCATACGGAGTAATCGTCGACGACGAGGTAGACCGGGATCCCTCCGGCATTCTTTGCGTAGAATTTGAGTGGAACATGAATGTAGGGCGAATTGGCCCCCGCCTGTGGCGTGCCAAATTCTGCTTTCAGGATAAAATGCTGGGGAGCGACAATGGGTTGATAGATAATGGAGTAACCCAGGCTGACGGCCGTCAGCAGCGCGGTGAAGGTGACCCCGGCTGCGAACTTCCTGGGATGTGGTATCCCTCTCCATACCTTTTCATGGATAAGGATATGGAGGGCCCACAGCGACCAGAGCCACAAGGTAATGAAGGCCAGGGTATTGGGTATGAATTCTCGCTCCTCAAGCCAAAGAAGGAGAAGAAGGCTGCTGGTGGCCAGTGCCATGAGCGCGCCGAGCAGTACCAGCGCTCCGGACAGCGGGACCTGCCGGCGGCCCCAGTAGTCGACGACAGCAGGCAAGGCAGTGCCCTGAACTGCGGCTGCCAGCAGGAACAGGACGCCGACCAGGCGTTGCGCGAAGGTGAGTGCTCCGAGGGCGTCCGTCCAGCCGATGACGGCGTGCAGCGCCAGTGAGCCGAGCAGCCCCACGAGCATGACGGCGATGACCACACGCCGTCTCCAGCCCCTGTCGTCGGGCCACACGCTGCTGTCGCCGCCGCGCCAGTAGATGCGCCAGCGGTCTTCCAGGTCCATGTCGTCGGGGTAGCCGAGGCGGCGGAGCACCTTCCGCAACTCGCGGAGGGACCAGGCGCTGCCCACCGTCTTGCCGTTGATGGTGATTCGGCGCAGACCGCGCCGGTCAGGTGGCTCGATGACCACCCATGGTTGTATGCCCATGGGACCAGACTTGGCGTCCCGGCCGCCACGTGCACGCCGAGCTGCTGCGTTCGATTGATCAGAGCTGAATGATCGGAGACAACCCGGAAACCCGACATCGAGCTGGGGAAGGGCTGCGGGGCTGCACACGATATGGGTTGGCCGGACGACAGTGACCCACGATATGTGCGCAGCCCCGATGTAGTGGTGGCAGACGTCGCAGAGGCGGCGGCCGCTCATTCAACGCTCTCCAGCTGGCTCCGCGTCTCCGCCGCCCGCCGGCGCATGCAAGGCCGAGAGCACCTGCTCGATTGTCATCGGCGCGTCCCTGAGGGGGCCCACCGTTCCGTCGCGGTGGCCGACGCCGTCGCGAGTTCTGGTGGCAAGCCGGCCTCATCGAGTGCGTCGGGCCACCTCCTCCATCTCGGGAGCCCAGCGCCATGCCCGCGCTGCGACTTTCGGGAAGTACTCGGTCTCGGCGAGGTAGCTCGTTGTGCGGCCCTGCGCGACCTCCTGTAGCTCCGCCTCTACTCCGAGCTCGGCGGCGAGGGCGTGGGCGACCGCCGTCAACACACGGCTTGCCGGTTGGTAGCTACTGCAGGGCAGCTTCAGGGCAGACGCCTGGCCGAAGCCGCCGGGCAGGATGCGCACGTGGGCCGCTGAGTCGGAGAAGACGGAGGCCACGCGGGCCGTGCCTCATGCGGGCCGGCCAGGTAGAGGCGGGTCGACGTTGACGCGGATGGCAGGGAGCCGACCACCGGTCCGTCAACGGCCGTGGCGCCGCTCTGCTGCAGGACGGCGCCGATTCCTTCCATATCGTGGCGGGGCAGATCGCGTTTCGTCGACGTAGACGCCGGTGCATGCCTGAGCGGCGACCGCGGCGGCCACCTCCACCGCGTGAGTAGGCGGGCCGATGCTCAGGATGACGTCGGCCTGATCGGTCATCGCCCTGAGATCGTCGACCGGGTCGAGACCGTACCTCTGCGTGCGTGCCCTGCTCGCCGGACTGCGCCCCTTGGGGCACCACAGGACCCGGGCACCGTTTGTCTTGGTTTGAGAGGCGACTGCGGCGCCCATGCTGCCCGGGTGCTGGATACCGACGACAGTCATCCGACCAACCCCCGAATGTCGCGAGTCTGACTGGCCGAGCCCGCCGTCAGTCCTTCGTCGATGGACTGAGCGGCCTGAGATGCACTGACCCTCGCTCTTCAGATCGAGCACACACAGGTCCGCCCGCGGCCTCCAGGGCATGATCTTCACCCGGGACGACCGGGCCGGCGAGGGCAAGCTCTCCTCGCGCCTGGGGCTGGTCACCGACGCCGTCGAGGCGGCCGAGGGCTTCGACTTCTACGCCTATCTCGTCGCCCACCTCTCCAAGGGCGGCCGCTGCGACTACGTCATCGCCGACGAGGCGCAGTTCCTCGCGCCCGAGCAGATCGACCAGCTCGCGCGCGTCGTCGACGACCTCGAACTCGACGTGTTCGCCTTCGGCATCACCACCGACTTCCGTTCCAAGCTCTTCCCCGGCTCCCAGCGGCTGGTCGAACTCGCCGACCGGGTGCAGGTGCTCCAGGTCGAGGCGCTGTGCTGGTGCGGTGCGCGCGCCACCCACAACGCGCGCACCGTCGGCGGCGAGATGGTCGTCGAGGGCGCCCAGGTCGTCGTCGGTGACGTCAACGCCGGTGACGAGATCGGGTACGAAGTGCTGTGCCGCCGTCACCACCGGCGCCGGATGACGGCCGCCACGGCCCGCGCCGCCGCGCTCTCCCCGGACGTGCTGCCCGTCGAGGACGGCGACGGCGACCCGGCCGGCCTGGTCACCGATCGGCCGACCGTACGATCGTGAACACCGCGCCCTCCGGGTCCGCGACCGTGGCCTGCCGGCCGCTGGCGTCGTCCCGGGGAGGCACCAGGACCCGGCCGCCCAGCTCGACCACCCGTCGCGCCGCCGCGTCGGTGTCCGCCACCTCGAACCACGTCATCCAGTGCGCGCCCCGGTCCCGCGGCAGCGCCCTGCCCACGCCGCGCAGCGAGGCCACCGGCCGGCCGGCCACCCGCAGGGTCACCAGGTCCTCGTCGGGCGATACCAGCGGGTCGAGGTCGTAGCCGAACACCGTCTTGTAGAACTTGGCCACGGCCTCGGTCTCCTGGGTGAGCAGTTCGTTCCAGGCCGGGGTGCCGTGGGTGCCCGCCACCGCCGTACCGAGGTGCGCGGCCGCCTGCCAGACCCCGAAGACCGCGCCCGTCGGGTCGGAGCAGATCACCAGCCGGCCCGCGTCGGCTGCGTCCAGCGGCCCCACGGCGACCGTGCCGCCACTGGAGCGGATCGATTCGGCGGTCTCGTCGGCGTCGTCGGAGGCCAGATAGGTCGTCCAGGCGATCGGCAGATCGCGGTCGGCCGGCAGCTGACCGATCCCGGCCACCTCCTTGCCGTCGAGGAGCCCGCGCACGTACGGGCCGAGCTGCTGCGGGCCGGGCTGGAAACGCCAGCCGAAAAGCTCCCCGTAGAACTCCTTGGTCGCGTCAAGGCCGTGCACCATCAAACTCACCCAGCAGGGTGTACCGGGCTTGCGCCGAGTCGCCTCGGTCATCGTCACTCTCTCCTCGGACCATCGTCGTGGCCGTGTGGGGGGACCCGGGCGCGACCAGGTCGGAGAACCGGCCGTACGCCCCGTCAGATGCTTGCACCACCGGCCGCGCGGTGCGCCCCGGCCGCGCCGTGGTTTGGCGCGATCCGGCAGGAGGATGCCCGAATTTTCGTGGCCCATCCGCCCATCCGTGGTCCCGCGCGGGACGTGTCTGCGCGAGGATGACGCCATGAAACCGATCGTTTCGGCAACCGAACTCGAGCACGAGCTGGCCGGCCCCCGCCGCCCGGTCCTTCTGGACGTCCGCTACCAGATGGGCGGGCCGCCCGGGCGCCCGCTGTACGAGGCCGGGCACATCCCGGGCGCGGTCTACGTCGACCTGGAGGCGGAGCTTGCCGATCCGCCCGGCGGTGGGCGCGGCCGGCATCCGCTGCCGGACCCGGAGGCCTTCGGGGCAGTGATGCGCCGGGCCGGAGTCTCCGGCGGCGTACCCGTGGTCGTCTACGACGGCGGACAGGGCTGGGCCGCGGCGCGCGCGTGGTGGATGCTGCGCTGGGCGGGCCACCCGGACGTCCGCGTGCTGGACGGCGGTCTGCGGGCCTGGAGCGGCCCGCTGTCCACCGAGGTGCCGAGCCCGGCGGAGGGCGACTTCCTCCCCGCCCCGGGCGCTCTGCGGCTCCTGGACGCGGACGGCGCGGCCTCGCTGGCCCGCGGCGGCCTGCTGCTGGACGCGCGCGCGGCGGAGCGCTACCGCGGCGAGGTGGAGCCGATCGACAAGGTCGCCGGCCACATCCCGGGGGCGGTCTCCGCGCCCACCATGGAGAACGTGGGGCCGGACGGCCGCTTCCTCCCCGCCGAGGACCTCGCCGCCCGCTTCAAGGCACTCGGGGCGACGGACGCCCAAGAGGTCGGCGTCTACTGCGGTTCGGGCGTCTCCGCCGCACAGCAGGTGCTCGCCCTGGACATCGCCGGCATCCCGGCGGCGCTGTACGCGGGCTCGTGGTCGGAGTGGTCGAGCGACGAGCGGCGCCCGGTGGCCACGGGCCCCGAGCGCGGCTGAACCCGGACCGTCCGTCCGGGAAAACGGGGGTGACGGCCCGGAACGGACCGGGCCGTCACTCCTGCTTCTTGCGGCGCGTACCGAAGACGATCTCGTCCCAGCTCGGCACGGCGGCCCGGCGGCCGGGGCGGACGCCGTCCGCCTCCGCCTGGCGGTCCGTGGTGCCGGTCAGCCGGTCGCGGTGACCGCTCACCGCACGGGGCATCAGCACGTCCGCGTACGCCGAACCGGCACCGGCCGAGGCCGCGGGCGCCGGGGGCTCCTCCGCGTCCGGCTCCTCGGTGGTCTCGGCCGCCGGGGTCTCGGCCGCGGGGGTGCGCTCGGGCACCACCATGTCGCCGCGGAAGTTCGGCACCGCCTCCAGGAGGCTGGTCAGCGAATCGCGCTCCGGCTCCTCGTCGGGCTCGGCCGCCGGCGCCGGCGCGGGCCGTTCGATCTGCCGGTCCAGCGCACGGTCCAGCGGCCGGTCGCGCGGGAGACGGGCGATCCGGGGGACGAACGGGAAGCTCGGCTCCTGCTGGACCGCCACGGCGTCGTCGGTCTCGCCGATCAGCGCCCGCGCCTCGTCGTCCACGGCCTGTACGAGCCGCCGCGGCGGGTCGTACGTCCAGCTCGCGGAGTGCACTTCGCCCGCGACGCGGTAGAGCAGCAGCACCTCCCAGGTGCCGTCGTCCCGGCGCCAGGAGTCCCACACCACGGTGTCCTTCTCGGCACCGCGCAGCAGCAGCCGCTCCTGCACCGCCTCGCCGAGCTGGGGCCCGGTGTTCTCGCCGGGGCGGCGCACGGGCGTCTTGCGGGCCCGCTCGGCCATGAAGGCACGCTCCGCGAGCACGGGGCCCTCGAAACGGCGGACGCGCTCCACCGGGATGCCCGCCAGCTGGGCGACTTCCTCGGCGGACGCACCCGCGCGTATACGCGCCTGGATGTCGCGGGGGCGGAGATGGCTCTCGACCTCGATCTCGATCTGGCCGAGGCGGGCACGGTCGTTGCGGACGGCGGCGCGCAGCCGCTCGTCGATCGGAAGCGTGTACTCCGTGCTGTCAGCAGCCTTCAGCACCAGTCGTGTGCCGTCGTTTGAGACGGCCACGACACGCAGTTCGGGCATGGGGACCTCCCGGGTGGTGCCTGCCGACGTCACGTGCGTCGCTGCTTCCGCTAGTCGAGTGTGGCCTGCCCGGGTGCAGCCTGCCACAACCTTGCCGAGTTGCCCGGCGTGTCGGGCATGGGCCCTGGAACGCCGTTATGGCACGGTTACCTCTTTGCCACACAGCGTGACCGACTTGGTCACTCTGCGCAGCAGACACCCGTGCGGGCCGCGGCGCCGCCGGATCGAGTGCCGCTTTCGGCCCCCTCCCGTGGTCCCGGGCACCCGAAAGGGAACGGGGCCCAGGGCTCGCCACAGTACTCCATTCGGGCCACCTGGGTGGACCGGCGCGCCGCCGAAGTTCTCCGGCTGCACGGTAGTTGAGCCTCCGTGAACTACCGCCCCAATGTTGCCCTCTTCACGGAATCGGCAGAAATGGAACTAATCGCTTCGCTCAAATGTCCCTTCTCGCTTCATGATCGGACAGATGGGTGAACAGGGGCCGGAAGTGGATCACAAGGGGGGCAAGCCGGAGAACGGGACGGGGAGCCGGCCGGACGGCCCGGCCCGAATGTGGCGCACCTCGCGACCGCCCCCCCCCGCGGCATCGGACAGGGGGACCGCTCCCACCGTGCCCGCCGTCCCGCGGACGGCTCCGCACGCGCGCGACACGAAGGTCAGGCGCCCAGCACCCGGCGCAGATAGTCGTTGCCGAACATCCGGTCCGGGTCCAGTCGGTCGCGCAGCGCCGTGAACTCGCCGAACCGCGGATAGACATCCGCGAGGTACCCGGCGTCACGCGTGTGCACCTTGCCCCAGTGCGGCCGGCCGCCGTGCGCCGTCATGATCCGCTCCACCGCGGTGAAGTACGCCCGGTACGGCGTCCCCTTGTACATGTGCACCGCGATGTAGGCGCTCTCCCGGCCGGAGGCCGTGGACAGCGTGATGTCGTCGGCGGGCGCCGTGCGCACCTCCACCGGGAAGCTGACCCGCAGTGGAGACCGCTCCACCATCGCCTTCAGTTCCCGCAGCGCCCCGACCGCCGCCGCGCGCGGAACGGCGTACTCCATTTCCGTGAACCGCACCCGGCGCGGACTGGTGAACACCTTGTAGGGGATGTCCGTGTACGTACGCGCGGACAGCGCCCGGCTGGAGACCTTGGCGATGGCGGGGATGGTCGCGGGCACCGCCCGGCCGATGGAGTTCACCACCTGGAACAGCCCGTTGGAGAGGAGCTCGTCCTCGATCCAGCCGCTGATCCGCCCGGCGGGGGCCGCCGGGCCCGCGCTGCGATTGTTGCGCTTGGTGTTGCAGTTGCCGGTGTGCGGGAACCAGTAGAACTCGAAATGCTCGTTCTCGGCGTGCAGTTCGTCGAACTCCGACGTGACCCGGTCGAAGGACATCGGTTCCTCGCGCGCGGTGAGCAGGAAGACCGGCTCCACGGCGAAGGTGATGGCGGAGACCACGCCCAGGGCCCCGAGCCCGATCCGGGCGGCCGCGAAGACTTCCGGATTCTCCTTCTCGGAACAGGTCAGGACCGTCCCGTCGGCCGTGACCAGCTCCAGGGCCCGGATCTGCGCGGCGATCGACGCCGAGTCGCGGCCCGTGCCGTGCGTACCAGTGCTGGTGGCACCCGCGACCGTCTGCTCCATGATGTCGCCCATGTTCGTGAGCGACAGGCCCTCGCGCGCGAGCGCCGCGTTCAGCCGCTTCAACGGCGTGCCCGACTCCACCGTCACGGTCATCTCACGGCGGTCGATCCGCCGGATGCCGGTGAGGAGATCGGGCCGGATCAGCACGCCGTCGGTCGCGGCGATCGCCGTGAACGAATGACCGGTACCGACGGTCTTGACCCGCAGGCCGTCGCCGGCCGCCCGGCGCACCGTCTCGGCCAGCTCGTCCACCGAGGCCGGACGGGCCTCCCGCACGGGCCGGGCGGTGACGTTCCCCGCCCAGTTACGCCACGTGCTGCTGCTCCGGTTCACCGCACTCGTCACGCTCACGCTGCCCCTCCCGCCTCGGCGCCGGCTTGCGCAGCCGGCTGTACCCCAGGAACGCCACCACGGCCGCGAGTACCCCCGCAACCCCCGGCACCCCGTACCCCGCCTCGGCCCCGTGGGCGTCGACCACCCAGCCGGCGGCCGAGGAACCCAGTGCCACACCGACCGCGAGCCCGGTACCCGTCCAGGACATGCCCTCGGTCAGTTTGCTGCGCGGTACGTGCGCCTCGACGAGGGCCATCGTGGTCACCATCGTCGGTGCGATGGCAAGGCCCGCGACAAAGAGCGCCACGGCCAGGAACGGCAGGCTCCCGGCCAGTTGGAGGGGGATCATACTCACGGCCATGGCGCAGACACCCAGCACCCATCTGCGGGAAGGTTCCCCCTTCAGGTGCAGCAGTCCGAAGACGGCGCCCGCCAGACACGACCCCAGCGCGTACACCGCGAGGACGAGGCTGGCGGCGGCCTTGTGACCCCGCTCCTCGGCGAACGCCACCGTCACCACGTCCACCGCCCCGAAGATCGCCCCGGTCGCCACGAACGCCAGCACCAGCACCTGCAGGCCGGGGGAGCGCAGCGCGGAACCGCCGCTGTGCTGCTCGACCGGGTGCGGCTTCGGTTCCGTGTCGCGCTGGGCCGTCAGCCACCAGACACCGACCAGCAGGAACAACGCGGCCAGCAGCGGGCCCGCCTCGGGGAACCAGATGGTCGACAGGCCGATCGACACGATCGGACCGAAGATGAAGCACACCTCGTCGACGATCGACTCGAACGAGTACGCCGTGTGCAGCCTCCGGGACGAACCCTCGTAGATCGCCGCCCAGCGGGCCCGGGTCATGGCCCCGACACTGGGCGCGCACCCGGCCGCCGCCGAGAACACGAAGAGCGTCCAGTCCGCCAGTCCCTGCTGGGCGCAGACCAGCAGGCCCGCGACGGCCACCACGGTCACCAGCGTCGCCGGGCGCAGCACCCTGCGCTGACCGTGCCGGTCCACCAGCCGGGAGACCTGCGGCCCCAGCACGGCGGCGGAGATCGCGAGGGTCGCCGACAGTGCGCCCGCCAGCCCATAACGGCCGGTGAGCTGCGAGATCATCGTGACGATGCCGATCCCCAGCATGGCAAGGGGCATCCGGCCGAGGAAGCCGGCGGCGGAGAAGCCCAGGGAACCGGGGGCGTCGAAGATCGCGCGGTAGGGACTGGGCAAGGGGAACTCCGGCCGTGGCATGGGACGCGTCGCGTAAGGCGTATGGGCAGTCTTCACAGATTACGTCCGAATGGGTGACCTCGCACGGCGGTTTTCCCGCGGTCGGAGCCGGGTGGCAGGATCGATCCCATGTCCGATCAGCGTGATCCAGCTCCGTACGACGCCCTGCTGCTGCTCTCCTTCGGCGGGCCCGAGGGCCCGGACGACGTGGTCCCGTTCCTGGAGAACGTGACCCGCGGCCGCGGCATCCCGAAGGAACGGCTCAAGGAAGTGGGGCAGCACTACTTCCTGTTCGGTGGCGTGAGCCCGATCAACGACCAGAACCGCGCGCTGCTCGAAGCGCTGCGCGAGGACTTCGCGGGCGCCGGTCTCGACCTTCCGGTGTACTGGGGCAACCGGAACTGGGCGCCGTACCTCACGGACACGCTGCGCGAGATGGTCCTCGACGGCCGGCGCCACATCGCCGTCCTCACCACCAGCGCCTACGCCTCGTACTCCGGCTGCCGCCAGTACCGCGAGAACCTCGCGGACGCCCTGGCCACACTGGAGGCGGAGGGACTGCCGCTGCCCCGGGTCGACAAGCTGCGGCACTACTTCAACCACCCCGGCTTCGTGCGGCCCATGGTCGAGGGCGTCCTGAAGTCCCTGTCCGAGCTGGACGAGTCGGTCCGCGCGGCCGCCCACCTCGCCTTCACCACCCACTCCATCCCGGACTCCGCCGCCGACAGTTCCGGCCCCGTCGAGGAGCACGGCGAGGGCGGCGCGTACGTCCGCCAGCACCTGGAGGTCGCCCGCCTCGTCGCCGACGCCGTCCGGGACGAGACCGGCGTCGAGCGCCCCTGGGAACTCGTCTACCAGTCCCGCAGCGGCGCCCCCCACATCCCCTGGCTGGAGCCGGACATCTGCGACCACCTGGAGGCGCTGCACGGCGCCGGGGCGCCCGCCGTCGTCATGGTCCCCATCGGCTTCGTCTCGGACCACATGGAGGTCCTGTACGACCTGGACACGGAGGCCACCGCGAAGGCCGCCGAGCTGGGACTGCCCGTACGCCGGTCCGCCACCGTCGGCGCCGACCCGCGTTTCGCGGCCGCCGTCCGCGATCTGCTGCTGGAGCGCGCGGCGACGGAGCGCGGCACGGTGGTGGACAAGTGCGCGCTCGGGGCACTGGGCGCGTCGCACGACCTGTGCCCGATCGGCTGCTGCCCGGCCCGTTCCGAACGGCCCGCCGCGGCGGGCGCCGACAGCCCGTACGCCTAGTGCGTTTCGAAAGTCCCGTCCGGCCGGGGGCGTCCCCGCCCTCCGGGCGGACGACGCCATTTTCGAAACACGCCCCAGGGCGCTTCTTCCTCGCGCGGCACCTGCCCGTGCAAGGGCTCGCGAGCCCGGGCACGATCCGAAAGAAACGCCCTGGCCCGTCCGGCCACCCGCCCACCGGCCACCCGCCCACCGGCCACCCACTGAGGAGACCCTGTGACGAGCGACCCGCTCCTTGACGAGCTGCTGGAACTGGCCCTGGAGGCCGGCCGCCGGGCCGGCGCCCTGCTCCGTGACGGCCGCCCCTCCGACCTGGGGGTGGCGGCGACCAAGTCGAGCCCCATCGACGTCGTCACCGAGATGGACATCGCCGCCGAGAAGCTGATCACGGGCTTTCTCGCGGAGCACCGTCCCGACGACGGGCTGCTCGGCGAGGAAGGCGCGGCGACGGAGGGCAGCACCGGCGTCCGCTGGGTCATCGACCCCCTCGACGGCACGGTGAACTACCTGTACGGCCTGCCGACGTGGGCCGTCTCCATCGCCGCCGAGCGCGACGGCGAGACGGTCGTCGGCGTCGTGGAGGCTCCGATGCGCGGTGAGACCTTCCGCGCGGTGCTCGGCGGCGGGGCCTTCCTGAACGACCGCCCGATCGGCTGCCGGCCGTCGCCGCCGCTGGACCAGGCCCTCGTCTCGACCGGCTTCAACTATGTGACGAAGGTCCGCAGCCACCAGGCCGACGTGGCCCAGCGGCTGATCCCGAGGCTGCGCGACATCCGCCGCGGCGGCTCCGCGGCGATCGACCTCGCCGACGTGGCCGCCGGCCGCCTGGACGGGTACTACGAGCGGGGGCTCAGCCCGTGGGACCTCGCCGCCGGTGCCCTCATCGCCCGTGAGGCGGGCGCGCTGACCGGTGGGCGGCCCGGGACGGCCCCGTCGGGCGAGCTGACGGTGGCGGCCTCCCCGGGCGTCTTCGAGCCGCTCCAGGAACTCCTCGAGGAGTTCGGCGCCTGGCACGACTGAGACCAGGGCCCCTCACAGGAGGCACCCGTGGCCGCCGCAGCAGGACGGGGCCACGGCGTCACGGCGGGTGACGGTGCCGGGCGACGGAAGGGCGACCGTGACCGGACGCGGAAGGGCCCCGGCGCCGTCCCTGGGGGACGCCGGGGCCCTCGCGTACGCGATCAGGCGGTCGCGTGGGAGATCTGCACGCCGTGCTCGGCGGCGAGGCGGCGAAGATCGTCGAGCTCTGCCTGCTCGACGTCCGCCAGGAAGTCGTCTCCGGTCTCGCGTGCCCGCGTGAGGTCGGTTTCCGTGGCCCTTATGCGCTGCAGCAGTCCTGCGGTGAAAGCGTCCATCGTGCGCCCCCTCGTCGTGGGTCGGTGGCACGGGGGTGTGCCGAGGGTTGTCAGTCGATCACGCACAGACACCTCTGGGGGACAGGGCGAATTGTGGCGTGCCACGTACAGGGCGTGATCGGTCGGGTGTGCAGTCGTCCTCCCCAAGGCTCCCCGCACGGAAACCTCAACCGAAACGGGAATCCGGTGAATTCCCGGATCCGGGCCGGAAGCCGTCCACCGCCGCGGTGGGCCGGTCAGTGCCCGCAGGCCGCCTTACAGCCGGTTTACGCGCGTAAGGGGCAGGATGGATACGCACAGTCAGTGAGATGAACCTGCCCGGAACCGACCGGGCCCGGAGGAAGGACAGCGCCGTGCGCGTACTCGTCGTCGAGGACGAGCAGCTGCTCGCCGATGCGGTGGCCACCGGACTGCGCCGGGAGGCCATGGCGGTCGACGTCGTGTACGACGGTGCGGCCGCCCTCGAACGTATCGGCGTCAACGACTACGACGTGGTCGTCCTCGACCGCGACCTGCCGCTCGTCCACGGCGACGACGTCTGCCGCAAGATCGTCGACCTCGGAATGCCCACGCGCGTCCTGATGCTCACCGCTTCCGGCGACGTCAGCGACCGCGTCGAGGGCCTGGAGATCGGCGCGGACGACTACCTCCCCAAGCCCTTCGCCTTCAGCGAGCTCATCGCGCGCGTGCGCGCCCTGGGACGGCGTACGACCGTCCCGCTGCCGCCCGTCCTGGAGCGGGCTGGAATCAAGCTCGACCCGAACCGGCGTGAGGTGTTCCGGGAGGGCAGGGAGATCCAGCTGGCGCCGAAGGAGTTCGCGGTGCTGGAGGTGCTCATGCGCAGTGAGGGCGCGGTCGTCTCGGCCGAGCAGCTGCTGGAGAAGGCCTGGGACGAGAACACCGACCCGTTCACCAATGTCGTGCGGGTGACGGTGATGACCCTGCGCCGCAAGCTCGGCGAGCCGCCGGTGATCGTCACCGTGCCCGGCTCCGGCTACCGGATCTGACCCCGTGGCCGCGACCCCCGCGCCCCCACAGGCGCCCCCGAAACCGACCTGGGACCCCCGGGAGCCGGTGCGCCCCTGGCTGCGCCCGACGATCCGCATACGGCTCACGCTGCTGTACGGCGGGATGTTCCTGATCGCCGGCATCCTGCTGCTGTCGATCATCTATCTGCTCGCCGCCCAGGCCATCCGCCAGGGCAGCGAACTCGCCCTCACGGTCACCGGCCGTGAGGTGACGCTCACCAGCCCGACCTGCCCCAAGCTCGACGGAGCGATCAACAACGAGCAGCTCAACGCCGCGCTCAAGTCGTGCATGTCGGTGCAGAAGCAGCACGCGCTCGACGATCTGCTGCGGCGCTCGCTCTTCGCCCTGCTGGGCCTCAGCGTGATCGCCTTCGCCTTCGGCTACGCCATGGCCGGCCGGGTCCTCTCCCCGCTGGGCAAGATCACCCGCACGGCCCGCAACGTGGCCGGCACGGACCTCTCCCGCCGTATCGAGCTGGACGGTCCCGACGACGAGCTCAAGGAGCTCGCCGACACCTTCGACGACATGCTGGACCGGCTGGAGCGCGCGTTCACCGCCCAGCAGCGGTTCGTCGGCAACGCCTCACACGAGCTGCGGACGCCGCTGGCGATCAACCGCACGCTGCTGGAGGTGCACCTGTCGGATCCCGGGGCGCCCGTGGAACTCCAGCAGCTCGGCAAGACGCTGCTGGCCACCAACGAGCGCAGTGAACAGCTCGTCGAGGGCCTGCTGCTGCTCGCACGCAGCGACAACGAGATCGTCGAGCGCAAGCCCGTCGACCTCGCCGAGGTCGCCTCCCGCGCCATCGACCAGACCCACGCCGAGGCCGAGGCCAAGGGCGTGGAGATCCGCGGCGAGCGCTCCCCGGCCGTCGTCCAGGGCAATGGGGTCCTGCTGGAGCGGATCGCGCTGAACCTGGTGCAGAATGCCGTGCGCTACAACGTCGAGGACGGGTGGGTCGAGGTCACCACCGAGACCCGGTCCGGCCAGGCGGTTCTGGTGGTCTCGAACACGGGACCAGTGGTTCCCGCATACGAGATCGACAACCTCTTCGAGCCGTTCAGGCGGCTGCGACAGGAGCGGACGGGCAGCGACAAGGGTGTCGGGCTCGGCCTGTCGATCGCCCGGTCGGTCGCCCGGGCCCACGGGGGCCGTATCATCGCGGAGCCGCGCGAGGGCGGCGGGCTCGTGATGCGTGTCACGCTCCCGTTGTGACGCGCCGAATGACCTGCGGCCCAGTGTTCGCTTTGCGCTGAATTTTCGGGAACTGTCCCCGGGACTTCCGTGTGTGATCGATCACAAGGGCAGGTTTCTGGTCATCTACTCTCCGTGATCAAGAATTCCCCCGGAAAACCAGGAAAAGTCCGGGTTTCCAGGGGTCGAGATCACGGGAAGTACACGGGGTGGCGCCCGTGAAGCGCGGCATCCGGACCGTGTACGGTCCCGTTCGCCACCCAAACCCGATCACTCTTGAGGGGTCCACTTGGGTGTCGATTGAGTAACAGACCTTGATGTGAGGCAAAATCTCCGCCTCAGGTCGGGCACAAGTCCGGCCTCTCACGCGTTACGTGCGCTGGAGACACCGCAAACACCCAGAGGGGGAGAGCGACATGGCAACGGATTACGACACCCCACGCAAGACCGACGACGACGTCGACTCGGACAGCCTTGAAGAGCTGAAGGCCCGCCGGAACGACAAGTCGACCTCGACCGTCGACGTCGACGAGTTCGAGGCCGCCGAGGGCCTGGAGCTGCCCGGCGCCGACCTCTCCAACGAGGAGCTGGCCGTCCGGGTGCTGCCCAAGCAGGCGGACGAGTTCACCTGCATGAGCTGCTTCCTGGTGCACCACCGCAGCCAGCTGGCTCGGGAGAAGAACGGCCAGCCGATCTGCCGAGACTGCGACTGAGGTCCGGTCCGCCGTGGCAGGCGACAACCCGTCTCGGAAGCGACGCTTCCGGCTCCCCCGGAAGCCGGAGGCGGACCAGGGCGGCTCAGGCCCGGCAGAAGGCGCTCACGTCGCGCCTGCCGAGCACACCGCCCTCCTGCCCTCCCCCGGCGCACGTGACGACGAGCGAGGCCGCTCGGCCTCGCTCGAAGCAGTGTCCGGGCGGCAGGCGCACCCCGAGCCCGCGGGCCGGCCACGCCGCCTGGACGCCGTCAGGCGCGGTGTGCGCAAGAGCGGCGACAGCGCCCGTGCGGGTCTGAACCACCTCGCCGACCTGCTCATCGAGAACGCGCCGCGCGTTCCCGTCCGGGACCTGGCCGCCCTGCGCCGGCAGTTCCCCGGCCTCGGCCCGGAGGAACTCGCGGACAAACTGATCGCGGGCGCGGCCAACGCCACCTCCACAGTGGGCGCCGGCATCGGCGCGGCCGCCATGATGCCCGTACCGCCGGCCATGCCGGCCGAAATGGCCGCGGAGATCACCGGCGTCGCCGCGATCGAGCTCAAGCTCATCGCCGAGCTCCACGAGGTCTACGGCCAGCGCCCTCCGGGCAACATCCGCCAGCGCGCCGCGGCCTATCTGACCTCCTGGACGGAGGAGCGCGGCATCGACGTCACCAAGCCCGCCACCGTCAACGCCGCCCTGGGCGGCCGAATGAAGCGTGAACTGCGCCAGCAGATCATGAAACGCATGGTGCGCAACCTGCCCAACCTCATGCCGTTCATGGTCGGCGCGGCCGTCGGCGCCGTCATGAACCGACGGGACACCAAGAAGCTCGCCGAACACATCCGCAAGGACCTGCGCAGCCGCCAGGTGCCCTGGGACGCCCTGTCGGCGCTCCCGCCGCTGGACCAGCCGGAGAACCCCAAGGAAATCGGCTTCTAGTCCGCCTGTACGGCTGCCGGCTCCGGCTGCCTGGCTCCGGCCGCCCGCCCTCAGGGGAGCCCTCAGGGGTGCCCTATCGAGTCCGCTCCGCATCGGCACGCGCCTGCGTGAGCGCGTCGGCCAGCGCCCGCGGATCGCGCGTCGACACATAGACGTACGGCGTCGGATCGTCCGGGTCCGTGACCTCCACCCGCAGCGCCGTCGGGACATAGCCGCGCAGCAGCATGAAGGCCCGCGGATCCGCCCGGTGCGTGCGCCAGGCGCGCGCCTCCTCCGCGTCCAGCGCCTCCGGCTCGCCGAGCGCCGACAACGGGATCCGGGCGTCTCCCGCGACCAGGGAGCCCGCCACCACACGGATCCGCGCCGAACCGTACGAACTGACCGCCACCGCGGCCAGCGCTCCCGCTCCGATCAGCCCTCCGAGCAGCGGCAGGGACCCCAGCGGCAGCATGATCAGCCCGCCCGACAGACCCAGCAGGGCGGCGATCAGCCACCAGGAACGAGGGGCGGTGAGACGTTCGTCGTACTGCGGGGCGGAAGCCGGTGCGGAAGGCTGCATGAACCCAAGCTTGGCACGGCGCGACCGGTCGCCTTCCGCGCGGGTAAGGTCTGCGCCTGTGAGCACTGCACTGACGCCTCCCGCCGACGCCATACCACCAGTGAGGCACCCCGACGCGCCCGCCCCCGGCGAGCTCCTGGGCGCCCACTACGAGTACTGCTTCGGCTGCGGCGGCGGGCAGCCCCACGGGCTGCACCTCGCGGCCCGGGCCGGCGAAGGCGTGACCGTCACCGCCGAGTTCACCGTGACCACCGACCACCAGGGCGCCCCAGGCCTCGCCCACGGAGGCGTCCTCGCCACCGCGCTCGACGAGACGCTCGGCTCGCTGAACTGGCTGCTGCGGGTGATCGCGGTGACCGGCCGGCTGGAGACCGACTTCGTCCGCCCGGTCCCCGTCGGAACGGTGCTCCATCTGTCGGCAGGGGTGACCGCCGTCGCCGGCCGCAAGATCTACTCCCGGGCGACCGGCCGGATCGGCGGCCCCGACGGCCCCGTGGCCGTCCGCGCCGAAGCCCTCTTCATCGAGGTCAAAGTCGATCACTTCATCGACAACGGCCGCCCGGAGGAGATCCAGGCGGCGATGGCCGACCCCGACCAGGTCCGGCGCGCCCGCGCCTTCGAGGTGAATCCCTGATGCGTAACCCTGTTGATGTGCTGATCCGCCGCGTGGACCCGGAGGTGCCGATTCCGTCGTACGGGCACCCCGGCGACGCCGGCGCCGATCTCGTCACCACCGAGGCCGCCGAACTCGCCCCCGGTGAGCGGGTCGTTCTGCCCACCGGTGTCTCGATCGCCCTGCCCGACGGGTACGCGGCCTTCGTGCACCCCCGTTCCGGGCTGGCGGCCCGGCTGGGCATCGCGCTGGTGAATGCCCCCGGGACCGTGGATGCCGGGTACCGTGGAGAGATCAAGGTGATCGTGGTCAACCTGGACCCCCGCGAAAGCGTGCGGTTCGAGCGGTTCGACCGGATCGCCCAACTGGTCGTTCAGCAGGTCGAGAAGGTCCGCTTCCACGAGGTGGCGGAGCTTCCCGGCTCGGCGCGGGCCGAGGGGGGCTTCGGGTCCACCGGCGGTCATGCAGCCGTGGAGGGCTGGACGGGTGGGAATCGATACGCTTCGGTCGTATCCGACCGGGAAGGACAGTGACGTGTTCGGACGTCGCAAGAAGAGCAGGGCCGCTGGGGACGCAGCGGACGTGGCGCGCGAGGCCGAGCAGGTCGTCGACGAGGTCGACACTGACGACGCGGCGGAGAGCGCCCCGCGCCGGGTGAACCTTCCGCCGGCGCCCCGGCCCGACGGTCCCTGGGACGTCTCCGAGGTCTCCAAGCCCGACGAGGGCCGGGTCGACCTGGGAGGCATGTTCGTGCCCGGAGTCGAGGGCATGGAACTGCGTGTGGAGGTCGCCGGCGACGCGATCGTCGCCGCGACGGTCGTGCTGCGCGACAGCGCCATCCAGCTCCAGGCCTTCGCCGCTCCGAAGAAGGAGGGCATCTGGGGCGAGGTCCGCGAGGAGATCGCCTCCGGCATCACCCAGCAGGGCGGCATCATCGACGAGGTCGAGGGCCCGCTCGGCTGGGAGCTGCGCGCCCAGGTCCCCGTACAGCTGCCGGACGGCACCGGCGGCGTGCAGCTGGTGCGTTTCGTCGGCGTGGACGGGCCGCGCTGGTTCCTCCGGGGTGTCATCTCCGGCCAGGGCGCGGTGCAGCCGCAGGCCGCCGGCCTGCTGGAGCAGATCTTCCGGGACACCGTCGTCGTCCGCGGCGAAGGACCGATGGCGCCCCGCGACCCGATCGTCCTGAAGCTGCCGAATGACGCGCAGATGGTGCCGGAGGGCGTGCAGCAGGAGGATCAGGAGAACTCCCGCTTCTCCGGTGGCATGGGCCAGCTTCAGCGCGGCCCGGAAATCACCGAGGTGCGCTAAGGCGTGTTTCGGTGGGCCGCATCCCGGGCTCCGGGGTGCGGCCCACCGGGTTTTCCACAGGCGTTGCGCCTCCCTTCCGGGCCCGCTCATACTGACCGCGCACGGGGTTACGGGGAGTGACGGGGGGAACTCATGAGTGAGCAGCGCAGTACCGACGGCACCGCCACGGCCGTCGCCGACGGGCCGGCACCCATGGTGCGGGTGGAGAATGTGCACCGGTCGCACGGCAGTGGGCCGTCCGCCGTGCACGCCCTGCGGGGCGTCTCCTTCGAGATCCCGCGCGGCGAGCTCGTCGCCCTCAAGGGTCGCTCGGGCTCCGGCAAGACCACTCTCCTCAACCTCGTCGGAGGCCTCGACACCCCTGACGGCGGCCGCATCACCGTCGACGGCACCGACCTCGCGGGCCTCGGCGAGAACGAACTGCTGGAGTTGCGCCGCGACCGGATCGGATTCATCTTCCAGTCGTTCGGGCTGATACCGATCCTGACGGCCGCGGAGAACGTCGGCGTGCCGATGCGGCTGCGCAAGACCGACCCGCGGGAGCGGGAGGAGCGCGTCGCGCTGCTGCTCGCCCTCGTCGGCCTCGCCGACCACGCCGCACAGCGCCCAGGTGAGCTCTCCGGCGGGCAGCAGCAGCGCGTCGCCATCGCCCGCGCCCTCGCCAACAAGCCGGCCCTGCTGATCGCCGACGAACCGACCGGCCAGCTCGACGCCGAGACCGGCCTCGCCGTCATGGAACTCCTGCGCGCCGTAGTACGCGGCGAGGGCGTCACCGCACTGGTGGCCACCCATGACGCCCAGCTCCTGGGCCTCGCCGACCGGGTCCTGGAGCTGAGCGACGGCGAGCTGGCCCAGCGATGCGCCGACTGAGCGGTGATCCGGCCGGCTTGAGCACCGGCGGGCCGACCGCGGCCCCCGCACCCGGGGGGCGCCCGCACCCCGCATCAGGATCGCGTCAAAGACGCCCCACAACCGCCCACCGTGTTCGGTTTGCCGGAATCGCTGGACGTAAGGTCGACGCTGCGCAGTCGGCACGGACCGGCACGACCGGTACGAGCGGGCTCGGCGCTGCGTGAGCGCGAAAGACAATGAGGGCATGGGACGCGGCAAACTCCGGATCTACCTCGGTGCGGCACCGGGCGTCGGCAAGACCTACGCCATGCTCGCCGAGGCCCACCGGCGCGCAGAACGCGGCACCGACTGCGTCGTCGCCTTCGTCGAACACCACGACCGGCCCCGGACCGAAGTCCTCCTGCACGGTCTGGAGCAGATCGGCCGCCGCACCCTCGAACACCGGGGCGCCGTGTTCACCGAGATGGACATCGACGCGGTCCTCGACCGCAGGCCCGCCGTCGCCCTGGTGGACGAGCTCGCCCACACCAACGTCCCCGGCTCGCGCAACACCAAGCGCTGGCAGGACGTGGAGGAACTTCTCGCCGCCGGCATCGACGTCGTCTCGACCGTCAACATCCAGCACCTGGAGTCGCTGGGCGACGTCGTGGAGTCCATAACCGGCGTACGGCAGCGCGAGACCGTCCCCGACGAGATCGTCCGCCGGGCCGACCAGATCGAACTGATCGACATGTCGCCCCAGGCCCTGCGCCGCCGCATGGCCCACGGCAACATCTACAAGCCGGACAAGGTCGACGCGGCCCTCTCCAACTACTTCCGCCCCGGCAACCTCACGGCCCTGCGCGAGCTGGCCCTGCTGTGGACCGCCGACCGCGTCGACGAGTACCTCCGGCAGTACCGCGGCGAGCACAACATCCGCAGCACCTGGCAGGCCCGTGAGCGCATCGTCGTCGGCCTCACCGGCGGTCCCGAGGGCCGCACCCTCATCCGCCGTGCCGCCCGCCTCGCCGAGAAGGGCGCCGGCGGCGAGGTCCTCGCCGTCTACGTCGCCCGCAGCGACGGCCTCACCGCCGCGTCCCCCAAGGAACTCGCCGTCCAGCGCACGCTCGTCGAGGACCTCGGCGGGACCTTCCACCACGTCATAGGCGACGACGTGCCCCCCGCGCTGCTGGAGTTCGCCCGCGGCGTCAACGCCACCCAGATCGTGCTCGGCTCCAGCCGCCGCAAGACCTGGCAGTACATGCTCGGCCCCGGCGTCGGCGCCACCGTCGCCCGCGACTCCGGACCCGACCTCGACGTCCACATCGTCACCCACGAGGCCGTCGCCAAAGGCCGCGGACTGCCCGGCGCCCGGGGCGCCCGGCTCGGCCGTTCCAGGATCGTCGGCGGCTGGCTCGTCGGCGTCGCCGGGCCCGCCCTGCTCGCCCTGCTGCTCACCCACATCGACGCCGACCTCGGCCTCGCCAACGACATGCTGCTGTTCCTGTCGCTGACGGTGGCCGCCGCACTCCTCGGCGGCCTGCGCCCCGCCCTGGCCTCCGCCGCCTTCGGATCGCTGCTCCTCAACTGGTTCTTCTCCCCGCCGCTGCACCGCATCACGATCGCCGACCCCAAGAACATCGTCGCCATCGTGGTCTTCTTCGGCGTCGCCGTCTCCGTCGCCTCCGTGGTCGACCTCGCCGCCCGCCGCACCCACCAGGCGGCCCGGCTCCGCGCCGAGTCCGAGATCCTCTCCTTCCTCGCCGGCAGCGTGCTGCGCCTGGGGGTCGCCCCGGCACAGCCCGGGGAGGAAACCGCCCTCGACGCCCTCCTCGAACGGGTCCGGGAGACGTTCTCGATGGTGTCCGTCGCCCTGCTCGAACGCACGAGTGGCGTCGACCCGTGGACGTGCGCGGCCGGTGTCGGCCCACGGCCGGTGACCCGCCCCGAGGACGCGGACGTCGACATGCCCGTCGGCGACCACCTGGCCCTCGCCCTCTCCGGCCGTGTCCTGCCCGCCGAGGACCGCCGCGTGCTCGGCGCCTTCGCCGCCCAGGCGGCCGTCGTCCTCGACCGGCAGCGCCTCGTCGGGGAGGCCGAGGAGGCCCGCAAACTCGCCGAGGGCAACAAGATCCGCACCTCCCTGCTCGCCGCCGTCAGCCACGACCTGCGCACACCCCTCGCGGGCATCAAGGCAGCGGTGTCCTCCCTGCGCTCCGACGACGTCGAATGGTCCGAGGAGGACCGCGCCGAACTGCTCGAAGGCATCGAGAACGGCGCCGACCGGCTCGACCACCTCGTCGGCAACCTCCTCGACATGTCGCGCCTGCAGACGGGCACCGTCACCCCGCTGATCCGCGCCATCGACCTCGACGAGGTCGTCCCCATGGCCCTCGGCGGCGTCCCCGACGGCAGCGCGGACCTCGACATCCCCGAAACGCTCCCCATGGTCGACGTCGACAAGGGCCTCCTCGAACGGGCCGTCGCCAACATCGTCGAGAACGCCGTCAAGTACAGTCCCGCCCACGAGCCCGTCCTGGTGTCGGCCAGCGCCATCGCCGAGCGCGTGGAACTGCGCGTCGTGGACCGCGGGCCCGGTGTCCCCGAGGACGCGAAGGAACGCATCTTCGAGCCCTTCCAGCGGTTCGGCGACGCACCGCGCGGCGCGGGCGTCGGGCTCGGCCTCGCCGTCGCCCGCGGCTTCGTCGAGGCCATGGGCGGCACCCTCACCGCCGAGGACACCCCCGGCGGCGGCCTCACCATGGTCCTCACCCTCCGGCGCGTCGCCGTCCCCGAACCGGCCTCCCCGGCCGCCGCCGCCCCCCGACCGGCCTCCCCGCCCACCGCCCCAGCCACCTTCCCAGAGAAAGCAGGATCCCCATGACGCGGGTGCTCGTGGTCGACGACGAGCCGCAGATCGTACGCGCGCTCGTGATCAACCTGAAGGCGCGCAAGTACGAGGTCGACGCCGCGCCCGACGGCGCCACCGCGCTCGAACTGGCCGCCGGCCGCCACCCCGACGTGGTCATACTCGACCTCGGCCTGCCCGACATGGACGGCGTCGACGTCATCAGGGGCCTGCGTGGCTGGACCCGTGTACCCATCCTCGTCCTCTCCGCCCGCCACACCTCCGACGAGAAGGTCGAGGCACTCGACGCCGGCGCGGACGACTACGTCACCAAGCCCTTCGGCATGGACGAGCTGCTGGCCCGGCTGCGCGCCGCCGTCCGCCGCGCCGAACCCGTCGGCGGTGGCGACGGGGACGTCGTCGTGGTCGAGACCGACGGGTTCACCGTCGACCTCGCCGCCAAGAAGGTCCACCGGGACGGCCGGGACGTCCGGCTCACCCCCACCGAGTGGCACCTGCTGGAGGTCCTCGTACGCAACGGCGGCCGGCTCGTCAGCCAGAAACAGCTGCTCCAGGAGGTCTGGGGGCCCTCCTACGGCACCGAGAGCAACTACCTGCGGGTCTACATGGCGCAGCTCCGCCGCAAGCTGGAGGCGGACCCCTCGCACCCCCGGCACTTCATCACCGAGCCCGGAATGGGATACCGCTTCGAGCGTTGATCCCTTGACAGTGGAGGCCGGTACGCTTTCTGTATGAGTGCTGCACCGCGTACAGAGAAGCCGGCCGGCCGTTTCCGCCGGATGCTCGACCGGCTGTCCAGCTCCCAGGGGGACATCGAGTCGGAGGAGCTCCAGGAGGACGCGGAGGCTTCGGGGTGCACCCGTATCTCCGACTGCGACGACCGGCAAATAGTGAAGGTGACTGGTACCTTGCGGACGGTCACCCTGCGTCCGCGGGCCGGCGTGCCCGCGCTGGAGGCGGAACTCTTCGACGGCACGGCCCCCCTGGACGTGGTGTGGCTGGGCCGGCGGTCCATCGTGGGCATAGAGCCGGGCCGTAAGCTCATCGCCTCCGGCCGCATCTCCATGAGCCACGGCCGTAGGGTGCTCTTCAACCCCAAATACGAACTCCGACCGCTCGGACAGGAGTAGCCGGTGACGTCACTCGACAAGCCGACCACCGATCAGGACGCCCAGGGCGACGGCGACACCGCCGGCCACGACGACCACGCCGCCAAGGCCGTGACGGAGGCCGCCCTGTTCGACGCCTTCGGCGGCGTCCGCGGCATGGTGGAGACGGTCCTCCCCGGCCTGCTCTTCGTCACGATCTTCACGATCAACAAGGACCTGCACATCTCGGCCATCGCGGCCCTCGGGGTGTCCCTGCTGCTCGTGGCCGTCCGCCTGATCCGGCGCGACACCGTGAAGCACGCCTTCAGCGGCGTCTTCGGTGTCGCCTTCGGTGTGGTCTTCGCGATGATGACCGGCAACGCCAAGGACTTCTACCTGCCGGGCATGCTCTACACACTGGGCCTCGGCGTCGCGTACATCGCTACCGCCGTGGCCGGCGTCCCGCTGATCGGCCTCATCCTCGGCCCCGTCTTCAAGGAGAACCTCTCCTGGCGGACCCGCAACCCGGGTCGCAAGAAGGCGTACACCAAGGCCAGCTACGCCTGGGGCCTGATCCTGCTCGCCAAGTGCGCGATCCTCTTCCCGCTCTACTGGTGGGCCGACACCACCCAGCTCGGCTGGGTCCTGGTGACCCTGAAGATCCCGCCGTTCCTGCTCGCGGTCTACCTCACCTGGGTCTTCCTGGCGAAGGCCCCGCCGCCGATCGACGTCTTCGCGGAGATGGAGGCGGAGGAGCAGGCGGAGAAGGAGCGCAAGGCCGCGGCCGCGCGGCAGACGGAGGTCTAGGGGCCCGTCCTGCCCCTGCCCGTGCGTCCCTGCCCCTGCCCCTGCCGAAACGGTGCACCGGCCCCCGACGGCGGGTCTCCTCGCGACTGCTGGGCGCACCCGGACCCGACCAGGGGCGCCCCTGCGCCCCTCGGGCCGTACGCGCGGCCGACGCTTCCGGGAACTCGGCCAGGCCCGCCCGTGGCGACGCCGGGCGTACCCGCTTCCTGGGTTCTCAGGGTTCCCGGCCGGGGCCCTACGTTCCTCCGGGGCCCGGCCACACGCACGGCTGTGCGGCTCAGGGCCGCAGGGCTGCCGAGCCAGCAGGCCCTGCCGGGCCGCGCGGCGCCTGCCAGTCTCGTGGGAGCTTAGGACCGCCGGGCCACAGGGCGCGCGGGTCGCGGGGCGCGCAGGACCACCGGGCCGGCTGGGTCGCGGGGCGCGCAAGCTGTCAGGCCCGCAGCGCCTGCCAGCCCCGTAGGACCGCTGGGCCACGGAGCCCGCACGCCCGTCGAGCCCGCACGACCGCCGGGCTGGCTACCTGTCAGGCCCCCAGGACCTGCGGGCCCGCAGGACCACCGCACCAGCCATCCGGCAGGCCCGCATCGCCGGCCAAGCCCCTGGGCCGCCGGGCCACAGGGCCCGCAGCGCCTGCCGAACCCGCAGGACCGCCGGTCCACTGCACCCGCATCGCCTGCCGGGCCCGCACGACAGCCAAAGGCCCGTAGGACCGCCGGCCCGCTGGGTCACGATCGCCCCGTGTCGCGAGGGTCACCACCCCCGGGGGCGGGCCGGTATGCCGAAAAGGCCCGACGACCGTGACGGTCGCCGGGCCCCTGCCGCTCTTGTGCGCCGAAGCACCGAAGCGCCAAAACGCCCGCGGCACCGAAGCACCGGCACCGAAGCGCCACGGCACCCGAGCGCCCTGGCGCCGTCGGCGCCGGGGGCTCAGCTCGTGGCGTCCTGGCGGCGGACCGACAGCAGGTCCTCCAGCTGCTCCTCGCGGGCCTGGGCCGCCACGAACAGGAGCTCGTCGCCCGCCTCCAGCGTCTCCTCCGGGCTGGGGGTGAGGACCCGAGAGCCGCGGATGATCGTCACCAGCGAGGTGTCCTCCGGCCACGCGACGTCGCCCACCTGCGTACCGGCGATCGCCGACTCCGGCGGCAGCGTCAGCTCGACCAGGTTCGCGTCGCCGTGGCTGAAGCGCAGCAGCCGGACCAGGTCGCCGACGCTCACCGCCTCCTCCACCAGCGCCGACATCAGACGCGGTGTGGAGACCGCGACGTCGACGCCCCACGCCTCGTTGAACAGCCACTCGTTCTTCGGGTTGTTCACACGGGCGACCACCCGCGGCACGCCGTACTCCGTCTTCGCGAGCAGTGACACGACGAGGTTCACCTTGTCGTCGCCGGTCGCCGCGATGACGACGTTGCAGCGCTGCAGCGCCGCCTCGTCCAGCGAGGTGATCTCACAGGCGTCGGCCAGCAGCCACTCCGCCTGCGGCACCCGCTCCACCGAGATGGCGGTCGGTGCCTTGTCGATCAGGAGCACCTCGTGCCCGTTCTCCAGCAGCTCGCCCGCGATGGATCGGCCCACCGCGCCGGCACCCGCAATAGCGACCCGCATCAGTGACCGCCCTCCTCAGGCCCTTCGGCGAACGCCGCCTCGACCTTCTCGATCTCGTCCGTACGCATCATGACGTGGACCAGATCGCCCTCCTGCAGCACGGTCTGCGAGGTCGGCAGGACCGCTTCGCCCAGCCGGGTGAGGAAGGCCACGCGTACGCCGGTCTCCTCCTGCAGTTTGCTGATCTTGTGCCCGATCCACGCCGGTGTCGTGTGCACCTCGGCGAGCTGCACACCACCGCTCGGGTCCCGCCACAGCGGCTCCGCGCCGGACGGCAGCAGCCGGCGCAGCATCTGGTCGGCGGTCCAGCGGACCGTGGCGACCGTCGGGATACCGAGACGCTGGTACACCTCCGCGCGCCGGGGGTCGTAGATCCGGGCCGCGACGTTCTCGATCCCGAACATCTCGCGTGCCACCCGCGCCGCGATGATGTTGGAGTTGTCGCCGCTGCTCACCGCGGCGAACGCCCCGGCCTCCTCGATCCCCGCTTCACGCAGGGTGTCCTGGTCGAACCCGACGCCGGTGACGCGCCGCCCGCCGAAGCCGGCGCCCAGGCGGCGGAAGGCCGTGGGGTCCTGGTCGACGACGGCGACCGTGTGCCCCTGCTGCTCCAGGGTCTGAGCGAGAGCGGCGCCCACGCGACCGCAGCCCATGATGACGATGTGCACGTCCGCTTACCCCGCACTCCTGGTCACTCTGCTGACCTGCGAAAACACCCTGCTCACTTCTTTCTCTCGGCCTGCCGGGCCCACGTGGGCAACAGCGTGCGGTGTTGCCTGATGACGAGCTTATGCCGGGACGGTGTTCTTGCCCGCATCCGAGGCACCACCGGCCCTTTCGGCCAATCTCCCGAAGGAAGACGCGTGAAACCCGGGCGTGGTCTCGGCCACAACCATGGTTGTCCTATGCGGTAGACCACACGGAGATTCCGTGCGCATGAGGGGTGGTGGGTGGGCGGGTCCGATTTCGAACGCTTACGATCCTCTCCGTGTCCAAACTGACCGACCTGCCCAAACGGATCCTGATCGGCCGTGCGCTGCGCAGTGACAGGCTGGGGGAGACCCTCCTGCCCAAACGCATCGCGCTCCCCGTCTTCGCCTCCGACCCGCTGTCCTCGGTGGCGTACGCACCGGGAGAAGTCCTGCTGGTTCTCTCCATCGCAGGTGTGTCGGCCTACCACTTCAGCCCGTGGATCGCGGTCGCCGTCGTGGTCCTGATGTTCACGGTCGTGGCCTCCTACCGCCAGAACGTGCACGCCTATCCCAGCGGGGGCGGCGACTACGAGGTCGCCAACACCAACCTCGGCCCCAAGGCCGGCCTGACCGTCGCCAGCGCGCTCCTCGTGGACTACGTCCTGACCGTGGCGGTCTCCATCTCCTCCGGCGTGGAGAACCTGGGTTCGGCCATTCCGTTCGTCGTCGAGCACAAAGTGCTTTGCGCCATCGGAATCATCGTCCTCCTCACCCTCATGAACCTCCGGGGTGTGAAGGAGTCGGGCAAACTCTTCGCGATTCCCACCTACGTCTTCGTCGCCGGCGTCTTCATCATGATCGCCTGGGGTGCGTTCAAGGGCATCGTCCTCGACGACACCATGAAGGCCCCCACCGCCGACTTCGAGATCAAGGCGGAGCACGAGGGTCTCGCCGGAGTCGCGCTCGTCTTCCTCCTCCTGCGCGCCTTCTCCTCCGGCTGTGCCGCGCTCACCGGCGTCGAGGCCATCAGCAACGGCGTCCCCGCCTTCCGCAAGCCGAAGAGCAAGAACGCCGCCACCACGCTGCTGCTCATGGGCGCCCTCGCCGTCACCATGTTCTGCGGCATCATCGGCCTGGCGATGGCCACCGACGTGAAGATGGCCGAGACCCCCGCCCACGACCTGCTGCGCAACGGCGTCCCGGTCGGTGAGGACTACGTCCAGAACCCGGTGATCTCCCAGGTCGCGGCCGCCGTCTTCGGAGACGGGACCTTCTTCTTCGTCCTGCTCGCCGCGGCCACCGCCCTGGTGCTGTTCCTCGCCGCGAACACCGCGTACAACGGCTTCCCGCTCCTCGGCTCGATCCTCGCCCAGGACCGCTACCTGCCGCGCCAGCTGCACACCCGCGGCGACCGGCTCGCCTTCTCCAACGGCATCGTGCTCCTGGCCGGCGCCGCGATTCTGCTCGTCTGGCTCTACGGCGCCGACTCCACGCGCCTCATCCAGCTCTACATCGTCGGCGTGTTCGTCTCCTTCACGCTCAGCCAGACCGGCATGGTCCGGCACTGGAACCGGCACCTGAAGAACGAGCGCAACCCCGCCGTACGCCGCCGTATGATCCGCTCCCGAGCGATCAACACCTTCGGCGCCTTCTTCACCGGCCTGGTGCTGGTCGTCGTCCTCGCCACCAAGTTCACCCACGGCGCCTGGGTCGCCCTGCTGGGCATGGTCATCTTCTACGGGACCATGACCGCGATCCGTAAGCACTACGACCGCGTCGCGGAGGAGATCGCCGCTCCCGACCAGCCCACCGACGACACCGCCCGCCCGTCGCGGGTCCACTCCATCGTCCTGGTCTCCAAGCTCCACCGGCCCACGCTGCGGGCCCTCGCCTACGCCCAGCTGATGCGCTCCGACAAACTGGAGGCGCTCAGCATCAACGTCGACCCGGCCGAGACCAAGGCCCTCAGGGCCGAGTGGGAACGGCGCGGCATCAACGTCCCGCTGAAGATCCTCGACTCGCCCTACCGCGAGATCACCAGGCCGATCATCGAATACGTGAAGGGCCTGCGCCGCGAGAGCCCACGGGACGCCGTCAGCGTGATCATCCCCGAGTACGTCGTCGGCCACTGGTACGAACACCTGCTGCACAACCAGAGCGCCCTGCGCCTCAAGGGCAGGCTGCTGTTCACGCCCGGTGTGATGGTCACGTCCGTCCCCTACCAGCTCCAGTCCTCCGAGCTGGCCAGGAAGCGGGCGAAGAAGCGCCAGGAATGGAACGCCCCGGGCGCCGTGCGACGCGGCCCCGTCGACGAGCGACCCAAGCAGTCCTCCACCAAGGGCTGAGCGCTCCCCCGGGCCACGTAGACTGGTGGGCTGCCACTCCGGCAGCCCACTTTTCTATCCCTGGAGCCACCCCGCCATGCCGAACGCACCTGAGTCCTCGCTGATCGGGGAGGAGTACGAGGTCGAGGTCGGCCCTGTCGCCCACGGCGGCCACTGCATCGCGCGCACCGACGAGGGCCGCGTCCTGTTCGTCCGGCACGCGCTGCCCGGCGAGAAGGTCGTCGCCCGCGTCACGGAGGGCTCCGCGGACTCCCGCTTCCTGCGCGCCGACGCCGTACGCGTCCTCGACGCCTCCAAGGACCGGGTCGAGGCGCCCTGCCCGTACGCCGGCCCCGGCAAGTGCGGCGGCTGCGACTGGCAGCACGCCAAGCCCGGCGCCCAGCGCCGCCTCAAGGGCGAGGTCATCGCCGAACAGCTCAAGCGCCTCGCCGGCCTCACGCCCGAGGAGGCCGGCTGGGACGGCACGGTCATGCCGGCCGAGGGGGACAAGCTGCCGGCCGGCGAGGTGCCCGCGTGGCGCACCCGCGTCCAGTACACCGTCGACGCCTCGGGCCACGCGGGCCTGCGCCGCCACCGCTCCCACGATGTCGAGCCGATCGAGCACTGCATGATCGCCGCACCCGGCGTCTCCGAACTCGGCATCGAGCAGCGCGACTGGACCGGGATGGCGTCCGTCGAGGCCATCGCCGCGACCGGCTCGGGCGACCGCCAGGTCGTCCTCACCCCGCGCCCGGGCGCCCGCCTCCCCATCGTCGAGCTCGACCAGCCGGTCTCGGTCCTGCGCATCCACGAGAAGGACGGCAGCGTCCACCGCGTGCACGGCCGCCCGTTCGTCCGCGAGCGCGCCGACGACCGCACCTACCGCGTCGGCAACGGCGGCTTCTGGCAGGTCCACCCGAAGGCCGCCGACACCCTCGTCCGCGCGGTCATGCAGGGCCTGCTGCCCCGCAAGGGCGACACGGCCCTCGACCTCTACTGCGGCGTCGGCCTCTTCGCCGGCGCCCTGGCCGACCGCGTCGGCGACAAGGGCGCGGTGCTCGGCATCGAATACGGCAAGCGCGCGGTGGAGGACGCCCGCCACAACCTCCAGCACTTCGACCGCGTCCGCATCGAACAGGGCAAGGTCGAGTCGGCCCTCCCGCGGACCCGCATCACCGAGGTCGACCTGATCGTCCTCGACCCCCCACGCGCGGGCGCCGGCAAGCAGACGGTCGCCCACCTCGCCTCCCTCGGCGCCCGGCGCATCGCCTACGTGGCCTGCGACCCGGCGGCCCTGGCGCGCGACATCGCGTACTTCAGGGAGGGCGGATACAGGGTGCGGACGCTGCGAGCGTTCGACCTGTTCCCGATGACGCATCACGTGGAGTGCGTCGCGATCCTTGAACCGGTGCGGGAAGGCTCATGACCTGCGGTTTTGTCGGTGCGCATTATGTGTGTTGTGGGCGTTACGGGCGATATCTCGACGCTGAAATGACGCTCGTGACGCTCGTTTGACGCACGCCCTGGTACCTTTGCTGATAGGCCGTCAGGGGCTTCTGAGGGCTCACCGCGGCGCCTCTGTGGGGTGCAGCGGAGGACGGTCGAGGACGGCCGGGTGGCTGGACGAGGGCGCCGTCGCCGGCTGGTTCCAGGGGCGTATGGAGTTCGGCCCCCGGGCACTGGGCGCCAGGTCGATCCTGGCTGACCCGCGGCGGGCGGAGATGCGCGACCACATCAACGCCCTCGTGAAGAAGCGCGAGGCTTTCCGGCCCTTGGCACCCGCCGTCCCGGCCGAGCGCTGCGCGGAGTTCTTCGAGCTCTCGACAGCCTCGCCATTCATGCTCGACACCGCGCCGGTTCGCGACCCGGAGGCGCTCCCCGCGATCGCGCACGTAGACGGGAGCGCCCGGGTCCAGACGGTCGACCGGGCCGACCACCCGCGCTTCCACGGCCTGCTCACTGCCTTCGGGCGCCGGACCGGCTATCCGGTCCTGCGCAACACGTCGTTCAACATGCGGGGTGAACCCATCGTGTCGAGCCCGGCAGACGCGCTGGCCTGCCTTGTCCGGTCACGTCTGGACGTCCTTGTACTGGCCGACCTCGCCGTCCGCTCGTCCGACCTGCCGCCGTCCTGGTTCTCCCGCGTCGACCGGCAGTCGTCGTACCGGCAACCAGTCATCCGCGATGACGTCTACACCTTCCTCTGAGCCGGCGAGGAGCCGACCATGCCCGACAATACCCTCAAACTGCGTTCGGACAACCTGGCGCGCCTCCTCTCGGACGAGCGCGGGTCCGAGGTGCTGGCCGAGCTGCGGAAGCTGTGGCTGGAGACGGCGGCAGAGGCCGCGCCCGAGACCACCGACGTCTCGGTCGGGGGCGACGTCGTGGGCGCCTGGGAGATCCTCGCCGGACCGGGCGGCCCGGCACTGCGCCGGCGTCGACTCGGCCCCGACGAGAGCCGCCGGTGGGCGGAGGTCGACCGGATCCCGGCCGCCGACGGTGTCCGGCGGGTTGTGCTGCTCGGAGAGTCGAGCGCCCGGGATTTCCTGCTCGACCCTGTGCTCACCCCGGCCCTCGCACTGGAGCGGCAGTTGAACGCGTCCGGCGACGCCTACCAGGTGGTGGACCTGGCACAGACCGGCGCCGACCGGCACGACCTCGTGGAGACCGTGCTGCAACTGCCGTGCTTGGAGCCGCATGTCATCGTCATTACGCCGGCAACAACTGGATGCGTTCGCGGCAGACCACCGCCGATCTCGATGCCCTGGCGGCAGGACTTCGCGCCGGCGGCTACCCGGCGATGCGCCGTGCCTAGCAGACCGGGTCGCCGGGCCCGGCGTCGAGCAGGTGCTCGACAGCCTCGCCGAGGTCGCCGAGGCCTGCGCCGCCGAGGTGATCGTGGTGGTTCCCGAGTTCAACCTCCGGGGCTGGTCGCCCGACCCGGGACTGGAGCTGCCGCCGGTGTCGCCCCGCGACCTGTCGGCGTGGGTGGACCACCGTAGGGCGGCCGAGACGGCCCTGGCCGTCGGCGACGCCGACGTCGTGCTCCGGGTCACCAAGGAGATGGCCCACCTCGACCAAGGGATGAGTCCGGTCACGGGCTGGCTGCGGGCGCGGGCCGCGGGCGCGGCCGGTCGTCCGGAACTGGAACGACAGGCCCTGGAGGAGTCTCGGGACGCGGTGTGCGGGCTGTTCGGTGCCCATGCCCCCGGGTCACCGAGGGCATCCGCGGCGCCCTGATCGCAGGGGCGGCCCAACGGAATTTCGGATGCGTCGATCTCGCCGAGCCGCTGCGAACCGGTCCCGATGCCCCGGCACCCGATCCGGACTTCTTCCTCGACTACTGCCATTTGAGCAGCACGGGCATCGAACTGCTCGCAGCCGCCCTCGCCGACGCTGTCGCGGGCCGGCAACCGGGGACCACCCGGCCGTCGGACGTCCTCTCCGCGGCGGACCGCGCCGTCGGGGACCTTCTCGCGGCCGTCCACAACAGCTACTACGACCAGGAACCGGGGCACGTAGAACGGCCGGTCCGGCGTGCCGTCCGGACGCATCCGGAAGGGCGCGGCTGTGCCGAGGCGCTGCTCCGGCTGCTCGAGGGCACCGGGCCGGTGTGGAGCGGCGAAGCCGTCGGCCCTCTGCTCGCACATCCGCACGCGGCACGTACCTCGAACCCATGCTGTCGCGGGCCGCGGAGCTGCTGGGCATGTGGAGCGTGCGCGCAGCCCTGATTGCCGCTGTGGGGAGCGGGCCGGTCACGGCGCCGGCCCGGAAGGGGATCGACTTGCTCCGCACCACGGAGAAGGGGTTCATCGACGGCGCCTTCCGGACCGTCAACCACCACTTGCCCGAACGCGCCTTCTTCCAGGCTTTCGGGTGTGGGTCGCGGTTCGGGTTCCGGCTGGGCGAGGTGGCCCCCGGCCGACTGCGGTTGACCTACCGTGTTCCGGCGGCCGTCCGGCTGGACTCCCGGGTCGAGGTCGCTGTAAACGGACACCCGGTGTCCGGGCTCGCGGTGGCTCCCACGTGGACGGCCGCCACGGTGGTGATCCCGCACGGTTTGCTCCGGGAGGGGATCAGCGACGTGGAGTTCCGTTGGCCCTGCGGGGGCGCCGACTGGCCTTCCCGGCAGGTCTCCGATGCCCGGGATCTCGCGCTCGGAGGTCATCCCGTCGTCCTGGCAGTCCAGGGCGAGCTGTTCGATCTCCTGCTGGAGTTGGAAGGCTGATCCGGCCGCCCCACCCGGCCGTTCCCCACGGGTTCTGTGGTTCGATGAGAGATGGGAGATCAGGTATGGAGATCGTGGAGATCGACGAGCAAGCGGTGCGCTCCCTGCTCCGGGAACAGCACCCGGATCTGGCGGGGCTGGACCTCCGGTTCGCGGCCACCGGGTGGGACAACCAGCAGTGGCGGCTCGGGGACGAGCTTGCCCTGCGCCTGCCGCGCACCTCGCGGGCCCCGGAGTTGCTCCGGAAGGAGCAGCAGTGGCTGCCCTTGTTGGGACCGGGCCTTCCCCTCACGGTGCCGGCTTTGGTGCGGACCGGTGAGCCGTCCGAGCTGTTCCCGCGCCCGTGGAGCATCGTGACATGGGTTCCCGGCGAGCCCGGCGACCGTGCCACGATCACCCGCGACCAGGACGCCGCGGACGCGCTGGCCGCCTTCCTCACCGCGCTTCACCGGACGGCGCCGGCCGGAGCACCGGGGAGCGCGAACCGCGGTGTCCCGCTCGGCATCCTCAGGGAGGAGTTCGAGCAGCGTTTCCAGCCCTTCGCTCTCAGTGAGCGGGCGAACGCGGTGCGCGATGTCTGGGAGCGGGCGGTGGCGGCCCCCGCCTGGCAGGGCGCGCCGAAGTGGCTGCACGGTGACGTGCACCCGGCCAACGTCGTCGTCTCGGACGGCACACTCTCGGGTGTGATCGACTTCGGCGAGCTCTGCGTCGGCGATCCGGCGACCGATGTCGCGGGTGCGTGGCTGCTGCTCCCCGACGGCGCGGACCTGCGGTTCCTCGCCGACTACCCGTACGCGGACGAGGCGATGATCCGGCGGGCCCGCGGTTGGGCTGTCCTGAAGGCCCTCTCTCTCGTCGCCATCGGGCACGCCGGGGAACGGGGCCTGCCGGGTGGGAAGCGGACCTGGGGAGCGGCGGGCCGGGCGGCGATCGACCGGCTTCTGGCCACCGGCTGATCCACTGGACCACATTCCGTTGCCCGAAGTACTCCTCCAGGGATGTGACGCAGTCGGACAGGTGGGGGAGCGCGTGCAGTTCCTGCATGAAGTACCGGGCGGCCGTGCGCAACGAGGTGTCGGCCAACGCCGCGAGCACGCTCCCCCGCAGGGACTCGGGCGAGCACTCCGACCAGTCGAGGACGACCCCGACGCCGGCGTCCCGTAATCGCTCGGCGTTGAAGAACTGGTCGCTGTGGAAGGGAGTCAGGTGGAGCGGCACCCCGCGGACGAGGGCGTTGGTCACGGTCCCGAAGCCGCCGTTGGTCACCACCAGGTCCGCACGGTCGAGGTGGCGCTCCAGCGCCACGAAACCCAGGATCTCGGACTCGGGGAACGCATCGGCGAGGTCCGCCCGGTCCGCGTCCGGCACTGCCGCGACGACCCGGGCGGGCGCGCCCCGCAGCCCGTGGAGGATCCGCCGGAGGAAGTCGCGGTGCGGCACCCCGGCCGTGGTCCCGAGCGTGACCAGGACGATGGGCACTCCGCCCGCTCCGCGGACCGCCGCGGACGGCGGTTCGGGGAGCGTGGGGCGGAAGAACCGGATGTTCGGGACGAGTGTGGCCTGCGGGCCGTAGAAGCGGGGAAGGGCGAACGACACACCCATCGTGGGGATCTGCGTCGCACTCTCCCGGTCGGCCGGCAGCCCCAGCTCCACGCGGAGCTCGGCAGTAAGCGCCGCCTCGGCGGCGACGTAGCTGCGTCGGTAGCGGGTGCCGTCGGGGTCGTCGACGAAGCGGAGCGGCATGGACGGCAGCGGGGCGGTCACCACCAGCTCACCCTGTTCGCCGGTGAGGGGCTCTCCGGCGTCGTCCCATGACGCCAGCGCGACGCCGAGCGAGGGGCACGGGATCCGGCGGACCCGTACCGGCAACAGCGGGGAGCCACCGGCCAGTACGGAGCAGATGTCGGTCCCGCCGCAGATGGACTGGAGCCAGACGCCGGGGGCGAGACGGTCGTGGACCCAGCGCCAGGTGCTCGGGGCCAGGGCCGACCCGGTCTGGAGGATGGAGCGCAGCGCGCCGAGATCGGCGTCGGCGGCGGGATCGGTGCCGGACTTCTCCACGGCCGCGAGGTAGGCCGCGCCCACCCCGACCATCGTCGCCCGTGTCTGTTCGGCGACGCGCCAGGCTCCGCCCACGTCGGGGAAGGTGGGGCTGCCGTCGTACAGGACGATCGTGCTGCCGTGCAGCAGGCCGCCGACGAGGAAGTTCCAGACCATCCAGCTCGTGGAGGTGAGGAACAGGTACCGGTCCTCGGGGCGCAGGTCGGCACCGAGACCGAGCGCCTTGAGCAGTTCCACCACGATGCCGCCGTGGCCCTGCACGATGCCCTTGGGCACACCGGTGGTGCCTGACGACCACAGGATCCACAGCGGGTGGTCGAACGGTACGTCGGCGAAGACGAGCGGCTCGTCGGCGGGCGGCAGCGCGGACCAGACGTGCTGCTCGACGTCGGGCCGCGTGGACCACGCCCCGGAGGAGGGGAAGAGACGGTCGACGGCCAGGAGATGACGGACCGTCGGCAGTCGGTCCAGGAGTTCGGCGACCGCGGGGCGCCTGTCGTACTCCTTGCCGCCGTAGCGGTAGCCGTCCGCTGCGACCAGGACGCTCGGCCGGGCCTGCCCGAGCCTGGCGAGGACACTGGGTGTGCCGAAGTCGGGTGAGCAGGCCGTCCATGCGGCGCCGACGGCGGCGGTGGCCAGGAGCGCCACCACCGCCTGGGGGATGTTGGTCAGGTATCCGGCGACGCAGTCACCGGGCCCCACCCCCATTCGCCGCAGGGCCGCCGCGACGTCGGTGACGTCGCGTCGCAACTGCTCCCACGAGATCTCGACGGGGGTGCCGCCCTCCGCCACGGCGACCAGCGCCGGACGCGTGTCGGTGGCCTGAGCGAGGCACCGCTCGGCGAAGTTCAGACGTGCGCCGGGAAACCAGGAGGCTCCCGGCATCGATGCGTCGGTCAGTACCTCGTCGTAGCGGGTGACGGCGTCGAGGCCGTAGAATTCCCACACCGCCGACCAGAACCCGGGCAGGTCGGTGGAGCTCCACCGCCACAGCTCGGCGTAGTCGGCGAAGCTCAGCCCCCGGACCTCCTCCAGCCATTCCATGAAGCACGCGACGTTGGAGTCCTCCAGCTCGCGGCGACCGGGTGACCACAACAGGTCGGTGTCCGTGTTCATCGTTGCCTCTCCGGGGGCCGCGCGGTGGGTGGGAGTGCCTACGGGCCTATGCGGCCGGCTTCGGATCCGTACGGGACCAGCCGTGCTCGAGCGCCTCGACGCACTCCTCGGCTCCGGGCCATGGGCCGTGACCCGAGGCGGGGTTGAGGTGTCCGACGTCGCCGAGTTCCACAAGGCGGCTGCCCCAGTTCCGGGCCAGCTCCGCGACGCGTTCCAGGGAGCCGAGAGGATCGGTCGAGCTGGCCGCGACGATGCTGGGGAAGGGGAGGGGGCGGCGGGGGACAGGGGTCCAGCCGAACTTCTCCAGCTCGCCCGGGGTGGGGTAGCCGTCCGGGAGGGGTGTGTCGAAGTCCGGGGGCGTGGCCAGCAGGGCGCCCCGGACGTCCGCGCTGTGCCGTTGGGCCCACTGCACCGTGGTCATGCAGCCCGCGCTGTGGGCGACCAGCAGGACCGGTCCGGTGATCTGCGCCATCATCTCCACCAGGTTGGCGACGTGGGAGTGGCGGCTGAGACGGTTCCCCGTCAACGGTGGAACGGTGGACACGGTGCGGCCGGCGTCGGTGAGCCGCTGGGCCAGCAGCGTCTGCCAGTGCTCCTCGACATGGTCGCGCATGCCGGGGACGATCACGACCGTGGGTTGTGTGGTCGGGCTCATGCGGACACCTCCGACGGTTCCCTGGGCTCCGCCGCCGGGGCGAGGCCGGTGAGGCGGCGCAGATCACGTTCGTACCAGCGGCGGCCGATCAGGAAGGCCACCGTGGCCCCGATCGCCACGAGGGGGACGAACTGCAGCGCGCGGAGCAGGCCGAGCCGGTCCGCCAGGAACCCCGTCACGGCCGGGCCGGGGGCGAGACCGAGCAGGCTCTGGGCCAGCGTGAGGGTGGCGAACGCTGTCGCGGCGACGGCCGCGGGCGTCAGGTTCGCCACCATGGCCGCCCCCGGCCCGGCCGTTCCCGCGCACAGCAGGGTCCCCAGGGCCAGCACCAGCAGCTGCACAGGGCCGGCCGGCAGGCGGAACGTGATCATCAGCAGGATCAGGGATCCCATGCTGCAGCTGATGGCGACAGCCCACTTCCGGACCGGGGACCGTCGGCTGAGCCTGTCCGACGCGATCCCGCCGAGGATCATGCCGACTCCAATGACAAGGGCGAAGAGACCCGCGGTCGCCCCGGCTTTCGCGGGGAGCATGTCGTAGTAGCGGTTGAAGTAGCTGGGCAGCCAGGCGATGAGCGAGCCCGCGATGAACAGCTGCAGACCGCTGCCGATGTAGGCGCTGACCACGGAGACGGAGGAGAACAGGCGGGGCAGCAGGGTCCTGAGCTGACCGCGTGCGGTGCCGCTGTCGCCGGTGTCGGCCGATTGCCCCTGCGGCGTCAGTTTCCTCTCCTTGACCACGATCGCGTAGATCAGGGCGAGCACCAGGCCGAAGACGCCCATCACGCCGAACGCCCAGCGCCAGCCGAACTGCTGGGCGACGGCGCCGCCGATCGCCACTCCCAGGACCGAGCCGAAGGCACCCCCCGCGATGAAGGCACCGGAGAGGGTGGCCCGCATGGCGACGGGGAAGATGCTCAGCACGACGGCGATGCCGACGCTTCCGTAGGCCGCCTCGCCTATGCCGACGAAGAGCCGGCCGAGGAACATCTGGCCGTAGCTCGCTGCCACCGCGCAGCCCAGGGTCGCCAGGCTCCACATCGTCGCGGCGATGACCAGGGACTTCACCCGGCCCCAGCGGTCGGCCATCAGCGAGAGGGGGAAAGTGAGGAGGCCGACCATCAGTGCCACGATGCCGCTGAGCGAACCCAGTCTCGCGTCGGACAGCAGCCATTCGGCCTTCAGCATCGGGAAGACGGCGTTGAGCACCTGTCGGGACATGTAGTCGGACAGCAGGAGCCCGAAGCTCAGCGCGAAAACCACCCAGGCGTAGCGCCGGGACACGGGCCACCCCGAGGAGGCAGTGGCCCCCGGGGCGGAGTCCGCAGCGGTGTGAAACCCCATTGTCATCACCTCGACTGCTTCTGAAGGGAAGGGTCAGAACGGTCTGTCGCCGACGATTCCCGCGCGCTCCATCTTGCGGACGGCGGGCCAGTAGTCCTGGACGGCGTAGTGCTGGGTGGAGCGGTTGTCCCAGATGGCCACGCTGTTCTTCCGCCAGCGGAAGCGGACCTGGTACTCGGGGACCGCGGCCTGGCTGATCAGGTAGTTCAGCAGGAGGTTTGCCCCGGGCGCGTAGTCCTGGCCGAAGCGGACGTTCTGGGGCGTGTGGTAGTTGACGAAGTGGGTCGTGAAGGCGTTGACGAAGAGGATCTTCTCGCCGGTCTCGGGGTGGGTGCGGACCACCGGGTGCTCGGCGTCCGGGAACTGTGCCTTCAGGGCGTGGCGCTTCTCCTCGGGCATGACGGCGCCGAACGTCGCCTCGATGCTGTGCCGGGCGCGCAACTCCGCGATCTGCGTCTTGAGGTGCTCCGGCAGGCGGTCGTATGCCTCGGCCATGTTGACCCAGATCGTGTCGCCGCCCACCGGAGGTGACTCGACGCAGCGCAGCACGGCTCCCATGGACGGGTTCTCGCGCCAGGTCCCGTCGGTGTGGAGGGCGTTCTCGTAGTGCTCGGCCGGACTGTCCAGGTCCTTGTAGATACGGACCAGACCCGGGTGATCGGGGTCGCTTCCGGCGACGGGGTGGTCCTCCAGCTCACCGAAGCGCCGGGCGAAGGCGACGTGTTCGGCGCGGGTGATGTCCTGGTCGCGCGCGAACAGGACCTTGTACTGCAGCAACAGGCACTTGATCTCGGCGAAGAGGTCTTCGTCACGGGCGGCGTCGGCGAGACTCACGCCGGAGATCTCGGCGCCGATGGTGCAGGTCAGCGGCTCGACCTCGATCGAGCTGCGGAGCACGCCCGGGCGCACCAGGGCGGGAGCGGGTTCGTTGGGGCGGAGGGTCTGGGGCATGGTGCACACTCCTGAGGTGAAGGTCACTCCTGGGATGAAGGCCGGTCTCGGGTCGGTGGTCGGTCCGGGACGAAGGCCGGTCCCGGGTCGGTAGTCGGTCCGGGACGAAGGTTCCGGGTCGGTAGTCGGCTGTCCGGGACGAAGGCCGGTCCCGGGTCGGTGGTCGGTCCTGGACGAAGGCCGGTCCCGGGGATCAGGTGGCTGTTCAGACAAGGAGGACGGAGGATCCCGTGGTTCGTCCGGCTTCCAGATCGAGATGTGCCTGTGCCGCGTCCTTGAGGGGGTAGCGCTGATTGATCTCGATCTTGATGCGTCCGGAGGCGACATGGCCGAACAGTTCGCCTGCCAGGGAGTCCCGCTCCGCGGGGTCGGCGATGTAGTCCGCCAGCGCGGGGCGGGTGACGAACAGGGAGCCGCTGACGGCGAGTTGCATGGCGTCGATCGGCGGCACGGGGCCGGAGGCGGTGCCGAAGCAGACCAGCAGACCGCGGCGCTCGAGCGAGGCCAGCGAGCCGGCGAAGGTGTCCTTGCCGACGCTGTCGAAGACGACCGGCACTCCGGCACCGCCGGTCAGCTCCCGCACCCGCTCGGCCACGTTCTCGCGCCGGTAGTAGACGATGTGCTCGCAGCCGTGGGCCCTGGCGACCTCCGCCTTCTCCTCGCTGGAGACCGTTCCGATCACGTGGATGCCGAGCAGCCTGGCCCACTGCGAGACGATGAGGCCGACGCCCCCCGCCGCCGCGTGGAGCAGCACCGTGTCACCCGCCTTCAGCGGGTGGATCCGGCGCAGCAGGTACGCCGAGGTGAGCCCGCGCATGGTCATCGCGGCGGCGGTCTCGCAGCCGATCTCGTCAGGCAGCTTGATCAGGTGCGAGGCGGGCATGACCCGTTCCGTGGAGTAGGCGCCCAGCGGGCTGCCGGTATAGGTCACGCGGTCGCCCTCGGCGACATGTGTGACGCCCTCGCCGACGGCTTCGACCACGCCGGATGCCTCGACGCCGATGCCGTCGGGCAGCCGGACCGGGTAGAGACCCGTACGGAAGTACGTGTCGGCGAAGTTGAGGCCGACGGCTGTGTGCCGGACGCGCACCTCGCCCGGACCGGGGGCGCCCACGCTGACCTCCTCCCATGTCAGGACGTCAGGGCCACCGGTTTCGTAGAAGCGGACGGCGTGTGCCACGGGTTGCTCCGATCGCTCGTGTGTGGGGACTCGTGTCTGGCGCGGATGCCGGGTCAGCTCGTGAGGTCGCGCAGCATGAAGCCGCGCCGGCCGGGCAGGCGGTTCGGGACCATGCCCAGACGGGCGAGGGTCTCGTCGGCGTCCGCGTAGTGCTCGCCGATCTTGTAGATCTCCTTGGCCTCCGGGCCGGTCGCGATGTCGCGTCCGAGGGCGTCCGCGATCTGGACCATCTGCTCGATCTGCTCGACGGACGACATCCGCTCGCCCTTGCGCCGCCACAGGTTGTCCTCGTTGCCCACCCGGACGTGCACGCCGAGGGCGATGGCGATCGCGTTCATCGGCGCCACCGCGCGCATGGAGCTCTCGATGGTGAGGACCGCGCCGTCCGGGACGCGGCGGATGAACTCGATCAGGTCGGCGGGGTGCCGACCGGCGAAACCGCCGCCGATCGCCACGTAGTTGAGGACCAGGGGGCCGGTGTGGATGCCGGCGCGTATGAGCCGCTCGACGGTCTCCAGTTGGGCCATGGTGGCGAGCTGGAAGTGCGGCTGGATCCCGCTTTCCTTCAGGCGCTTGAGGTGTTCGAGGTAGAAGTCCGGGCCGGCCTCGACGACCATGTCCCGGTAGGCCCGGTAGTACTCCGGCTTCGCGATCGAGGTGCCCTCCAGGTCGTCGTCCGTCATGATCTCGACGATGTTCATCTGGCTGGTGTTGATCGCGATGGTCACCTGGTCCGGCGCGGGGGTGAGGTCGGCCAGCAGGTGGCGGGTGTCGTAGCTGAGCCACTTGGCGTCGGCGCCCTCGCCCTCGGGGGCGAAGGAGATCGACCCGCCGATCTGGAGGACCATGTCCGGCACGGCCTCGCGCAGCCGGCCCATCAGCTCGTTGAACATGGACATCCGCTTGGAGCCCTTGCCGTCGAGCTCGCGCACGTGGATGTGGAGAACCGTGGCCCCGGCGTTGTAGCAGTCGACGGCCGCCTGGACGTGCTCGTCCATGGTCAGGGGCAGGTCGTCGGCGTCGCCGGGCAGCCATTCCGGCCCGTACGGGGCAGCCTGGATGACCAGCTTCTCCTGGTTCTCGGGGAAGAGCGAGTCGTCGTGGAAATGCACGGTCCTTCTCCTTCGCGTACGGATGATCACTCAACGTGTCCACCGGCGTCCGTGGTGTCGGGCACTCGGACGGCAGAGAGTGAAGTGGGTCGGGGAGAACGTCGGGCGCACAAGCCCGGTTGCGGACGGCCGGCCCGGAGGGGAGCGTGCTGCGGGGGAGTGGCCCGGCTCCCCTCCGGGGGGCGACCACCTTGTGTGCGGTGCAGCCAAGGTAGAGCGGGGCGAACCCGGCTGCTTGACCCGTGGTGACGGGCGACTTGTCATTTGGGGACAGTCGGGCCCGGCGGCGGAGGCGCCGACCGTGTGTCGTCCCGTCGTGCCAGTCAGCCCCGGCCGGGGTCCTGCTCCCGTGCCTTCTCCTTGCGCCACTCCCTCGGGCTGCACCCGAACTGCTCGCGGAACCACCGGGAGAACGCGCTCAAGGACGAGAAGCCCAGGAGGTCGGAGACTTCCGTGAGCGAACGGCGGGGACTGGCCACGACCTGCTCCGCGAGCCGCATCCGCGTAGCGTTGAGCAGCGACGAGAACGTCTCTCCCGAGTGCGCCAGATGACGGTGGACGGTGCGCCGGTCGACGCCGAGGCTGCGGGCGACCTGCTCGATCGAGCATCGGCCGGTCGGCAGCAGGGCCTCGATGAGCTCGCGCACCCGGTCCGCCACCGAGGTGTCCCGGGGAGCGGCGGCGATGGCGTCGAAGTACTGCCGGGCGTAGTTCCGGAGCTGCGGGTCCGCCATGGCGTTGGGGGCGTCGAGGTCGTCGGCGTAGAAGACCATGCCGTCGAATTCGCGATCGAATTCGAGGCCGGGGCCGAACAGGCGGCGGTGCCGGGCGGAGTCCGCCGGAGCGGTGTGGGCGAACCACACCGAGAGCGGTTGCCACCGTGCGTCGAGGAATCCCCGCAGAATGCGGGTGAAGGCACCCACGACCAGTTCCGTCGCCTGCCGGGCCGGCGTCGTCTCACCGAGCCGGAGGTCGACCTTGAGGGTGGCCAGGCCGTTCCGCTCGGACAGCCGCGTGTGCAGGAGTTCGTTGTACATGTGCTCGTGTCGGAGCAGCAGTCCCAGCGCACTGCGCACGTCGGGCTCCTCGCGGACGACCAGGCTGATGGGGCCGAGGTTGGAGAAGCGCCGGAGCTCCGCCATGCGCAGGCCGAAGTCGTCGTGGTGCGAGGCGGCCGCTGAGAGTTCCAGCAGCCGGACGGCGGCCGGGCCGGAGATCCATCGGTCCTGGACGGCGAGGTCCGCGGTGTCCAGATCCACGCGCTTCATCAGCCCGTGCGGGTCGATGCCGAGGGACCGGCTCAGCTCGACGTAGCCGTTCAGCGCCGCGGTACGGACAAGGGGCCTCATGGCGTACTCCAGGGACTAGGTCCCGAGAAGTTAAGTATTCCGTCCCGTCCCGTCAAGCAGGGAGTGTGCGCGGACCCTAGCATCCCCTCAGCGCCGCCCCGGCGAACGGTTTCGTCGCGGCGGACGCCCCCGGGGCGAGGCAGGTCCGGCGGACCGGGACGGCCCGTCACCACACGGAGGCGATCATGCCCGATATAGCGGATTAAGGGATATGGCGTGGTAGCCCTTCACGGGCCCGGCCGTCCGGCCCCGGAGCCTGCGGACCACCCGCCCCGGCACCGGAAGCCCCGACCGTCGCCGGCACCGTGCCGGCGGCTGAGCCGAACAGAATGGAGACTGCCGACATGACCAACCTCGCCGCATTCCTGGTGAACTCCGCGGCGGCCTGTCGCGACCACGTCGCCGTACGCCACGACGACACCACCCTGACCTACGCCGAACTGGACGACATGAGCGCCAGGTTCGCCGCGGTGCTGCGGGAACGTGGTCTGCGGCCGGGGGACCGCGTCGCCATGACCATGCCGAACGTGCCGCTGTTCCCCGTCGTCTACTACGGGATCATTCGGGCCGGGGGCGTGGTCGTGCCGATGAACCCCCTGCTCAAGTCGCGTGAAGTGGCCTACGTCCTGCGCGACTGCGGGGCCCGCGTCACGGTGACGTTCCCGCTGTTCGCGGAGGAGGTGGCGAAGGCCGCCGCCGAGGTCGGGGCCGAGTGCCTGGTGACGGAACCCTCGGCGTTCCACGACCTGCTGACGGCCGTCGAACCGCTGTCCGGCATCGTCGACCGGGCGGACGACGACCCCGCGCTGATCCTCTACACCTCGGGCACCACCGGTACGCCCAAGGGAGCCGAGCTGACGCACCGCAACCTGGTCTCGAACACGGCCACCACCGCCGAGACGCTGTTGCACCTCGGCCCCGACGACGTCCTGTTCGGCGGCCTGCCGCTGTTCCACGCGTTCGGGCAGACATGTGCGCTCAACACCGCCGTGGCCGCGGGAGCGACGCTGACGCTGCTGCCGCGGTTCGATCCGCAGCGGGCGCTGGAGATCATGCACCGTGACGGGGTCACCGTCTTCCTCGGCGTCCCCACGATGTACTCGGCGCTGCTCCACGCCGAACTCCCCGACGGTTTCGACGCCTCCCCGCTGCGCGTGGCCGTCTCGGGCGGCGCCGCGATCCCCGTCGAGGTGCTGCACGGATTCGAGCGGCGTTTCAGCGCCACCGTGCTGGAGGGCTACGGCCTCTCCGAGACCTCGCCGGTGGCCTCCTTCAACCACCCGGACCGCCCCCGCAAGGCCGGCTCCATCGGGATGCCGATCCGCGGGGTCGAGATGAAGCTCGTCGCCGAGAACGGCTCCGAAGCGGGACCGGGCGAGGTCGGCGAGATCGCGATCCGCGGTGAGAACGTGATGAAGGGGTACTTCAACCGTCCTGAGGCGACCGCGGAAGCGGTCCGCGACGGATGGTTCCACACCGGCGACCTGGCCCGTGTCGACGAAGAGGGGTTCTACTTCATCGTCGACCGCAAGAAGGACCTGATCATCCGCGGCGGCTACAACGTGTACCCGCGGGAGATCGAGGAGGTGCTGTACGAGCACCCCGCCGTCGCCGAGGCCGCGGTCGTCGGCGTGCCCCACGAGGTGCACGGCGAGGAGATCGCGGCGGTGATCATCCTCCGCGGCGGCGCCCGTGCGACAGCCGAGGAGATCCGCGACTACGTCAAGGAGCGAGTGGCGGCGTACAAGTACCCGCGGATCGTGACCTTCACCGCGGAACTCCCCAAGGGTCCCACCGGCAAGATCCTCAAGCGCGAGATCGTCGTCACCGCACCCTGAGGTCGTTCTGTGTACGGCGGGTCCTGCACATGTCGGCGGGGCAAGCCGGTCCGGAAGCGGGCGACCCGGGTAAGCGGACGGCGGCCCACTCGATCGTGTGCCGCAATCGCGTCGCTGCGTGGGTGGCAAGCTCGCGGAGGGTCGGTGGAAGATCTTGGCCGCCGCGATCACCGCGGTCACCCGGAAGAGCTCCTGCCGGGCGGTGACGGCGACCAGCACTCCGCCGAGCCATGGCCCGGCGCCTGACACGCTTATCCCCTGAACCGAGCGGATTCGGCACGGCCCCGAGGAGCCTGTCGGCAGGCTGGGCCGGCAGATCCGGATTGTCGAGCCGGCCGCGCCCCGCATCACACGGCCGCTCCGGTCGCACCCCCTTGCTGGACGGCCAGGGCTGCGATGGCGTCACTGACGCACGGTGTCGCCGGACTCCCGGGGTCGCGCGTGCGTGCGGATGCGCGGGGAGCCACCGCCGGTACCGCGTCTGCGGCAACGCCCGGGGAGGATGCGGGAGCGACCCCGGGCGCTCGACCGTGAGCCGCGAGTCCACCGTGTCCAGCCCCCGAGCTCCTGCGCCGACCATGTCGCCCTACGGGCCGCACGACGTACCGTCGCCGGATCCACGAAGGGCGAATACAGACCACTCTCGGCAGTCGACATGATCAGGCCGACGCGGGCATGTGGTGGAACAGTGGTGAGGATCTCCGGGGACGAGGCTCTGCTCAGCAGACCATGGTCCACTCGGATGCGATCACCGATCCGACCGGAAGGGGCGTCGACAGGCACGGTGGCTCACTCAAACCTAGCCTGGACCCTGATAGCCCGATCCGACGAAGGGACCATCATGAGAAGGTATGGCGCCCTGGACAAGGCCAAGGCGAGGCTCAAAGTGATCGCCGGAAAGGCCACCGGGCACGAGCGCCTCGAGGCCGAGGGCAGAACGGACGAGGCGAAAGCCAGGATCCGGCAGAAGGCAACGAGCATCCGCCGCCGCGCCGAAGGCATCAAGGACTCACTGAGAGACGACCGCTCCTGACGTTCTCCGGATCGCACGACCCGTGACCGCTCAGGCGTGGCCGGCACCGCCACGCAGCGGAGGTGTCGCGTGTGCGCCGGGCGGCAGCTGGACGGCCGTGGCCCTCGGGGTGGCGGTTCTCGGCGCGGCGAGCAGCGACCGGGATGCGGCCGGGATGCGGCCGCTGCGGGTGCTGCGGTGCGCGGTCCGGGGAGCGCCATGGCGGTCGGCCCCGCTTCCGTACCGCCGGTGTTCGGCTGCGTCACGGCATACCTCCGTCCATGGAGCCCTCCGTGGCGGGTTCAGGCCCCGGCGCGGGCACGGTCGGCCCGGCAGCGGCAGGCGGCTGCCCCGTGGTGCAGCCCGTGCCCTCCGGGGTGGGCGGAGGGGCGGGCATCTCCCGCAGGGCGCGCAGCGGCGAGCGGGCCAGGACCACCAGCGGTACGACGAGCAGGCAGGCACCGGTGACCAGCGCGGGGCGTACGCCGGCCCATGTGCCGAGCCCGCCGGCGAGCAGTGCGCCCAACGGCCGGGCGCCGGAGGTCAGCCACGTGCTGACGGCCTGCATCCGGGCCTGCATGCTGTCCTCGGTGATGATCTGACGGATCGACCGCTGGGTGGTGCCCGCTGCCCCCGCGCAGGCCAGCTGCAGGAACAACGCGCCGCCGATCACGATCTCCCAGCCGAGCCCCGGTGAGGCTACGAGGAGGGGGACTTGGGTGAGCGGCGTCAGCGCGAGCGCGCCGAGCATCAACGGCCCGGGTCCGAACCGCCGGGCGACGGCCTGGGCGGACAGCGCCCCGGCGGCCGCGCCGAGGGCGCCGAACCCGAGCACCACGCCGAAGGCGGTCGCGCTCATCTCCAGGACCCGCAGCAGGTACAGCGCCCACAGGGTGTTGAGCGCGGCCAGGGCCAGCGACGTGGTGGCGTTGACCCAGGTGAGCACGCTCAGCCGGTGGTCGTCGCGTACGTAGCGCAGGCCCTCGGCGATCTCCGTCCGCAGCCGGGGCCGCCCGGTCCGCGCCCGGGTGGTCTCACGGGCCTGGATGCGGGCGGTGCACCAGGCGCTGAGCAGGTAGGAGCCGACGTCCCCGACGAGAGCGCGAGCCGGGCCGAACAGCGCGGTCAGCGCGGCGCCGAGGGTGCTGCCGCCGGTCGCCGCGATCGCGAGCATGCCCCCGATACGGCTGTTGCCCCGTTGGATCAGGGACCGGTCCACCAGCTTCGGCAGCAGGCTGATAGCCGCCGCATCGTGCAGCACGCCCGCGGCACCCTGAACCACGGCGACGACCATGAGCTGCGCCAGGGTCAGCGCCCCCAGGGCCACGGCCACCGGCACCGTTGCCAGCGCCGTGGCGCTGACCAGGTCACCGGTGATCATCTGCCGTCGCTTGGAGTGCCGGTCGGCGAGCGCACCGGCGTGCAGAGCGAGCAGTGCGGGCGGCAGCTGCCCCCAGAACGCCAGCCAGGCCACCTGGCCGGGGGTGGCGTCCAGCTCGAGTACGGCGAGTACCGGGATCGCCATCGAGCTGAGCGAGCTGCCCGCCACACTGGCGGTCTGGCCGGTCAGATAGCACCGGAAGTCGCGGTGCCGCCACAACGACGTGGACGAGCGGCCTTCACCGGGCCCGGTGAGCGGGGGAGTGGTGACGGAGTGGTTCACCGGCCGGCCTCCTCGGCTGTGGCGGCGCCGGCCTGATAGCCGCTGGCCTGCAGGGTGAACATGGCGGCGTAGTCGCCGCCTCTGGCCATGAGCTCGTCGTGGGACCCGGATTCGACGATGCGGCCGCTGTCGAAGACGAGGATGCGGTCGCAGTCGACGACGCTGGCGAGTCGGTGGGAGATCAGCACCGTGATCTGGTCGGTGCGCAGTCGGCCGCGCAGAACGGCCTCGTACACGGCGTGCTCGGACGGCGGGTCCATGCTCGCCGTCGGCTCGTCCAGGAGCAGCAGCGGCGCCGCCTTGTACAGGCCCCGGGCGACGGCGATCTTCGCCCACTGTCCGCCGGAGAGTTGTTGCCCGCCCTTGAACCGTTTGGACAGCAGTGTCTTCCACTGAGCGGGAAGTGGGGCGATGACCCCGTCGGCTCCTGCGGCCCGTGCGGCGGTCATGGCGCGCTGGGGGTCGGCCTCGGTGAGCGTGCCGGTTCCGGCGGTGATGTTCGACAGGGCGCTGAAGGGGAACCGCACAGGGTCCTGCAGCACACAGGCGACCTGCTGGTGCACCGACTGGGCGTCCATCTCGCGTACGTCGATGCCGTCCCAGCTCACGCTGCCCTGCTGCGGTTCGTACAGGCCGGCCAGCGCCTTGGCGCAGGTCGACTTCCCCGATCCGTTGAGGCCGACGAACGCCACCGTCTCACCGGCGCGGAGCGTGAAGGAGACCCCGTTGAGCGCGGGGGTGTCCTTGCCGGGGTAGGTGAAGTGGAGGTCCTGGACGGTGATCTCCCGCACCTTCCTCGGAGCCCGCACATCGGCCGTACGGGGCAGGAGGTGGCGACTGCGCTCCTGGACGGCGAGGAGGTCGTCGACCCACAGGGCGTGCTCGTAGACGAGGTGGGCGAACTCGATGAGCTGGGTGAGGGAGGACCGTCCGGACTGGATGGCCAGGACGGCGCCGGCCCCTGCGGCCAGGGGAAGCCACCCTGCGATCAGCATGGCGGCCAGCGCGGTGTACGTGATGCCGGTGCCGACTCCGCCCACCGCCCGGCCGGCCAGGTTGATCAGGGCAGAGTTCACCCCCAGGCGGGTGTCCTCATCGGCGATCCTGACGGTCAGGCGGCGGTGCTCGTCCAGCAGGGGCGCCTTGGGCGGTGTCGGAGCGCAGCTCCGCGGCCGCGTCCACGTCGAGCAGCAGCCACGAGAACACGCGAACGCGGCGTTGCAGCGCGTTCCATCGCTTGAAGGAGTGGAAGCGGGCCCGCGCGCTGTGCACGGCGGCGGCCCCCACCGGAAGGACGGACAGCAGCAACAGCGGGAGCAGGGCGGGGTGGAGGACGCTCAGGACGCCGGCGGTGCCGACGAGCCCGAGGGCCGCGGAGGCCAGGGAGACGACCTGCCCGACGATCATCCGGGCGTAGAAGAGCCCGCGGTCGTTGGCACGGTGCACCTCGTCGTGCCAGTCGGCGTCCTCCACCGCCTCCAGCCGTACGTGCGCGGTGAGGTGCAAGAACTCGCATTCGAGCGCGGTGCGGATCTTGGGCGTGACGCGCGCCTGGGCCACCGAGACGGCTGCTTCCAGCAGGGCGCGGGCGGCGAGGAAGCCGGCCACGAGGAGGATCTGGGGGACGGCCGCGCGTACGCGATCGGGCGTGGGCCCCTGAGCGAACAGGTGCTGGAGCACACCCACCGAGGCGATCAGCCCGAAGGCCGCCATGGCGGCCGAGGCCAGCTGGCAGACGACGGCCGTGACGGTGGACGCGCGGTCCGCCTGCCAGGCGAGCCGCCCGATCAGGGTCCTGGGCAGCCGGGCGAGGACCTGACGCACGGTGGCACTGGCGGCGGCGCCGTCGTGGACGGACCAGTACGCCTCTTCCATCGCATCGGTCATGTCGCCGTCCTCCGGCCCGGCGGGCACGGTCCTCGGCGGCAGGGGCAGCGGGGCGGACCGCGGCCCGGGAACGCTGCTGGATGCTGCATCGGTGGGCTCACTCATGCCGCCCACCTCGTACCCGGTCGTGCCGAGCGGCGCGTGCGAACGTCAAGCCCCGGCGGGCGGAGAAGATCCGCCTGGCTGTCGATGCGGCTGGACATGCCGATGATGCGGTGCGGCATCTTCGGGACCTGGGCGCAGTGCCTGCGGAAGGAGGCTCGAGCGAGGCGGTTGACGGAGTACTGCGCCGTGTACCGGATCCTCGCCGGCAGCGGACGAGGAACTTTGTTGTCCTGCTGGAACTCGCGTGTGCACGCTGTGCTCAACTGCGGTCCTCCACCCCTGGTTTCTTGTGCCTTGTACGACGACACCGAGGTCAACGAGGTGGACCCTCATATCGAACACGCGTGTTTGAGACGTTGCCGGAACCCCGAGATGGAGCGGTCGACGTCGCATGTAGGGACCACGGATCCTTGTTCGGCCCGGACGCCCACCGATCGACCGGTGGCCGACACGCCGACGCTGGGTACGCGTGTGACGCTTGGGTTTTCGGATGACCCGGCACCCTGTGAAGGGGTACCCGAAAAGCTCCAAGAGCCGCCGGGAGGTTCCGCTGCCGCCCCATGTTCCGGAGGCACTTGAACGTCATTGCCCCCACCGCGAGGTGCGCGTCACCGTGGCCATCGGCGACCACGGGCGCTACTCGGCCCACCGCGACCGGGACTTGGGCGATATCCGCCGCCGCCCACTCGGACCGGTTGTCGTCGGGGAACTCGGTGGCACGGCCCGGTGGATGCACAACGTAGCCCCGAGGCACGGCCGGGAGCGGATGGCCGAGGGCCTGACCTACCTCTTCGGCCACGCCGAGTGCCCGGACTGGTCCAGCACGTTCACCGTCGCGGACCAGTACACAGCCGAGAACGATCCCGCTCAGCTCTCGGACGGTCCCGTCCCACCGGGAGGGGCTGGTGAACCGCCGGGGTTCTCCGTTGCCGCCACCAGAGCCCCACGCCGAAGGCACCGGGGCGGCTGGTGATACTCGTGGCCGCCGACAGGAGCGCCCCGGTGCGCCCGCGGGGGAGTGTTTCTCCATCGGCGAGGTGAAGGTTCGCGAGGTCGCGCGTTTCGGTTTCTTGCCGCGAATAAGTGGCGGCGCCATTCCATCGGCGTCAGCCATCGCCGCGTGCTACCGTCGATTTCAGTTGCAGTTGTGGTTCCCGATACTTCAGGCGCCCTCCGGCGGCCTCAGGGTTCGTCGGGAGCGTTTTCATCTCCGGTTTTTCCGGCGGGGTAATCATCGCGGCGACATGCATCCGCACGGTGCGGATGCGGATGATCCCCGAAGGAGATACGGCATGAGCACTGGCACCGTGAAGTGGTTCAACTCGGAAAAGGGTTTCGGTTTCATCGAGCAGGACGGAGGCGGCCCCGACGTGTTCGCCCACTACTCGAACATCGCCGCCCAGGGTTTCCGCGAGCTGCAGGAGGGCCAGAAGGTGGCCTTCGACATCGCTCAGGGCCAGAAGGGCCCGACGGCCGAGAACATCGTGCCCGCCTGACGCTGACCACGCATGACATGGTCCGGGCCCGCATCCTCCGGGATGCGGGCCCCGGCTGCATGCGTTTCCCGAACACCTCCACCAGGGTCGGAATCCGCCTCGCCCGGTCCGCGTCGCATGACGTTTTCCTCGGGAGTACGCGCCACACGCTCTCCGTGCCGTGTCACGGCCCGATGCGGCGGTCATTGCGTCCATGCCGCCTCGCCCCTTGCGGCGTCCCTGATCGCGCGGCTTCACCGCCGGGGCATCTGCTGTGCTTCTCAGCTTCCCGAGCCGGAATTCCTCGCGATGTTCTTCCGAGGGAATTCCTTGATTCGTGGCGCATCGAGGAAGGTCATATGAACAATACGCGCAGGTGCGACCGATTCTCCCGTCACTCTGACGGCGGGGGTGTCGCGGAGCGGAATCGGGGCCGTTGCGGTGGACCGGGGCACCCGGGTGGCCGCGTCCGTCGGAGTGTCGCCGCCCCTGGTGGGTTTCCGTTCCCGCAGGGAACCACCCCCGACGGCGCCGTCCAGTGCCGCCCGGCGTCGGTCCCCCGCCGCACCGGTCGCCTGACGGGGCCCGCTCATGCCGTCCCGCGCCGTCCGCACGGACCCGCCCGGCGGGCCGGGGCGGACACCTCTCCGGGGCTGTGGCCTTCGCCCTGCGGGCGTGGGAGAGGCCCGTCGGGCCGCCTCGCTCCTCCGTCCCGGATCCCGGCGGCAAGGCGCCGCGGCGCAGAGCCGGCCGATCGACGCGACAGCGCCTCAGGCTCCGCCGCGCCCATGGCCACGCCCATCGACTTCCCCATCGAAAGGCACTCGTGACAGCGACTCAGGCCCAGGTCCGCTCGGCGTGCACCGCCCCTGTTCACGCGCAGGGCCGGAACACCGGTGATGAGGCGACCGGACCGCAGGTCTGGGACGACATGGCCGCAGCGGTGGCTCCGTCGGGCATGCCGAGCGCCCGCGCCGTGGATCCGACCGTCCGCGACGACGAGGGCGGTCGTGCCGGTCTCGTCACCCAGGCCCGGCTCACCGCCTTCCGCGCCCGTCTCGCCGGCACCGACCGGGTGCGACTGGGTGCCCCGCCGTCCGTCACCCAGGGCGTGCTTCACCCCTGACCAGGCGGCCGAGGCGGTCGCGAGGCGGCGACGACCTCCCGCCAAGGTCGCTGACCCGTCGCCGCCGTACGCGAGCGGTCCCCGCTCGTGCTCCCGATGTCTCTCAACTGTGAGGTCCCATGCGCTGCGTCATCGCCCGCTTCCCGTTCGAGCTCACGAAGAACGGTGTGACGGAGGCAATGAAGGGCGTCAAGCCCGAACCGATCACCGGCGAGTCCGTCACCATCGGACGTCGCCAGTACCCCGTCAAACAGGTCGGCGCGGTCGTCACGCGCCAGGACCGCCGTGACTTCAGCGCCGCCGAAGTCGTCCGGGCCATGGTGCGGCTCGGCTTCACCTGCCATGCCTTCCCCACGGCATCACCGGCGGCCGTCGGCGATCCGGTCCAGCGGGCGTCCGCCCTGCTCGGTTCGTCCGCGGCGGTCTGACCGCGAACCGCGGCCTCGCGCACCAAGGCAGACCAGGAGGGCCCGACCGGATCACCGGTCGGGCCCTCCTCCGCGCCGTCCGGGTCAGTGGTCGGAGTAGCTGAAGTCCCCCACTGTCCAGGCGCTGACGTCGTCGATCGAGACGCGGTACATCCCGCCCGTCTCCGGGATCCCCACCGGGCCCTGGATGATCCGGGCGACGTGGAAGTGGAGATGCGTGGGACGGTCACTCGTACCCGCCGGCTTGCTGAAGACGGCGGCGAACTCGCCCAGCCGGGCCGAATCCGTCAGGACCTCCCTCACCCGCTGCCTCCACACGGCTTCGGGGGCCAGGCGCCCCGTGATGACGGCCCCACCGGTGATCACGGTCAGGGACATCTGATTGCTCTGCCCGGACTCGACCTTGGCGGCGATGTCAACGAGCAACTCGTCAGGCTTCGACATAAGGGCCGATCGTAGCCATCGGGCCCACCGGCCGTCACGACGGGGGAGCCGGCAGCCGGACCTGCCCGCGCACCCATGTCCCTGCGCCGGGAAAGGGGCGGTGACGGGCGCACCCCCCGGGCGCACAGGAGCCCCGGTCCTCCATGAGCCGTCCGACTCCCGGCCGTCGATCGCCGGGGTGCGGCGGTGGAGCATCGCCCCAGGTAGAGCATCAGCTCGATGGATGAGATTACCGCCCTGACAGAAATGCAAAAATCTATCTTGGTGAGAGTAGACATTGGTCGATGACCTGGCTACAGTTTCTGTCGTACTCGAGATCAGAGAGCCCGGCAGAGGACGATCTGCCGGGCAGTAGCCCCCGCAGAACGGGGCGGTGGCGGAGTCCTGGAGCCGCAGTTGGTACAGAAGGGTGACGGGACTGGCCACCGCATCGGGCGGGAAGGGTGACGCCCCCCGGGGTCACCAGCAGTACCGCAGTTGACAAGTAAGTTGATCGCAGGCAAGAAACGGAGGAGAGAAGCGCCATCCGGATCGCCCGGGAGGGAACGTGAGCCCGGGTACCGCAGGACATCGTTAGGCAGGTGGTCTCCGGTCACACATTCGCGATCCCCGCACCGTCACCCCCTTCACGGGCGATGATGCGGACACGATGAGCCGGCGCAGAACCGGGCCGGCAGATGGTGCAGTTCCTTCGGGGCCCTGGTGCCGTACGGCACCAGGGCCCCTCGACGCGTTCCCAAGAGAGGTGCGAATGACAGCAGACGATCCGATCGGCCGTCTTGACGACGACGACTACCCCGCCTACACGATGGGCCGCGCAGCCGAGATGCTCGGTACGACCCCCGGGTTCCTTCGCGCCCTCGGCAAGGCCCGGTTGATCACACCGCTCCGTTCCGAGGGCGGTCACCGGCGCTACTCCCGCTACCAGCTGCGCATCGCCGCCCGGGCCAGGGAACTCGTCGATCAGGGCACCCCCATCGAGGCCGCCTGCCGCATCATCATCCTTGAGGACCAGCTCGAGGAGGCTCAGCGGATCAACGCCGAGTACCGCCGGGCGGCGGGCGAGCAAGAGCCGCCGACCAGGGACTGACACGGGCGGACCGATCGCGTCGGGGTCATCACCGCGGTAGCTGTTCTCGCTGGGGCGACGGGCTGCCAAGGCGGACTTCGCCGCCGAGGCTGGTCAGGGCTCCTCGGTGTGGCGCCCGGTGCCGCTCATGGGGCCTGTGGGCCGCCGGCCAGGAGCGGGCCGGTTCGGCGTGGTGCGTGATGTCGAGGCCGAGGCGGAGCGGAGTGCGTCCGCCGGGGACGGGCAGTCGCGTTGCCCGCTACCCGCTACCCGCTGCCCGCGGAAGTGGTGACGGAGGATGTCCGCCGCCCCACGGGCTGCATCCGGCGTGGCGGCGACGATGCGGACCTCGGCACACCCGGAAGCCGAGAGCGATTCTGATTCATTGCGGTCCCGGGCGGATCCGTCCTTTCGCCGGGGTACACATCTGCGGGCGGTCCGAGCGGGGCGGACCCACTTCCTGGTACTTGCACCGCGCATACGGCGGGACCGGTCAGACACCGAGCACGTGAGAGGGCGGGGCCGCCCTGCCCGTCGGCCCGGCGGCCGCCCGGGGTGCCGACCCGGGACGGCGGCATTCCGGGAACGGGGGTCCGATCAGGTGCGCATTCCGCGTGTAACGGCCTCCGTCCCCGGACGAGCTGCCGTCCGGCGTGCCCGGACGTGCACGACGCTGTCACCCCCCGGTGCGCCGGACGGGTTCACCCGTCATGTCGAGCGCGTCGCGATCCCCGTCCCCCTTCCGTAACGGGCCGCCGGCCCTACCCCGGGGCGGCCGCTACCCGCCCGCCCTTCCGGGGAGGCGCCGGCGGCGCGTTCGCTGCCCGGCGGCGGTCGATCAGCGACAGGAGCGGGCCGGTCATCGAGGTGGTGACCACCGCCATCACCAGCAGCGCCAGGTACAGGCCGGAGGTGAGCACTCCGGCGCTGTACCCGGCCTGGAGCAGGACGATCTCGGTGAGGCCCCGGGTGTTGAGCATGACGCCGACCCGTAGTGCCTCGGCGCGTTCCTCGCCGCCCAGGCGGGACACCGCGTAGCCGCCGCCGATCTTGGAGAGCACCGCCAGGAGCGTCACCAGGATCGTCACCAGCCAGGGGATACCGCCCGAGCCCGTCCATATCCTCAGGCCGGTGGCGATGAAGAAGACCGGCACCAGCCACAGGCCCAGCGTGGACACCCAGCGGACCGGTGCGTTCCAGTGCGGTGAGTCGGGCGGGATCATCAGGCCCACCACGAACGCGCCGAAGATCGCGGTGAGCCCGCGATCCTCCGCCACGTGCGCCGCCAGCAGTACGCAGACGCCGAGGACGACGGCCATGAGCCAGGGCAGCCGGGCGCAAAGGCGCTCGGCCCGCGTGGTCTTCAGCAGACGGCGGCCCAGCGTCGCCGCCAGCGCTCCGGCCACCAGTACGGTGACCGCGGTCGTGGCACCGCCGGAGCCGGGGCGGGCGATGCCGATCACCACGGCCAGCAGCAGCCAGGCGACGGTGTCGATCAGCGCCGCCGAGGTCAGCGAGAGCCGCCCCGCGCGGGTGGCGGTCATACCGCGGTCGGAGAGGATCCTCGCGAGCACGGGCACGGCCGAGACCGCCATGGTGGTCGCCAGCAGCAGCACGAAGGCCAGGGTGGGCGCGGTTCCCCGCAGGGAGGGACGGTCGTACCAGACGAGCCAGCCGCCGAACGCCGCGCCGGCCAGCAGGGAGGGCACGAGGGTGCCCAGCGCCGTCCAGCCGACGGCCCTGTCGCGCAGGCGTGAGGCGTCCAGCCGCAGTTCGTGGGCGACGCCCACGAGGAACAGCACCAGTCCGGCGTGCCCGAGGTCGCGCAGCGGCCCCAGCACGCTGTCCGGTAACAGCACGGACTGCGCCTTCGGCCAGGCCAGGCCGAGCACCGCCGGCCCGAGCAGCATGCCGAACGCGATCTCGCCGACGACGCCGGGCTGCCCGATCCGGCGGGCGAGCCGGCGGCCCAGGAGCCCGACGACCAGGAAGGCGCCGAGTGCGGCGATCGCGTGCGCCGCCACGAGGAGCGTCACCGGCCGGCCGCTCCCTCGTCCGCCGTGCCGTCCGTCTCGACGTCCGCCGTCAGGAAGCCGACGACACGGCGCACCACGGCGTCGTCGCGCAGCACCTTGGTGTGGCCCAGGTCCCGCACGCGCATCAGCTCGGCCTGCCTCCAGGCCGCCACCAGCGCCTCGCTGTCGGCGATCGGCGCCTCCGGATCGTTCTCGTCGTGGACGACGAGCAGCCGGCTGGTGAAGTCCCGCGCCGCGAGAGCCGGTTCGATGGCGTCGAAGGAGATGCCGAGCCACTCCTCCGCACGCGTGCGGACCAGCCCGATGGCCTCCGGCGACACCTGCATCACTTCGCCGGAGCGGCGCCAGAGGCTGGTGTAGCTGCTGATGGGGTTGACGAACACGGCCCGCTCCAGGGTGACCCCGCGCGACATGGCGTAGGTCGTGGCCGCGGCGCCCAGCGAGTGGGCGACGACGGCGTCGAAGGGGCCGAACCGCTCGCCGGCCGCCTCGACCGCCTTGGCGAAGTGGATGACGGAGGACTCCGCGCCCTCCGACTCGCCGTGGCCGGGGAGATCCACGACGACCACCGCGCAGCCCGCCCGGGCGAGCGCGTCCGCCAGGACGGTCAGGTGCCCGGCGTTGCCGGCCCAGCCGTGGACCAGCAGGATCCGCCGCTCACCCTCGCCCCAGAGGTAGTGGACCACCTTGCCGCCGTCGACGACCTCGACCTCCTTGGCGGCCTGTTCGAGGATCGGCCGGGTGGCGTTCGGAGGCTGCGTCCGCATCGGCGTGAAGGCCAGCCGCCGCAGCTTCTCGGTGATGTCGGTGTCCATGTGATCGCCCCTTACCTTGTTTCTTCCACGCTCCGCAGGTGCGCGGAGATGATCTTCCGGACCTCGGGTGAGTCCACGATGTCGAAGTGGCCGGCGCCCTCGACGAGTTCCACGGTGGAGTTCCGCCAGCTCGCGTGCAGTTCTCCGGCGTGCACCGGCGGCACGTAGTCGTCGGCCGTGCCGTGCACGATCAGCCCGGGCACGTTCATCGCCCGGGCGGCATCGAGCGCCGAGTACTCGTGCCACACCGTCTCGCCGAACCTTCTCTCGATCTCCCCGGCCACCCCCCGGGCCCGGTCCTCGTCGAGGGCGTTCATCTCGGCGAACCTCTCGACCAGGAACATCTTGGCGGGCGGGGACGAGATCGACACCACGGTCCGGGCGGTCACCCCGGCGTGCCACGCGGTGAGGGCCCACAGGCCGCCCATGGAGTGGCAGACCACCGCGTGGAGGCCGGTGAGCCGGTCGTACAGGGCGCGCAGCAGGGCGCGGATCTCGGTGGGATCGCCCGTGGTGCCCAGCGCCTCCCCGTGCGGCGGCACGTCGAACAGCACCACCCGGTAGCCCTGCGCGAGGAGTTCCTCGGCGATGGACACCATGCTGCCCAGGTTGGTGTTCAGGCCGTGCACGAGGAGGACGGTCGGGCCACTGCCGCTCTGGAAGTACTTGTAGAAGCGGCCGTTCACCTTGACGGTGTGTGAACGGCACCGATTGAGGAACGCCTTCGCGAACGGATCGTGCGGCAGCTTCACGACCGTGTAGAAGCGCTCCACGAGGTCGTGCACGGATTCGGTTCGGCTCACAGCGCATTCCTCGATCGGTGTCGGTGGTTCACTTCGACCGCGTCCTTTCCGGGCCTCAGGTGCCGGGCTGCTCGCTCAGTCCGGCGAGGCACTGCCTGGCCCGCTCCGGCAGGACGTACTCCCCTTCCTTCGCGATGCGGTCGTACAGGGCCTCGACCCGCTCGTAGTGGTCGTCGAGGTTCTGGTCGAGGAGGTGGTACTCGGACTTGTTGTAGATGCCGAACTGGAGGTCCGTCATCAGGCCGAAGGGATCGATGTCGGCCGCGCGCCGGGTCCCGCCGAACACCAGGCGCAGGAACTCGTCGACGCTCTCGTAGCCGAGCGTGGCGAGGAGGAACTCGATGGACGCCCACTTGCGCCTGATCTGGTAGGCCCGCTCGTCCGGATCGACGATGAAGTCCAGACCGCTGGTCATGCCCTTCGGGTAGTGCACCTTGTTGAAGCAGCGCAGGTCGATGGTGAGGCGGTCCTTGGTGGTGCGGGGCAGGGTGCTGTCGGCGTGGGCCCGGTAGTTGTCGAAGACCAGCGCGTCACCGACCCGGCTGTCGCAGTAGTAGCCGGGAGACGGCTTGTCGGCGTACGTCTTCGCCCAGTACATCGCCATCAGGTAGTCCCGCACCGAGGGCAGGTCGATCTCGGACAGCTTTCCCTCCAGGAAGAGGTACAGCGCCTTGTCGACGGCGTCCTTCTCCTCGCCCTCCAGGCCGCACTCCAGCATCTTCTCGTAGACGTACGGGAGGTTCGGGGCCTCCACCTCCGCCTCCTCGAAGATCACGAACGGCTGCCGGGTCAGCGGCGTCGGGGTCAGCGCGGTGTGGAAGCTGCGGTACTCGGTCGGGAATCCGAGCTGCTTCTTCACCAGCGACGGGATCTGAAGGGCGATCGAGCTGGCCGCGTGCGTGCCGTACGGCCGCTTCTCGGCCGGCACGATGAAGGCGTTCACCACCGCGGTCTCGACCTCGGGGAAGTGCTCCTGGACGATGTCCTGGTTCAGGTCGTAGAAGCGCTTCGCCGAGGGCACGAACAGCACGCAGTTCTCGAACATGGTGGAGACCGGGAAGTAGCTGCCGATCGAGGCGGCGGCGAAGCTCTCCTGGATCACCGCCTGGCAGCGCAGCTGGCGTGCCAGGTTGTCCGCCAGGTCGTCGTCCAGGTTCATCCGGACGACCTGGGTGGGGTGCACCTCGGGGTGGAAGCAGCTCGTGTTCAGCGTCCGGTGCGGAGGCAGCCGGGACCCCATCTCCTCCTTGTCCACCTGGTACTTGTCGAGCACCGGGGACAGCTGCTCGGCATGGGCCGCCGCCGAGGAGTGCAGGAAGGTGCCGGTCTTCCGGTAGGTGCCCGTCACCGCGGCGTCCTCGTCCACCGTCGGGTCTGCCGCCTGGGTCGCGTCGCTCATGACGTCGTGTCCTCCGCTCGGTCCGAAGTGTTGATGCGGTCCACATAGATGCGGACGAAGTCCTCGTCGACGGGCGGGGACGGGTAGTCCTCCGCGCCGAAGACGGCGCCTCCCACGTGGAGCGCGGCGAACATGTCCGCCAGGCCCTCCGCCGTCAGGCCGTCCACCAGGGCGGCGATCCGGGCGAGGGGGCCCTCCGGGTGCGCGGCGGCGAACGCCAGCGCCCGCTGTCGCCATTCGTCGAAGGGCACGATCTCCGCCCCGCCGCCGGCGGCGCCGACCATCTCGAAGAAGCGGTCGAAGGAGGGGGCACCGGAGTTGACGAAGTCGTAGTCACTTCCGATGCGTGCCAGGTCGCTGGTCATCGCCTCGGCGATCGTCCGGCACAGGTAGTCGACCGGCAGCACCGTCGTGAGGTCGGCGGCCAGCGACGGGAAGCTCCCCATTTCGAGGCCGCCGGTGATCAGGTTGTGCAGGAAGTCGCCGCGGTCGAGCCGGAAGTGACCGGTGCGGGTCGAGGCGCCCACGAACGGCAGCCGGTACGTCGACGCCTTCGCGCCGCGCCAGCGGGCGGCGGTCACCATCTGTTCCGCCTGCCACTTGGACGTCAGGTAGCCGTACTCGCGGTCGTCCTCGCTGACCTCGTACCCCAGGTACTTGGGCAGCGTGGCGAAGGTGGAGACGAAGTGGAACGCCTTGCCGCGACCGCGTGAGGCCAGACGCAGCGCCTCGTGCGTACCGACCACATTGGGGCCGATGTAGTCCTCCAGCGGCCGCATCCAGTCCACCAGGGCAGCGGAGTGGCAGACGGCGTCCACCTGGTCGGCCAGTTCGTCGAAGTCCTCCTCGCCCAGGCCGAACAGCGGCTGGGTGAGGTCACCCACCACCGGGTTCAGCAGCGGCGCGAACTCCTCCCTCCACAGGCCGTAGCCGTCGAGGGCGCCGACCAGGCGCTCCATGGCCCGGCGGGCGTCGTCCGCCCGCACCAGGCAGTAGGCGACCACCTCGGAGGCGAGCAGCTCGTGCAGCAGGTAGGCGCCGACGAAGCCGGTGGCGCCGGTGACGAACACCGCCTCCGGGCGTACCGGCGCCGCGGTGGCGTTGTCGAAGCGGAGGTCGGGGTGCAGGCAGCCCTTCCGGGCCGTGGACAGGTCCACGCCCGCGGTACCGGCCGTCCCGGCCTCATCGGTGGCCGCCGTGCCCGTGGCCGTCGCGGGCGCCGCGTCCAGCCCCGCCTCCAGCAGCTTCGCCAGCAGGAAGTCGGCCAGCGAGGTGAGGTTGGGGTGATCGAAGGCGATCTTCGCGGGCAGGGCGAGCCCGGTCAGGTCCGCGAGCTGGTTGCGCATCAGCACCGCGGTCAGTGAGTCGATGCCGATGTCCTGGAGCGGAACGTCGACGTCCACGGCCTCCGGCGAGCCGAAGCCCAGAGTCTTCGCCACCTCCTCGCGGACCACGCCCAGCACCACGGCCGGGTACTCCTCCGGCGGGGCCTCGCCCAGGAGCTTGCGCAGGTCGGTTCCGCCGCCGGCCCGGGAACGTCCGCCCGCGTTGCCGCTGAGCAGCGCGCGGAACAGCGGGGGTATGCCGCCGCGGTTCTCGAAGTAGTGCTGCACGCGGTTCAGGTCCAGTGCGGCGGCCATGGTCAGCGCGCGACCGCTCCTGACGGCGAGCTCGAAGAGCTCCAGGCCCTCGTCCGGTGCCAGCCGGTCGAGTCCGAGCTGGGCGAAGCGGGCCCGGTCGAACTCGCTGAGCCCGGCGGCCATGCCGTCGCCCTCCCAGGGGCCGAAGGCCACCGACGTGGCCGGCAGGCCCTTGGCCCGGCGCAGGTGGGCGAGCGCGTCGAGGAAGGCGTTGGCGGCGGCGTAGTTGCCCTGGCCGGGTGCTCCCATGACGCTCGCGATGGAGGAGAACATCATGAAGAAGTCCAGCTCCATGTCCTGCGTCAGCTCGTGGAGGTGCCACAGGCCGTCCACCTTCGGCCGGAGGACCGCGTCGAACCGCTCCGGCGTCAGGGCCGTCAGAGCGCCGTCGTCCAGCACACCCGCCGCGTGCACCACGCCGCGCAGCGGGCGCTCCGCACCGAACAGGGCCATCACCCCGGCGACGTCGTCGCGGTCGGCCGCGTCGCAGGCCACCACGGTGGCCGTGGCACCCAGCTCGGACAGCTCGTCCACCAGCGACCGCGCCCCGGGGGACTCCATCCCGCGGCGGGAGGTCAGCACCAGGTCGCGTACGCCGTGCGTGCCGACCAGCCACGTGGCCACGCGCCGGCCGAGGTCACCGGCGCCACCCGAGACGAGCACCGCGCCGTCCGGCCGGACGAACTGCCGCTGCCGGGCCGGGACCAGCACCACCTTGCCCACGTGCCGCGCCTGGGCCATGAAGCGCAAGGCGTCGGAGGTGTGGGTCATGGGGAAGGTCCGCAGCGGCAGCGGCGCCAGCTTGCCCTGGGTGAACAGTTCGGCGATGGAGACCAACATCCGCTGGATGAGGTCCGGCCCCGCCTCGGGCAGGTTGTAGACGGTGTAGGTCACGCCCGGATGGCTCTGGTCGATGGCCGCCTGCTCGCGCACATCGATCTTGCCCATCTCCAGGAACCGTCCGCCGCTGCCCAGCATGCCCAGGCTGGCGTCGATGAACTCGGTCGCCAGGGAGTTCAGCACCACGTCGAAGCTTCCACCGGACTCCCCGCCGGACGCGTTCCCGCCGAAGTGCTCGACGAAGCCCAGGTCCCGCGAGGACGCGAGGTGGGCGTCGTCCAGGCCGAGTTCCCGCAGCGCGGGCCACTTGGGCTCGCTGGCGGTGCCGTAGACCTCGGCGCCGGCCAGCCGCGCCAGCTGCACCGCCGCCATGCCCACGCCACCGGCCGCGGCGTGGATCAGCACCCGCTCGCCCGCTCGCAGGCCGCCCAGTTCGTGCAGGCCGTACCAGGCGGTGAGGAAGGTCATCGGGAGGGTGGCGGCCTCCTCGAAGCCGAGGTGCTCCGGCATGCGCACCACCTGGCGCGCGTCCGTGACGACCTCGGAGGCGAAGGAGCCCCGGGCCAGGCCCAGCACGGCGTCGCCGACCTTCACCTGGTCGACGCTGCCGCCGACCTCGGTGACCACACCGGCGAACTCCAGGCCGAACGCGGGGATCTCCACCATGCCCAGGGCGTTGAGCACATCGAGGAAGTTCACCCCGGCGGCCCGCACCTCGGCGCGGATCTCGCCCGGTGCCAGGGCCCTCTCCGGCAGGGACTTGACCGTCAGCGGCTCGTCCAGGCGGCCCTTGGCGGCGATCTCCAGCTGCCAGCGGCCCTCGGCCGGGATCTCCAGATCCTGTGCCGAGCCCACCCGCAGCAGTTGCGGCACCAGCACCTCGCCGTGGCGCAGCGCGCACTCCGGTTCCGTCTCCAGCATCAACGCGGCGGGGAGTGCCTTGCGGTCCGCCTCGTCCTCGCCGAGGTCGACCAGGCGCAGGCTCAGTTCGGGGTGCTCGTTGCGCGCGGTCCGCATCAGGCCCCACAGAGGGCCGGCGCCCAGTCCGGAGACCATGTCGTCGGCGCCGGTGCCCACCGCGTGGCGGGTGACCCACACCAGCGGGGTGCGGAACTCCGTGCCGACCGCTTCCTGCAGCTGCTCCAGCGCCGCGGCGGCGAACGCGTGGGCCTGGGAGGGCACCTCCGCGTCGGAGTCCCACAGGCAGACCAGGCCGTCCAGGTCCTCGGCGTCCTCCAGCTCCCGGACCTTGATCACCTGGATGCCGGCCCGCGCCAGGAGGGTCTTGACCTCCCGCGCCCACGGCACGTCCCCGGCCGGCGTCATCATGCCCCACGAGCCGCCGAGTTCGACGTTCGCGGTGTCCACCGGGCGCCAGCCGACGTCGAACTGGAAGCGGTCCACCCCGGCAGCGGCCAGGCGGCGCAGCACCGCCCGGTCCACCCGCCGTGCGTGGAGGCGGTGCAGCCGGCCGACATGGGCGCCGTCGCTGTCGTGGATGTCGAGGGAGGCCCAGAACTCGCCGTCACCCAGCTCGAAGTCGGCGACCCGGACCCAGATCTCCGTCAGGCCCTTCACCCGCAGCGACAGGCGCTCGGCCTCGAACGGCACGAAGAGGTCGTCGCCGGTCCGGTTCTGCAGCCGCTGGGTCAGCAGCAGCGAGTGCATGGCCGAGTCCAGCAGGGCCGGGTGCAGGACGTAGCCGGCGGCGGACTGCTCCGCGCTCTCCGGCAGGGCGGCCCTGGCCCACACCTCCCCGCCCACGTGCCAGGCCTCCTTGATGCCCTGGAAGGTCGGCCCGTAGCCGTATCCGAGGGCGTCCAGGTCGCGGTAGAGGGCGGACGCGTCGAGGGGCTCGGCGCCCCGGGGCGGTACCGTCACCGCGGTGCCGGTACCGGCACCCTCCGCGGGCGTGATGCGGCCCTCGGCGTGCAGCTGCCAGGCGCCGTCCTCACCCTCGGGTGCGCTGTAGACCTGAACGGGACGGGACTCACCGATCGCCGGACCCACGGTGACCTGCGTCCGCACCGGCACCCCGGAGGCGAGCACCAGCGGGGAGGCGATGACCACGTCCGACAGGTCCCACTCGCCCTCGTGGGCGGCGTCGCCCGCGGCCCGCATGGCCTCGAAGAACGCCGTGCCCGGCATCAGGACGGCGTCCATCACCCGGTGCTCCTGCACCCACACCGGCCGGTCCGCCGCCACCACGTTGGTGAACAGCGACATCTCCGTGCCGGCGATCTCCACACCGCCGCCGAGGAGCGCGTGGCCGGTGGCGTTCAGACCGGCGCCGACCTCGCGGGAGACCGGCGGCTCGAACCAGAACCGCTCCCGCTGGAAGGCGTACGTCGGCAGGTCCACCCGGCCGCCGCCGAAGGGCGCGAAGTAGCCGGACCAGTCGACCGGGACGCCCCGCACGTGCAGCTCGGCCAGGCTCCGCTGGACCACCGAGGCGCCGTTCCTGCCCGGGGACAACGAGGGCACCCAGGACACCAGTCCCTCGTCGGCCAGGCAGGACGCCCCCAGGCCGGACAGCACCGGCTGCGGGCCGAGCTCCAGGAAGGTGTTCGCGCCCTCGCGGCGAAGGCTGCGCATGCCGTCGCTGAAGCGGACCGCGTGGCGCACCTGCCGGACCCAGTAGCCGGACTGCTCCAGTTCGCCCGGCGCGGCAGGCTCGCCGGTGAGGCTGCTGACCAGTGTGATCTCCGGAGCGTGGAAGCGGACGGACTCCGCCACGGCGCGGAAATCGGCGAGCATGCCGTCCATGTGGTGCGAGTGGAAGGCGTGGGACACCGTCAGCCGCTTGGCCTTGCGGCCCTGCTCCGAGAAGTGGGCGGCGATCGCCTCGACGGCCTCGGTGTCACCGGAGAGCACGGTCTGCGTGGGCGTGTTGAGCCCGGCGACGTCCAGCGCGCCCCGCAGCCCGAGGGCGTCGATGGCGGCCTCCGCCTCCTCGCCGGCCGCTTCCAGCGACACCATGGCTCCGCGGGCGGGCAGGGCCTGCATCAGCCGGCCGCGGGCCGCGACCAGCCGGCAGGCGTCGTCCAGGTCGAACACCCCCGCCACATGGGCGGCGGCGAACTCGCCGATGCTGTGGCCGAGCAGCAGCTCCGGCCGCACACCCCAGCTCTCCCACAGCCGCCACAGTGCCACCTGAAGGGCGAACAGGGCGGGCTGGGTGAAGTCGGTACGGTGCAGCAGGGCCGCGTCCTCACTGTCCGGATCGGCCCACATCACCTCCAGAAGAGGCCTCTCCAGCCCGGTGAAGCGGGCGGCGACCTCGTCCAGCGCCTCGCGGAAGACGGGGTACACGTCGTAGACGTCCTTGCCCATGCCCGGAAGCTGGCTGCCCTGGCCGGTGAAGAGCAGGGCCAGCCGGGGTTCCTCGGCGTGGTTCCCGGTGCGCACCGACTCCGCGGGCAGTTCCCCGGTACGGGCGAACGAGGCGAGCTTGTCGAGGAGTTCGGCCTTGTCCTTGACCTGGAGCACCAGCCGGCGGCGGAAGTGGCTGCGGGTGGTCGCCAGGGAGCGGGCCACGTCACCCAGGCGGTCCTGGATGTTCATGCCCATGTGCAGGTGCAGGTTCTCCACCTGCCGGCGCAGGGCGGCGTCGGTGTAGCCGGACACCACGAACGGCACCGTGGGCGGCAGGGGCGCGGACGCGTCCTCCTCGGCGTCCTTCGCCGCGGGCCGCGGCGGCTCCTCGACGATCACGTGGGCGTTGGTGCCGCCGATGCCGAACGAGCTGACGCCCGCGCGGCGCGGCACGTCCTTCGCCGGCCACGGGCGCTGCTCCTGGACCAGCGCCATGCCGGCGCCCTGCCAGTCCACGGTGGGGGTGGGCTCGGCGACGTGCAGGGTCCGCGGGAGCGTGTCGTGGCGCATGGCCAGCACGACCTTCATCACACCGGCCAGACCGGCGGCGGCCTGGGTGTGGCCGAGGTTGGACTTGGCCGAACCGACCCACAGCGGTACCTCGTTCGAGTGGCTGCCGCCGAAGACCTCGGCGAGCGCGGTCCCCTCGATGGGGTCGCCCAGCTTGGTGCCGGTGCCGTGCGCCTCCAGGTAGTCGATGTCGTCCGGCTGGAGCCCCGAGGCGGCCAGCGCGGCGCGGATGACCCGCTGCTGGGCGGGGCCGCTGGGCGTGGTCAGGCTGGCGCTGTGGCCGTCGTGGTTCACGGCGGTGCCGCGCAGCACGGCCAGGACGGGATCGCCGTCGCGCCGGGCGTCCGACAGCCGCTTGAGGACGACCGCGGCGGAGCCCTCGCTCCAGCCGGTGCCGTCGGTGTCGGAGGAGAACGACCGGCAGCGGCCGTCCGCCGACATGCCGCGCAGACGGCTGAACTCGACGTGCAGTTCGGGGGTGAGCATCAGGCTCACCCCGGCCGACACCGCCAGATCGCACTCACCGTTGCGCAGCGCGTTGGCGGCCAGGTGGGTGGTGACCAGGGAGGAGGAGCACGCCGTGTCCAGGGTGAGGGTCGGGCCCTCCAGGCCGAACACGTACGACACCCGGCCGGACATGGTGCCGCCCGCGGACCCCGGTCCCACGTAGCCGTCGAGGTCGGTCAGCCCGCCGGCCATGGTGAGGCCGTACTCGTGGTACGCGGAGCTCTTGCCGACACCGATGAAGGTGCCGGTCTGACTGCCACGCAGCCGGTCCATGGTGTAGCCGGCGCGTTCGAACGCCTCCCAGGTGGTCTCCAGCACCATGCGCTGCATGGGGTCGAGCGAACGGGCCTCGCGCGGGGAGATGCCGAAGAAGGCGGGGTCGAAGAGGTCGATGGGTGTGACGAACCCGCCACTGCTGCAGTACGAGGTGCCCGGCACCTCCGGGTCGGGGTTGTAGAGGGCCTCGGCGTCCCAGCGGTCCTTCGGGACCTCGACGATCCCGTCGCCGCCGCGCTCCAGCAGCTCCCAGTACTCCTCCGGGGTGTTGGCGTCGCCGGGGAGACGGCAGGCCATGCCGATGATGGCGATGGGCTCGTCGTGGACGGCGCGGCGGCGGTCGGGCACGACCTCCCGGCCGGTGTGGGTGCCGACACCGGTGCCGCCGGCCAGATAGGCGGCGAGGGTCTTGACGGTGAAGTGCTCGAAGAGTTTGGCCCCCAGGACGGGGCGTCCCAGCAGTTCCTCCAGCCGCGTCTGGACCCGGACGACCCGCAGCGAGTTGCCGCCGATCTCGAAGAAGTTCTCGTTGACGCCGATCCGGTCGTGGCCGAGGACGTCCGACCAGATGGCCACGATGTCCCGCTCCAGCTCGGTGGCGGGCTTGACGGTGGCGTCGACCTCCACCACGGGGTCCGGAAGCGCGTTCTCGTCGATCTTGCCGTTCGGGGTCAGCGGAAGCTCGTCCAGCTCCACGATGAACGCCGGCACCATGTACTCCGGCAGCCGCTCGGCCAGCCAGGGACGCAGCACGCGGTGCAGCGGGGTCCGGGGCGCTTCGCCGGCCGCGGGCGTGTTGGCGTACCGGGCGGGGGTGTCCCGGTCCGGCGCTTCGGCCGGGGCCGGGCTGAGGTCGGGGGTCTGCCCCGGCCGCCAGAACAGGGCGTCGCACCGCCAGGTCCCGCCGGAGCGGCTGGGCAGCAGCGCCAGTTCCAGGCCCGCCTCACCGGCGAGATCGGCGAGATCGGCGGGGTCGATCCAGGACGTGGGCACCACCGAGGTGCTCGTGCCCATGACCTCCAGGGCCGCGGCCACCCGGCCGGACACCTCGGCCAGCCGGCCGTTGGGGATGCCGTTCAGACGGAGCGGGCGGTCGGCGACGGCACCCAGCTCGGCGCGGAGCGCGGCCAGGTCCGGGCCGTCGGCCTGCCAGTCCCGCTCCGCCGCCGGGATGGCGGGCCGGGCGGCCTCGCCGATGTGCAGGGTGACGTCGTAGCGGTAGCGCGTCATCTCGTTGACGTGGCGACCGTCGCGCAGGGTGATGTCGACGCCGGTGATCTGCGGGAACAGTTGCGGGAGATGCGCGAAGTAGTCCCGGCTGAGGACCAGTTCACGCTCGGCGCGGACGCCTCGCTCGGCGCGGCGCGCCAGTTCCTCGGCGGAGATCCCGCCGGCCTCCCCGTCCGCGCGGAAGTGCGCCACGTCGGCGTGGAAGACCTCCAGCAGCGACAGGTCGCGTACGTCACCGAGGAACACCCGTCCCTTGGTGACCGCCCTGGTCGCCCACTCCAGCACCGACGTCAGGTAGTCGACGCTGGGGAAGTACTGGGCCACCGAGTTGATGACCACGGTGTCGAAGGCGCCCGCGGCCACCTCGGGGAGCGCGTGGGCCGCGCGCTGTTCGCACGTCACGTGCGGCAGTGAGTCCAGGTGCCGCCGGGTCGTCTCGACGGCCGCGGCGGAGGCGTCCACGGCGTGGTAGGTGCGGCAGTGCGGTGCCAGGCCGAAGAGCATCAGGCCGCTGCCGGAGCCGATCTCGAAGACGTTCTCCGGTGCGTGGGAGAGGATGCGCCGGACGGAGCTCCGCTGCCAGTCGCGCATCTCCCGGTGCGAGAAGGGGAGGCCGTCGTAGCTGTTGCGCCAGCCTGCCAGGTTGAACGTGGCATCGGCGCTGACGGGATCGGTGTCGGTGCCGGTGTCGGTGCTGGTGTCGGCGGGAGCGGTGTCGGCACCGGCTTCGTAGGCGCGGTCCCAGGCGGCGGCCCACTCGACCAGGGCGGTGCTCTCGTCCGCCGGGGTACGGACCGGGTCACCGGCCGGAGCGGCGTCGCGGACGCAGTAGGCGACCAGTTGCTCGTCGCGGCCGACCACCACGGCGCGGCGGACCGCCTCATGGCGGCTGACGACCGCCTCCACGTCGGCGGGCTCGATCCGGTGGCCGCGCAGTTTGACCTGGCGGTCGTTGCGTCCCAGCAGCGTCAGCCTGCCGGGTTCGACGAACCGCGCCAGGTCGCCGGTCCGGTAGAGGGTGCCGGGGTGGAAGGGGTTGTCCGCGAAGCGGAGCCGGGTCTGCTCGGGGTCGTTGCGGTAGCCGCGGGCCACTCCCGCGCCGCCGATGCACAACTCACCGGGGAAGCCGAGCGGTACCGGCGAGAGGTTCTCGTCGAGGACATAGACCTGGGTGCGGTCGATGGGAGCGCCGACGAGGATTCCGTCCTCCTCGGCACGCGCCGCCACCTCCCAGGCCGTGGACCACACGGTGGTCTCGGTGGGGCCGTACATGTTCCACACCGAGCCCGGGGCCCCGGCGGCGAGCAGCCGGTCCGCCAGGTCACGGGGGAGCGCCTCACCGCCGCAGAGGATCCTCCTCAGGGTGGGGGTGCCCTGCCAGCCTCCGTCCAGCAGCAGCTGCCAGGTGGCGGGGGTGCCCTGCATCACCGTGATCGCGTGCCGCTCCAGCAGCCCGCTCAGGGCCTTGGCGTCCAGGGTTTCCCGGGCCTGGGCGATGACCGTGGTCGCGCCGCAGACCAGCGGCAGGAACAGCTCCAGTACGGAGATGTCGAAGGACACGGTGGTGACCGCCAGCAGCCGGTCGTCGGCGGCGCACCCCGGCCGTTCACGCATGGCGGCCAGGAAGTTGCACACTGCCCCGTGGGTGATCTCGACCCCCTTGGGGCGGCCGGTCGAGCCCGAGGTGTAGATGACGTAGGCCAGGTCGCCCGCGTCCACATCGACCGCGAGGTCCGCGTCGGCGCTCGGCCCGGCACTCAGGTCGACGCTCACACAGAGGCCGTGCCAGGCGGCGAGGCCGGCGGGCGCGGCGGCGGGGGTGACGATGAGTGTGGGTTCGGCGTCCTCGATCATCTGGCGGATGCGTTCCGCCGGGAACCGGGGGTCCACGGGCACATAGGCCGCGCCGGTCTTCAGCACCGCCAGGAGGGCCACGACCAGGTCGATCGAGCGGTCCAGGGCCACGCCGACCAGATCCCCGCGGCCCACACCCCGGTCGGCCAGCGCGTGGGCGAGCCGATTGGCGCGGGCGTTGAGCTCGGCGTAGGTCAGCCCGGTGTCCGCGCAGAGCAGTGCGGTGTCCTCGGCATGGTCGTGTGCGGCCCGCTCGAAGAGCCGGTGCAGGCTCCGCCCGGCGAGGTCCGCGGTGGCGCGGGCCGTGTCGTTGAACTCCTCGACGAGGAGGGCGCGTTCCTCCTCGGTGAGGAGGTCGGCGGCGGCCGTCGGCCGCTCCGCGGCGGCGGGCAGACGGCCGCACCACGCGGTGAACTGGTCGGCCAGCCGGGCGACGTCCCGGGCCGCCAGGCGCGTGGCGTCGTAGTGGAAGGTGACGAGCGCACCGTCCTCGGCGCCGTCCTGCCGGACGTGGAGTTCCAGTCGCGGACGGTCGCCGTCCCGGCCGCCGGAGTCCTGGCGGTCCCGGTCGCGGGTCCCCCAGGAGATCAGTACGTCCGGTGTCAGCGCGCCGCTGTTCCAGCGTTCACGGAGCGTTTCGTCGCGGCCGACGGCGTCGCGGCGGAGCCATCCCCGCTCCTGGCCGAGGACGAACTCCCGTCGCACCGCCCGCAGGTTCTCCGAGACCGTCGCGTCGGCGTCGACACGGCACGGCAGGGGCAGCCAGGCGGCGAACAGGTCGCGGTGCGCGGCGTCGACGCCCTCGCGAGGGGCCTCCATCGCGAGGTGGACCTCCCGCCGGCCGCTCGCCCGGCTCAGGAAGATGCCCAGCGCACCCGCCAGGTGGGCGGCGGCCGCCGCGGACGCTTCCAGGACGCCGTCGCCGCCGTCGCCGCCCTCCTGGAACGGGACGTGGCATCGCACGAGGACGGGGTCCGCCTGCGGCCCGCTCCCGGCGCTGTCGGTCCCGGTCCCGCTCCCGGCGCTCTCGGTCCCGTGGCGGGGCTGCGGGTAGGGGAGGCGGTAGGGGTGGTCGCCGTCCCCGATCAGGCGCTCACGCCATCGGCCGGCGGCCTTGGAGGCCTTGACGCCCGCCTCGGTCAGACGCGCGCCCGCGTCCTCGCCGGGGACGTCCAGGACGGTGCCGGGCAGGATGCCGTGGGCCGCCGCGACGGCGCCGACGGGCCGTTCCTCACCCTCCAGGGTGCACAGCCGGGTCAGGGTGACGCTTCCGGCGCCCGTGGCCACCCGCAGGCCCGACGCGTCGTCACAGGAGAGGACCGTTCCGGGCGCGGCGGCGTGTTCGGAGGGGTTGGCGGCGGACGCGCCGGCCGCGGTGGCCGCGGTGGAAGCGTCGGCGGCCTGAGAGCGGGCTGCCCGGACGGCGTAGAACCGCCCGTCGAGGCTGACCTTGGGCCACACCAGCGGGCTCGCGAACGGGCCGTAGTCGGTGGCCCGCACCAGGGCGGCGATGCGCTCGGCCGGAAGGCTCCAGTCGATCAGCCCCTCGGCGGCGAACTGGCTGTGCCGGGAGAAGTAGCGGCGCGTCGTGGCGTCCTGGGGGGTCGCGGTCTCGCGGCCCTCCGCGATGTCGTCGATCAGTCCGGCCAGGGCGGCGACGGCCGCCTCGTCGCACTTGAGGCCCAGCGAGAGCGCGGTGTCCTCGGGCTCGATGGCCACCGGGAACCGCCCCAGCACCTCGCCGCCGTCGACGACCCCGGCCATGCGGTGCCAGGTGATGCCGTACTCCCGCGCCCCGTCGGCGATGGCCCAGGACGGCGAGTGCAGTCCCGCGTACTCGGGGAGGGGGCCGTAGTGGTAGTTGACGGCCTGCCTCGCGCAGGCCAGCAGCGCTTCGGGCACCACCGCGTAGTTGCCGGCGCTGAGCAGGAGGTCGCAGGACAACCGCGGTGCGAGTGCCACGGCCTCGGCGAGTTCGTGCTGCGGGACACCGGCCTTGACCGCCCAGGACCGGGCGGTGGCGTCACCGGTCACCACGGCTGTGATCCGGTGTCCCTTCTCCAGGAGTACCTCGCCGCAGCGAACGAGTACGCTCCCGCTGCCTATCAGGACGGAACTCAAAGAAGTCATGCCGTGCCTCCCCGTGATCACCCGCGGCGCGTCCGGTGGGCGCCGCCCGTCCCGGGGCAGGGCAACGGCACCCGAGGCAGCCCTGTGAGGGCCTACAGGTGCCGGATGCAAGCGCGCGCACAGGGCCGATCCCCCGTGCACCCGTGCCGATTCCCCCGTGATCGAGCGGCGTGCGTCCCACGAGCAGTGGTGCGAGTGGCTGCTCCGTGAGTCGTCCGCGCCGTCAGGATTGCAAGTACGCCAAGTGCTGAACTGCCGAAGTGCGCAAGTGCTGTGTGCAGAAACGCTGTCGTGCAGAAGTGCAGAAGTGCAGAAGTGCAGATGTGCAGACGTGCGGAAACGCGATCGTGCAGACGTGCAGACGTGCTGGGCTGCAGAGGTGTGCTGTCGGGCGATGGGGTGGTTGCGGCCCCCGCCGTTGCGCCGGTTCCTCCCCCGGGCGCCCCGACCCATCATTGGCCTGCCGCGAGAGCCACCGCAAGGCATGACGGCAAAGATCTTGGAGTGGACCCCGAGTGATGGTCATCACATGCGCTGATCACGTAATGCGCCCCGCGGTGAAAGGGGGGTGGGGGCACACTGTCTTCGGCTGCATCGCTCCAACCACCCTCCCCGCGCACCCAGTTGGACCACAGGCGAGTTCGACGACGCACACGAGCTGAGGGGACCGGCATGCCCGACGAGTCGGCTGAGCGCACATCCGCGACGCGGGAGATCAACCCGGCCAGGGTCCTGGCGCTGTGCAGCGGCGCGAGCTTCATGGCCTTCCTCGACCTTTCGATCACCAGCATCGCCTTCCCGGACATTCTGGACGACTTCCCGGGCACGTCGCTCAACACCATGTCGTGGGTCATCAGCGGCTACACGATCCTGCTGGCGGCCGTGCTCACGCCCGCCGGGAGGATCGCCGACAGCGTCGGCCGGCGCACCGTCTTCCTCTGGTCCCTGGCCGCCTTCACCGCGGCCTCGCTCGTCTGCGCCGTGGCACCGTCCATCTGGTGGCTCATCGCGGCGCGGGTCGTCCAGGGCGCGGCGGCCGGTGGCATGATCCCCGCCGCGCTCGGCCTCATCCTCGCCACGACGCCGCGGGAGCGCATCGCCCGAGCGGTCGGCACCTGGTCCGCGGTGGCGGGCTTCTCCGCCGTCATCGGACCGGCCGCGGGCGGGCTGCTGCTGCGCGCCTTCGGCTGGCGCTCGGTGTTCTACGTCAACCTCCCGCTGTGCGGCGCGATGCTGGTCGCCGCCGTGGTGATGCTGCCGAGGCAGCGGTTGCGCGGCACCGGGGACCGGTTGCCGGACGCGGTGGGCAGCATCGCCCTCGCCCTGGGCATCGCCGGGGTGGTGAGCGCGCTCACCGAGGGGGACACCTGGGGCTGGGGAGACGTCCGCACCGTCGGACTCGGACTGGCCGGCCTGGCGCTCGTCGCCGTGACCGTGCTCCGCTCGCGTACGCACCCGGCGCCGGCGGTGGAGATGACGGTGTGGCGCAGCCCCGTCTTCGCGACCGCCAACCTCGGCCTCGGCATGCTCAACATGACGATGTTCGCGTGGATGCTGGCCGCACCCCTGTTCGCCGCCGACATCTGGCGCTGGTCGGTCCTGCAGACCGCCGGTGCCCTGAGCGTCGGAGCCGTTTCCTCGATGGCCGGCTCGCTCACCGCCGGACGGCTCACCCGACCGGCCACCCAGGTGAAGGTCACGGTCCTGGGCGCGCTGTCCTTCACGGGCAGCAACGCCATCTGGGCGTCCAGTCTCTTCGGCCCCACGCCCAACTTCCTGGGCGGCTGGCTGCCGGCCGCCGTCCTCGGCGGCGGCGGGCTCGGTCTCGCCATCACCTGCCTGTCGTCGCTGGCGGCCGGCACGGTGCCCCCGCAGAAGTTCGCGGGCGGCCTCGGGATGACCCTGACGGTACGCCAGGTCGGCGGCGCGGTGGGCGTCGCCGGATTCGCCTCGATCATGGCGTCGGGCCCGGCCCCCGGCGGAATCGCGTCCTTCCACCACGTCTATGCCGCCGCGATGGCCGTCAACATCCTGTGCGCGGCCGTGGTGTGCACGATGCTCATCATGCTGCGGCCGAAACCCGCGCCGTCGGCCGCGGCCTCGGCTCAGGCGCCGCAGGAACGGATCACGCCCACCCCATGACCCCCTGCTCGGGGGGTCGCCCGCTCCGCCGGGTCGCGGGGTGCGGACAGCCCCCTGGGGGCGGCCCACAGGGGGCCGCCCCGAGAGGGCCGTGTGTTCCTCCGGCTCGCGGCCGTGCCGCTCCGACCGGCCGTCAGGCGGACGGCACGCGGATCAGCAGGGCGTCGCCCTGCCCGCCGCCGCCGCACAGCGCCGCCGCGCCCAGACCACCGCCTCGGCGGCGCAGCTCATAGGCGAGGTGCACGATGAGCCGGGCGCCGGAGGCTCCGATCGGGTGGCCGAGCGCGATGGCTCCGCCGTCGACGTTCACGATGTCGGGGCTGAGGCCCAGCTGTTCGGTCGAGACGATGCCGACGGCGGAGAACGCCTCGTTGATCTCCACCAGGTCCAGGTCGGACGGCTCCAGCTTGGCCTTGGTCAGTGCCGCCCTGATCGCGTTCGACGGCTGCTCGTGCAGGCTCGCGTCCGGCCCGGCCACCACGCCGTGGGCGCCGATCTCGGCGATCCAGGGCAGGCCCAGCTCCTGGGCCTTGGCCTTGCTCGCCACCACCACGGCCGCGGCGCCGTCGGAGATCTGCGACGCCGTTCCCGCCGTGATGGTGCCGTCGGCGCTGTACACGGGACGCAGCTTCGCCAGGACCTCCACCGTGGTGTCGGGACGCACGCCCTCGTCGGTGTCACACACCACCGGGTCGCCCTTGCGCTGCGGGACCGTCACCGGAGCCATCTCCTCGGCGAACCGCCCGGCGGCCGCCGCGGCGGCCGCCCGCTGGTGCGAGGCCGCGGCGAAGGCGTCCTGCTTCTCCCGGGTCAGCCCGGCGTAGCGGCTGTTGTACTTCTCGGTCGAGACGCCCATGCCGAGCTGGTCGAAGGCGCAGAACAGGCCGTCGTGGATCATGTGGTCGATCAGCGGTACGTCCCCGGCCTTGAAGCCCGCACGCGACTTGGGAAGCAGGTGCGGAGCCTGCGTCATGGACTCCTGACCGCCGGCCACGACGAGGTCGAACTCACCGGCCCTGATCAGCTGGTCGGCCAGCGCGATCGAGTCGAGCCCGGAGAGGCACACCTTGTTGACGGTCAGCGCGGGGACACTCATCGGGATACCGGCGGCCACCGCTGCCTGACGGGCCGGGATCTGGCCCGCCCCGCCGGTGAGCACCTGCCCCATGATCGTGTACTCGACTTGCTCGGGCGCCACCCCCGCCTTCTCCAGGGCCGCCTTGATCGCGATGCCTCCGAGCTGGGCTCCGGAGAAGTCTTTCAGAGCCCCGAGCAGGCGACCGGTGGGGGTACGGGCCCCGGCAAGGATGACGGATCCGGACACGACGTCCTCCGTGAGTAGAAGTTGTGGACCACAACACCGCTACATTACCCACGAGTTGGGACGAGGAAATGCGCCCTCAGGCGGTGTGAGCGACGGCACAGGCCGACCGTCGGAGCCCCGGCACCGGACCGGCGGAACACCCTCTACCGAGGGCCTTTGGCGCCGGACTCGTCACGACGACCCGACAGGGCGATGTACACGGCTCCGAGCGCACAGGCGACGCCGGCCGCGAGGTAGGCGAGGTGGTAGCCGGTGAGCTGGTCCTCACCGGTCGCCGCGACCAGGACCATGACCGCCACGCCGACGCTGGCGCCGATCTGCTGGGCCACGACGTTCACCGCCCCCGCGACCGCGTGCCGTTCCGTCGCGACGCCGGTGAGCGCGGCGGACGTCATCGAGGGAAAGTTCAGCCCTTGGCCGATGCCGCTGATCACCAGGCCCGGGAGGATGTGCAGCACATAGCTGCCGTGCTGCGGCGTACTCATCCACAGCGCTGTTCCGCCGCCGATCAGGACGAGCCCGACCACCATGAGCGCTCGCGGGGGGTACTTGGCCAGCAGGCGCCCGGTGGCGAAGTTGGCGGTGAGGAGCACGGCCGCAGACATCGGCACCAGCGCGAGACCGGATTCGAACGGAGAGTACGTCAGCATTTCCTGCAGATAGAGCGGCGCGAAGAACAGCATCCCGACCGAGCCCATGTACTGGAGGAACGCGGCCAGGCTCGCGGCCCGCACCGATGAGACCCGGAAGAGGCCGAGGGGAAGCACCGGGTCGGCGGTGCGGTGTTCGCGCACGACGAAGAGCAGCAGGAAGGCCACCGCGGCGCAGAGCGCGGTCCACGCCGACGCGCCGCTGCTGCTCACACCGACGATCAGCAGGGTGAGACCGACCGTGCCCGTCACCGCGCCGGGCAGATCCAGCTTCCCGCCGCGCCCCGCACCACCGGGCAGCCCGACGCGCGTCGCGGCCACCACGGCCAGCCCCAGGACCACCGAGAACCACAGCACCGACCGCCAGCCCATGAGCTGGGTCAGTACACCGCCCAGCAGCACTCCGCCGCTGAAGCTCGCGGCGCCGACCGCCGCGTACACGCTGAATGCCCGGTTGCGCGCCGGACCGGCGGGAAACACCTCGGTCAGCAGGGCCAGCGCGGCCGGGCCCGACAGGGCCGCGCCGATTCCCTGGACCGCCCGCGCCCCGAGCAGCACCCCGGTGTTCGGTGCCAGGGCACCGGCCAGCGCGGCCACGGTGAACAGGACGACACCGACTTCGAACACCCGCCTCCGGCCGAGCACATCGGCCAGCCGGCCACCCACCAGCAGGAAGCCGGCGAACGTGACGGCGTAGGCGGTCATGACCCACTGGAGCGTGGTGTCGTCCAGGTCGAACCGCGCTCCGACGGACGGCAGGGCGGCATTGAGCACCCCGAGGCCGCTCACGTCCAGAGCGAGCGCCCCCGCCAGCACGCCAAGTGCCAGTCCCGGCCTGTGCCGTGGTGCCGTCTCGGCGCCCGTCGGGCCGGCCTCCCGGTCGGTCCTGGTCATGCGGCCCTCCCGGAGAGCTCGCCGCCGACCGTGCCGGCCACGGGAACGGTGACCGCCTGCCGTAATCGGGCCAACACATCCCCCACCACCGGTGGCACGCCGGGTGACGCCGCCTCGAAACGCGGCCGGGAATGCCCGCGCACCAAGTCGCCGGCTCCGGCCGAAAGGGACTGCCGTGCGGCGGCCGGACGTACCACCCCGGCGCCTGCCGCCAGGACGCGTGCGTCGGCCGGCGTCGACGCGTAGTTCATGATTTTCATGCCGAGCAGCTTGCAGTGCCGCCCGTCCGCTGTCCAGCCCGTCCCCGCGCGTATGCCGCCGGAGGCATTCCCCACCGGATCCGTTGCCCTTGACAAGCGAACCACCCGCCGTCATTTCCGGGAGAAGAGAGTGAACCGGTCACGTCGGGTACCAAATCACGCCAGTGCACCTCCCGACCCGCGGATCACACTTGTTTCACCACCCACAGGGTGACAGTCTTCGCTGTGTCGATCAGGCACGTACCGCGATGCGGTCCACGTCAGTCCACATCATTCTTGACCTGGGCAGACGGACCTCGAAGGTAATGCAGTCGCGGATCGAATTGACCAGAGACGGGGGCGGTGTACAGCCAGGACGACGTGACGGGGATCGAGTCGCGGTGCAGGTGCTCATCTCCCGACAGCCACTGCCATCCCGTCCGGGAGGGCACAGCCTGCCCAGCAGGACACCGGCCCCAGCGCCCTGACAGGGCGTCCTCCCATATACGGCTCCCACGCGGCACCCGACACGTCGAAGCGAAGCTTCCGTGTCATGAGCCATTTCCATGGCCTGCCGCTCGAGCCTGACTCGCCATTTGAAGAACCGGCTCGGCGCGGGCGTGCTCGCCGACACCGCCCGTATGGGCGCCGCAGTCCGGCCAATACCCCCACATTGCATCCCGACGGAATTCCTGGACCCGGAACAGCCGGCTGCAGGCTGTACCAGTCCATTCCATCGCCCTGCTGAGGAGCCGCCATGCCCCAAGAGCGCGCAGCACGAGATTCGCATGCCATAGCAGAATTCCTGCTTTCGCGTGTCGCCGAGCTGATGGACTTGTCCAAGGACGCGGTGGATCGCTGGACACCGATGCACCAGTACGGCCTCGACTCGCTGAAGTTGTCGACCATTGCCGCCGCGTTGTCCGAATTACTCGGCTGGAAAGTCCCGGTCACCTGGATGTGGCAGTACCCCACCGTCGACGCGCTGTCCCGAGCGCTGGTCGACGGTCCGGGTAACGCGGAGGCCGCCCCGAGCACCCCGCGCCGTGCGGCGTCGCACGAGCCCATCGCGATCGTGGGCATCGGCTGCCGGTTCCCCGGCGGGCCGGACCCCTCCGCGTTCTGGCAGCTGCTGGCCGAGGGCCGCGACGCCGTCGGCCCGGTACCGGCCGCGCGACGCGAACTCCTGGGCGACAAGGTGCGGTGGGGCGGATTCATCGACGGCATCGACCAGTTCGATCCGCTGTTCTTCGGCATCTCACCCCGCGAAGCCGTCCAGATGGACCCGCAGCAGCGCCTGGTCCTCGAACTGGCCTGGGAGGCGCTGGAGGACGCGGGTATCGCGCCCCACAGTCTCGTCGGCAGCGACACCGGCGTGTTCATGGCCTCCTGCTGGGGCGACTACGCCGCGCTGGCGCACTATCGCGGTCCCGACAGCCAGATCACCCCGCACACCGCGACCGGCATGCACGACGGCATCATCGCCAACCGGGTCTCCTACATCCTCGGCCTGCAGGGCCCGAGCATGGCCATCGACGCCGCCTGCGCCGGTTCACTGGTCTCGGTGCACGTCGGGTGCCAGTCGCTCTGGCTGGGCGAGAGCGATCTGGTGCTGGCCGGTGGCGTGAACCTGAGCTTCGTCTCCGACTACTACACGGCCATGGACGCGATGGGCGCGCTCGCCCCGGACGGCCGCTGCAAGTCGTTCGACGCCCGTGCCAACGGCTACGTCCGCGGCGAGGGCGCCGGAGTCGTCGTCCTCGCCCCGCTGAGTGTGGCGCTCGAACGCGACCTGCCGGTGTACTGCCTGATCAAGGGCAGCTCGTCCAACAACGACGGTCTGAGCAACGGCATGACCGCACCGAACCCCCAGGCGCAGGAGAAGATGCTGCGCACCGCCTACCAGCGGGCCGGCATCGCACCGCACCTCGTGGACTACATCGAGTGCCACGGCTCCGCGACGCCCCTCGGCGACCCGATCGAGGCCAACGCCATCGGCGCGGTCCTGGGCGGTGACCGCGCGGTGCCGCTGCGGCTCGGTTCCGTCAAGTCCAATGTCGGGCACCTGGAGGCGGCGGCCGGCATCGTCGGCCTGGTCAAACTCGCCATGTCGATGCGCAACGGCGTACTCCCGGCGAGCCTGCACTACGCCTCACCGAACCCGCAGATCATGTTCGACGAGTACAACCTCACCGTCCAGGACCGGCTGACGACCTGGCCGCGGCGGTCCGACGCACGCCGAGGCGGCGTCAGCTCGTTCGGATTCGGCGGCGCGATCTGCCACGTCGCCGTCGAGGAACTGCCGCGCCCCGAGCACTCCCTCCTCCTGCTCGCCGAGGACTCCCGGGAGGAGCTGGCCCAGCGGGCCCTCGCGCTGCGTGACGAGACCGACCTGCGGGCGCTCTGCAACCGGGCACCCGGCGACGGCAGGTTCCGGCTCGCGGCCACCGCCCGCGACATGGCCGGGCTCAGGAACCGGCTGGACGCCTTCGCCGAGGGCACGACGGCCGACGGGCTGAGCGTCGGGGAGAAGACCGCACGCAAGCCGCGGGTGGCGTTCCTCTTCTCCGGCAACGGCTCGCAGTGGGTCGGCATGGGCAGACAACTGCTCGCGGGCATGCCCGTGTTCCGGCGGTCCATGATGAGGTCCGACAAGCGGATGCGGGAGCTGCTGGGCTTCTCGCTCGTCGACCAGATGCTGGCGCCGGACGGCCGCATCGACGACATGGACGTCTTCCAGCCGCTGCTGTTCTCCCTCCAGGTCGCCCTGGCCGACGCCTGGCGGTCCCTCGGAGTGGAACCGGACATCGTCGTGGGACAGAGCGTCGGAGAGTTCGCCGCCTCCCACATCGCCGGTGCGCTCGACTTCGAGGACGCCTCCCGGCTGGCCGCCCACCATGGCCGGCTGCTCCAGCAGCTGGCCGTCGGCCGCGGCGACGGCATCGTGATCATGACCGGTGCGGACGAGGCGCAGCGGTACCTGACCGGCCGGCTCACCCTCTCCGGCCGCAACGGCCTGAACTCCACCCTGGTCACCGGCACACCGCAGGAGATCGACGAACTCGTCCAGCGGCTCACCGACGAGGGCGTCACGAACCACCGGGTGCGCATGGGCCACGCCCCGCACTCCGCCCTGGTCGACCATGTCCTCGCCCCGCTCACGTCCGAACTCGACGGCATCGCGCCCCGGACCACGCGCATCCCGATGATCTCGACCGTCACCGGCGAGCTCGTCGACGGCGGGGAACTGGGGCCGGACTACTGGGCGAACAACCTGCGCCAGGAGATCCGGGTGGTCGACGCCCTGACGGCCCTGCGCGACCACGACGTCGACGCGGTGATCGAACTCAGCCCGCATCCCGTGCTGCTCAAGTCGGTGTCGGAGATCCTTCCGGCGGCGGCCACCCTGCCCTCGCTGCGCCGCGGCGCCGACGAGGCGTCGACCCTGCTCGGATCGCTCGGCGCGCTGTACGCCGCCGGGCACCCCGTCACCGTCGGCCCGTTCACCGCCGGCGACCGCGGGCGGCACGTCACGCCGAGCCGCGGCGACGTCGCGGCCGGCGAACAGGTGCACCTCGTACCGGTCACGGCGCGTACGGCCGCCGCGCTGACCGACACCTGCCGGGAACTGTCCAGCCACGTCGAACGCGACACGGGCCTCCGCGTCTCCGACCTCGCCTACACGCTCGCCGCCAGGCGCACCCACCACAACCACCGGATCGCGCTGTTCGCCCGCGACCGGCAGGACGTCCTGGACGGACTCGCCCGCGTCGCCGCCGGTCAGCCGCACCCGGACGTCGTCACGGGCACGGTCGCGGGGAACACCGACCGGCGGGTCGCGCTGGTGTTCTCGGGCGGCGGAACCCAATGGGTCGGCATGGGCCGGGAGCTCCTGCGCTCGCACGCCGGTTTCCGCGCCTCGATGCAGGCCTGCGACGCCGCCGTGCGCGCGGCCGGCGGCTGCTCGGTGCTCGACCGGCTCGCCGCCCCGGCCGACGAGGCCAGGTTCGAGGAGATGGACTTCCAGCAGCCCGTGCTGTTCGCCCTGCAGGTCTCGCTGGCGAAGGTCTGGCTCGAACTCGGCGTCCGGCCGACCGCCGTCGTCGGGCACAGCCTGGGCGAGGTCGCGGCCGCCTGCGTCGCCGGTTCGCTGTCGCTCGAGGACGCCGCCCGCGTCGTGGTCGCCCGCTCCCACCTGCTCGAACGCAAGGCGGCCGCAGGCGCCATGATCTCGGTCGACCTGCCGGAGGAGGAGCTGCTGCCGCGGCTCGCCCCGTACGCCGAGCACGCGGCCGTCGCCGTGGTCAACAGCCCCACCAGCGCGGCGGTCTCCGGCTCGCCCGAAGCCGTCCACGCCCTGGAGGCCGACCTCCAGCGGGACGGTGTCTCGACGCGCAGGATCCGGGTCGAGCGGCCGGTGCACAGCCCCGGCATGGATCCGTTGATCCAGCCGCTGCGCGAGATGATCGACGGCATCACGCCGCTGACGAACACCATCGAGTTCCGTTCCACGGCACTGGCCGACACGGTGAACCCGGTCGCCGACGTCGACTACTGGGTCCACAACCTGCGCAACCAGGTCCGGTTCGCCGAAACGATCAGTGCCTTGGTCGAGGAAGGTGTCGGCACCTTCATCGAGATCGGCCCGCACGAGACGCTGCGCGGCGCGGTCGAGGAGATCGCGCTGACCCGCGGTGCCCAGGTGCACGCGATCAACTCCCTGCGACGCGACGAAAGCGATGTCCGCTGTGTGCTGGGAGCCGTCGCGTCGCTGTACGTCAGGGGCCTCCCGCTGGCCTTCGACTCGCTGTTCGCCGACGACGTCGAGGTCGTGGAAACCCCGCTCGTGCAGTGGCAGAAGGACCGCTACTGGCTGGACACCGCGCCTCGCCCCCGGGCCGAGCCGGCACCCGTCGCCGCGGCCGCGGCCGAGCCCGTGGTCGCGACGGTGGCCGAGCCCGTCGTCGGGACCGTGGAGAACCGGCCGCTGGAAGACGTCGTCCTCGGCGAGATCGCCGACGCGCTGGGCGTGCCGGCGAGCAGGTTCACCGAAGGCGCCGGTCTGCGCGACTTCGGCCTCGACTCGATGCTGGCGATCCGCCTCGTCAACCGGCTGCAGTCGCTGTTCGGGCAGCGCGTGTCACCCGTCGTGTTCCTGGACGGCCGACCCATATCCGAGGTCGTCGACCACGTCACCGAGGCCATCGGCCGGCCGGCCGCCACCGCCGTCGAGCCGGCGCCCGCCCCGGGCGTCCAGCCGGCCCCGACCGCGACCCCGCAGTCCGAGCGCGGGCCCGAGCCCGAGGCCGTGGTCGTGCCGGCACCGAAGGCGGTGGTCGTGACGGAGCCGGCGCCGCGGGCCGAGCCGGCCCGGACGTTCCTCGACGATCTCTCCCCGCTGGACGCCGAGGAGCTGGTGGACGAGCTGGCCGTGCGCGGACTGCTCGATCCCACCGACGCACCGGCACTGGAGCAGCTGCGCTCCGGCGGCCACGGTTTCGAACTGGCCCCGACGTCGCACGGCCAGGCCTCCCTGTGGTTCATGCAGATGGTCGCGCCGGACGCCGTGCCCTACAACTTCATGGTGACCGCCCGGATCCGGACCGAGGTCGACGAGAAGGCCCTGGATCGCGCCGTACGGGCCGTGATGGAGCGCCATCCGGCGCTGCGCACGCTCTTCGCCGAGGCCGGCGGCAGCCCGTACCAGGTCATCCTCGATGAACCGGTCTACGAGTTCCTCGTGGTGGACAGCACCGACCTGGACGACGAACAGGCCCGGGAGGAACTGGCCGAGTACGGACACCTGCCGCTGGACCTGGACAACGGGCCGCTGGTCCGGGTGGTGCTGATGACGCGTGGCCCCGCCGACCACTACCTGCTGGTGCTCGTGCACCACATCGCGTCGGACGCGGCGTCGGCCGACGTGATGATCCGCGAACTCCAGCAGTACTACGAGGGTGCCGACCCCGGCGATAGCGAACCGGCCGCCCCCTATACGGACTTCGTCGAGTGGGAGCGGCAGTGGCTGGCAGGACCGGCGGCCGACGCGGCACTGGACTGGTGGTCGCGGAAACTGGCCGACCCACCCGCCCACCTCGACCTGTCCACCAGGGAGCGACCCCCCGGCGTCACCTACGAAGGCCGCGACCTCACGTTCCGCTGGACCGCCGAGGAGACCCGGCGGCTCCGGGAGTTCGCCCTGCGGGAAGGCGTGTCGATCAGCACCGTCGTGCTGGCCGGTTTCTTCGCCACGCTCAATCGCGCGGCCGGCGTCGAGGACTCCGTGCTGGCCACCGCCATCGCGCAACGCGGCGAACCGGGCTGGGAATCGGCCGTCGGCTACTACCTGAACACGGTGCTGGTACGGGCCGAACCCACCGGCGACCGCAGTTTCCGGGACCTGCTGGGCGAGGTCCACGCCTTCTCGCTCGGCCTCCTCGAACACATGAACTACCCACTGGACCTGCTGGCGTCCGCCCTGAAACCGCCGAGGGCCGAAGGCCGCTCCCCGTGGTTCGACGTGGTGGTGAACTGGCTGTCCTCGGACGCGTTCCCCCGGTCCGTCAAGCTCTTCCACGGCCTCGGCGACACCATCGCGCCCGACAGCGCCCTGCCGCTCGAACCGCTGCAGGTACGCAGGCACCTCGCCAAATTCGACCTGGAGATCTCGATGGCCGACATCGACGGCGAGGTGGTCGGCCACGTCCAGTACAAGCCGAGCTACCTAGAGAGGCAGACCGTGACGGGACTGCTCGCGCTCTACCGCACCGTGCTCTTCGACTCGATCGCCCACCCCGACCTGGCCCTCCGGGACATCACGCCGAGCGGCCGCCCGGAGGAGACGGACCAGTGACCGAAACCCTGCACTCCGAATTCATCGAGCAAGCGGTCAAGAACCCCGGCGCCCCGGCGGTCTACTCCGACGCCGGCGTCCTGACCTACGGCGAGCTGAACGAGCGGTCCCGCGTGCTGGCCGAACGGCTCGTCGCCGACGGTGCCGGCCCCGGTGTCCCGGTCGGCATCTGCGTCGAGCGCACCCCCGACCTGCTCGTCGCCATCCTGGCCACACTGCGCGCCGGCTCCTGCTACGTGCCCCTGGACCCCCACTATCCGGCGGAGCGGCTGACCTTCATGGTCCGCGACAGCGGGACCCACCTGCTGGTGACCACACCCGCGTCCCGGGCCAACTGCCCGGCAGGACCGACCGTGGTCGTACTCGGCGAGACCGTGACGACCGAGCCCGGCGAGACGCCCGTGCCGATCGTGCCCGGCGACACCGCGTACATCATCTACACGTCGGGCTCCACCGGCCGGCCGAAGGGCGTGGCCATCCACCACACCGGCTGCGTCGCCATGCTGTCCGAGATGGACCGCATCTTCGAAGGCTGCGACCTGAGCGGCGTCTCGGCGGCGAGTTCGGTCTGCTTCGACATGTCCGTGATGGAGATCTTCGCCGCGCTGTGCCGCGGCGGCGCCGTCGTGCTCGTCGAAAGCGCCGTCCACCTGCCGGAGAGCCGGTACGTCGACAGGATCACCCACCTCAACGTCGTCCCGTCGGTGATGAACGGCCTGCTCGACGCCGGAGCTCTGCCGCCGAACGTGCGCACGGTCGTGTTCGGTGGCGAGCCCCTGCGGCGCAAGCTGGTGGACCGGGCCTACCGGGAGACCGGCGCCGACCGGGTCTTCAACGCCTACGGCCCCACCGAGGGCACCGTCTTCTGCTCGTTCAAGCTGGTACCGGAGGACGAGACCGACGAGCCGTCGATCGGCACGCCGTCGACCGCCGCCCGCGCCTACGTCCTCGACGAGAACCTGAAGCGGCTGCCGGCGGGCGTGCCCGGTGAGCTCTACATCGGCGGCGTCGGTCTCGCCCACGGCTACGTCAACCGGCCGCGGACCACGGCCGAACGGTTCGTGCCGGACCCGTTCATGGACGGCGAACGCATGTACCGCACCGGTGACATCGTCACGTTCACCGACAACGGTGAACTCCGGTTCGGCGGTCGTGCCGACCACCAGGTCAAGCTGCGGGGCTACCGCATCGAGCTGGAAGAGGTCGAGGCCCGGCTGACCGGCTGCCCCGAGGTCCGGGAAGCGGCCGCCGTCGTACGGGGCAACAGGCTCATCGGCTACGTCGTGCCCGAGGGCGACCCCCGGGACGGCGTCTGGCTGGACGCCGGACTCCAGAACACGATCACCGGCAGGCTGACCTCCGAGCTGCCCGACTACATGGTGCCGGGGACGATCGTGTTCCTGACCGCGCTGCCCCTGGCGCCCGGCGGGAAGCTCGACCGCGCCGCGCTCCCCGAGCCCCCCGCGACCGACACCGGCACGCCCATGACGGCCCCCGGTACCCCGACCGAGGTGGCGCTGGCGGAGATCTGGGGCCAACTGCTCGGCCTCGAACCGGCGAGCATCGACATCCACGCCGCCTTCTACGACCTCGGGGGCGACTCCCTGCTGCTCGTCCGGCTCGCCAGGCTGATGACCCGGCGGTTCGGCCGGCGCGTCCGCGTGCCCGACCTGTTCAGTTTCCGCGACATCTCCTCCCTCGGCCGCTGGCTCGACGACGAGAGCGGCGCCACCCCCGAGGTGGTCCAGTCGGCCCGCCTGCGCGCGGGCGCCCGCCGCGCCGCGCTGCGCGGCCGCGCCACCTCCACCGGCAGCTGAGCCCCCACTCGACCCGAAGCAGGAGCCTTCCCATGACCGAAAGCCCCGAGCAGGACTACGACCCGGGCGATGTGGCCGTCATCGGCATGTCGTGCCGGGCGCCCGGCGCCCGCACCAAGGAACAGTTCTGGGACAACCTCATACACGGCAGGGAGACCGTGTCGTTCCTGGCCAAGGACGACATCCACGTCGACGAGACCCTGATCCACAGCCCGTTCTACGTGCGTGCCTGCGGCGTGCTCGACACGTACGACAAGTTCGACCCGTCGGTGTTCGGCATCAGCGACCGGATGGCGGCCGCGATGACCCCGGAGAACCGGCTGTTCCTGGAGAGCGCCTGGGAGACGCTGGAGGACGGCGGCTACGACCCGGACCGGGTCACGGGCGAGGTGGGCATCTACGGCGCCAACAACCCCCAGACCGCCGCCCTGTACAGCTCCCCGCCGGACCGCGTCTCGGTCGGCCCCGAGGCGATCGAGGCTAGCCTGGCCTGGTCGCCGGACACCATGACGTCCAACGCCCTTTACTACATGGGCCTGACCGGCGAGGCCGTCACCGTCGCCGCGGTCTGCGCCGGCTTCCACTACTCGGTGCACCTGGCCTGCCAGTCGCTGCTGCTCGGCCAGACCGACATGGCGATAGCCGGCGGCTCGATGGTCCGCCTGCCGCACCCGCGCGGTCATCTGTGGGAGGAGAACCGCATCCTGTCGAAGGACGGCCACTGCCGCCCGTTCGACGCCAACGGCACGGGCACCGCGCTCTCCAGCGGTGTCGTCACGGTGCTGCTCAAGCCGGTGGGACAGGCCGTCGCCGACCGCGACCACATCTACGCCGTGGTCAAGGGCTCGGCCGTCAACAACAACGGTGTCAGCGCGATGGCCTACGGCCTGGCCCAGCCCGAGCGGCTGAGCGCGTGCATCGCCGCCGCCATGGAGGTGGGCGGCGTCACCCCGGACACCGTGTCCATGTACGAGGCCAACGGTCTGGGCATGCCGATGACCGACGAGCTCGAAGTGCACGCCGCGAGCATGGCGTTCGGCAAGCAGACCGCCACCACGTCGATCGGCGGCGTCAAGGGCAACGTGGGCCACGGCGGTGTCGTCTCCGGCGGCTTCGGCGCCATGAAGGCCCTGCTGGCGCTGCACCACAGGAAGCTGCCCGCGACGATCAACCTGACAGAGGTCAACGAGGACCTCGACTTCCCCAGCACCCCGTTCGTGCCGCAGATCGAGGCGGCGGACTGGGAGACGGAGGCCGGCATCCGCCGCGCGGGCATCACCTCGATCGGCGGCGGTGGCTACAACGCGCATCTGGTCCTCGAAGAGGCGCCCGCACCCGCCGAACGTGCCCCCGAGGAGCAGGGCAGGCCGCGCCTCGCCACGCTGTCCGCCCTGGACGACGAGGCGCTCGCCCGGCAGCGCGCGCGGCTGAAGGACTGGCTGGTCGCCAACCCCGACCTGCGCCTCGACGACATCTGCTTCAGCCTCAACCTGGGCCGCAAGGTGATGGCCCGCCGCTGGGCGGCCGTGGTCCGCAGCCGTGCGGAGCTGATCGCCGCGCTGTCCGACGACTCCGCCCGTGGCCCGGCCACCGAGACCGCCGCCGCGCCGTGGGTGGACGTGGACTCCTTCCGGCGCAACGACAACGGGATCGTGGCGAGCGGCACGGACGCGCAGGAGCTGTCCGGTCTGGCCGCCGCCTGGGTGACCGGCCAGCAGGTGGACTTCGATTCCCTGCACCAGGGGGAGTCCAGCCACCGCGTGCCGCTGCCCACGTACCCCTTCCAGCCGCGCCGGTTCTGGCGCACGGACTGGTGACCATGAGCTCACCGGCACTGGACACCCTGGACCTGGGCGACCCGAACACCTTCGCCGACCACGACCTCGACGCGTTCTGGCGCCGTCTGCGGGACGCCGCACCGGTGCACTGGAACCCTCCGGTCGACGGCCGCCGGGGCTTCTGGGTGCTCTCCCGCCACGACGACATCATGGCCACCTACCGGGACGACGTGCACTTCACGTCCGAGCGCGGCAACGTGCTCGTCACGCTGCTGGGCGGCGGTGACGCCGCTGCCGGACGGATGCTGGCCGTCACCGACGGGCACCGGCACCACGAGTTGCGCAAGATCCTCCAGCGGGTGCTCTCCCCGAGGGTGCTCAGCGAGGTCGCGCGGGCGGTGCGGGCCAACACCCGGCAGCTGATCCGCGAGGCGGTCGAGACCGGCGGGTGCGACTTCGCGGACCGGATCGCGAGCCGGATCCCGATGACCACGATCTCGAACCTGCTCGGCGTGCCCGAGCAGGACCGGGACTACCTGCTCACCCTGACCAAGACCGCGCTCTCGGCCGAGGACGAGGACATCGACGAGGTCGACTCGGAGATGGCCCGCAACGAGATCCTGATGTACTTCATGGACATCGTGGAGGAGCGGCGCGAGGCGCCGGGCGACGATGTGATCAGCATGCTGATCGGCAGCTCCATCGACGGTGTGCCGTTGTCCGACGAGGACGTCGTACTCAACTGCTACAGCCTGATCATCGGGGGCGACGAGACCAGCCGACTCACGATGATCGACAGCGTCCACACGCTCGCGTCCCGGCCCGAGCAGTGGCGGCGGCTCAAGCACGGTGAGGTCGCGATCGACACCGCGGTGGACGAGGTGCTGCGCTGGGCGTCCCCGACGATGCACTTCGGGCGCAGTGTCGTCCGCGAGACCGAACTGCACGGCGTGCGGCTGCGGCCCGGAGAGATCGTCACGCTCTGGCACGCCTCCGGCAACCGGGACGAACGGGTCTTCGACCGGCCCGGGGTGTTCGATCTGGGCCGCACCCCCAACAAACACCTGGCCTTCGGCTACGGGCCGCACTTCTGCGTCGGCTCGCACCTGGCGAAGGTGGAGATCTCCGAACTGCTCCTGGCCCTGCGGGACTTCACCACAGGGGTCGAACAGACCGAGGAGCCGCTGCGTATCCGGTCCAACTTCCTGACCGGTTTCTCCACCCTGAAGGTGCGTTTCCGGCCCGATCACTCCGGACTGAAAGAGGTCGACCGATGAGCGGCAACCCCTTTGACGGCGGCGACGCCGAATGGCTGGTCGTGGCGAACGCCGCCGGGCAGTACGCGCTGTGGAGGCCGTACCTGGACGTGCCGAAGGGCTGGCGGATCGTCCACTCCTGCCCGGACCGTGACGGCGCCCTCGACCACGTCGAGCGGAGCGTCACCGCGGCGGCGGGAACGCCGACGACATGACCACCGGCTCGGCCGAACCGGTGGACCGCTCCTCCCCCTACTGAACACACCCGACCGGCGACCGCAAGGGGCGCGCATGATGAACATCTTCATTTCAGGACAAGGGGCGTTCGCGGTGCAGGTCGCGGAAGCCCTGCTGGACGCGGAGCACCGGATCGCCGGCGTGGCCGCCCCCCGGCTGCGCAAAGGACAGAGCGACGAGAGCAACCCGATGTCCTGGGACCGCCTGCGCGCCTGGGCGTACCCCAGGAGCATCCCCTGGACGGACTCGGCCGAACTGCGGGCCATGCATGTCCCGGACGGGGTGGACCTCATCATCGCCGCGCATTCCCACGCCTTCCTCGGCCGCCGGACGCGTGCCAGAGCCGCCGTCGCCACCATCGGCTACCACCCCAGCCTGCTGCCGCTGCACCGCGGCCGGGACGCCATCCGATGGACGATCCGCGACGGTGACAAGGTGACGGGCGGGAGCGTCTACCACCTCACCGAGCGCACGGACGCCGGACCGCTGGCCGCCCAGGAGCACCTGTTCGTGCCCCCGGGCTCGACCGCGCAGAGCCTGTGGCGCGAGCATCTGGCCCCGCTCGGCGTGCGGTTGCTGCTGAAGGTGGTGGCCGACCTCGCCGAGGGCAGGCGGATCGAGGTCCCGCAGGACGAGAAGCTGGCGACCTGGGAGCCCGCCATGGGCGCGCCACCGCTGTTCAAGCCCGAGCTCATCGCGCTGCCCGGGACGACGCACGTCAATGGCAGCAAGTGGGCCCTGCACGCCCAGTGAGAGGGGTTCGCCGCGCGGAAAGGCGACATGCGTGCGGGCCCCGGTGCGGACCGGGGCCGCGGACAAGGGCCGCCGACCCGGAAAGCCGCCCCGCCGGTCCGCTTCGGGCCCGGCCGGGGCGGCTTTCGTGTGGCTGTGCGGCGGTGTGCCGCACGCTCAGCCCACGAGCTGGTCCTCCCGTGCGGAGCGCCGCGACGGGATGCCGGACTGCCGCGCCGCCTTCTCGCCCTCGACGTCGATGTTCGGCAGGAGCCGGTCGAGCCACCCCGGCAGCCACCAGGCGGACCTGCCGAGCAGGGCGAACAGGGCGGGCACGATGGCCATGCGGACCACGAAGGCGTCGAAGAGCACGGCGGCGGCGAGGCCGAAGCCGATCATCTTGATGAAGTCGTCGTCCTCCATGACGAAGCCGGAGAAGACGCTGGCCATGATGATCGCCGCCGCGGCGACGACCCGCCCGCCGTCGCGGAAGCCGGTGACGACCGCCTCGCCGGGGCGGGCCCCGTGGACGTGTGCCTCGCGCATCCGGGAGACCAGGAAGACCTCGTAGTCCATCGCGAGACCGAAGACCACACCGATCATGAAGATCGGCAGCGTGCTCATGATCGGACCCGGCTGGTCGACCCCGAAGAGGCCGGCCAGCCGGCCCCACTGGAAGACGGCCACGACGGCACCGAGGGCCGCGGCAACCGATAGCAGGAAGCCGAGCGCCGCCTTGAGCGGGACGAGCACGGAGCGGAACACCAGCATCAGCAGCAGGAACGCCAGGCCGACGACCAGGGCGAGGTACGGGAGCAGCGCGTCGTCCAGGGTCTGCGAGAAGTCGATGAACATCGCGGTCTGGCCGGCGATCAGGATCTCGGAGGCGCCCGTCCGGGATTCCAGATCGCCCGCCGTGGCGCGCAGGGAACGGACCAGGTCCTCGGTCCGGGCGTCGGTCGGCCCGGTGTCGGGCACGACATTGACGAGAGCCGTGTCCCCCCGCGCGTTGGTGCCGGCGGGGGAGACGGCAGCGACGCCGGGGGCCCCCTCCAGAGCCGTGCGGACCCGACCCGCCGCCGTCTTCGCGTCCTCCGCCTCGACCACGACGGTCAGAGGCCCGTTGAAGCCGGGGCCGAAGGAGTCCGACAGCATGTCGTACGCCTTGCGCTGGGTGGTGTGCGGGGCCATCGAGCCCTCGCCGGGCAGGCCCAGTTCCAGGCTCGCCGCGGGCACGGCGAGGGCGCCCAGCCCCAGGACGCCCAGGAGCAGAACGGCGACGGGGTGCCGGAGCACGAGGCCGGCCCAGCGGGCGCCGAGGTTGGGCTTGCGGCGGGCCTCGCGCTTGGCGGCCCGGCGCCGCTCACGCTTCGACAGCGGCTTACCGGTGTACTGCTTGCGGTCCCTGCGGGCGAGAACCCTGACGGGAGCGAACCCGAGGAGCGCGGGTACGAACGTGATCGCGACGAGCACGGCGACGGCGACCGTACCGGCCGCGGTGAGGCCCATCTTGGTGAGCATCGGGACGTTCACCACCGCGAGCCCGGCCAGGGCGATGATCACGGTGAGGCCGGCGAAGACGACGGCCGTCCCGGCGGTGCCCACGGCACGTGCGGCGGCGTCCGCGCGCTCCCTCCCCTCGGCGATCTCCGAGCGGAAGCGCGACACGATGAAAAGGGCGTAGTCGATGCCTACGGCGAGGCCGATCATCATCGCGAGCATCGAGGTGGTGGACGACAGACCGAAGGTGCTGCCGAGCGCGGTGATGCCGCTGATGCCGATGCCGACTCCGATCAGGGCCGTCAGCAGGGGCATTCCGGCGGCCACCAGGGAGCCGAAGGTGAGCAGCAGGACCACGGCGGAGACGAGGATGCCGAGCTTCTCACCCGTACCGCTCATCGCCTGCTCGATCTTGACGGCGTCGCCCCCCGCCTCGACGGCGAGACCGGTGTCCCGGGCGCGCTCCATCGCGTCGCCGAAGCCCTCGTGCGCCGCGTCGGTGAGCTCGGTGGCCTTCGCCCCGTACGTGACGTAGGCGTACGCGGTCGTGCGGTCGTCACTCACGGCGCCCGCCGTGAACGGGTCTGTCACGCCCGCTACTTGAGGCGCCCCGGTCAGGTCGACGACGAGTCGCTCGACCCGCGCCCTGCGGACGGGCGAGGTGATCTCCTCGGCCCCCGGGGCGCGGATGACGACGCGGGCGACGGCGCCGTCCGCGCGGGCGTCCGGGAACCTCTCCCGGAGGAGGTCGAACGCCTTCTGCGACTCCGTACCCGGCATCGAGAAGGTGTCGGCGGGCGGGGCGGCGGCGGTGGACGCCGCGACGCCCGCGCCGACGAGGGCCAGGAGCCACAGGAGGACGACCAGGCCCCGCCTTCGGAAGGCGAAGCGGCCCAGTCTGGAAAGGAGCATGGCCATGGTGGAGGAGTCCTGTCGGTGAGGCGGTCGGGCCGCCGGCGGCATGCCGGGAGGCGCCGTCGGCGGACGGACCGGTCTTTTTGCGGGTGGGGAAGGGTGCGCGTCGGGCACCAGGGACGCCCCGGGCAGAGCCGGACCCAGTCGGTGGCTGCCGCGCGGGGCGGCGACGAGCGGGGCGGAGAAGAGCGGCCGGCGCCGGGAAGCGGCAGGTGCGAAGCCGCTGTTGGCCGGGGCCGTCGGCGGGGGCTGCCCGCGGGGGTTGATCATCCGGCGGGCTCGTCGCCCGGAGGCGGCGCCGGGGAGAAGGGGAGCCGGGGAGCCGGGGGATTCCGGGGAGGAGAGGCCGTGGCTGTCAGGCGGAGGAGGAGTCCCGCTCCGTGACGGTGAGGGCCGCGGCCGGGCAGACACCGGCGGCGACGCGGACTGCCGCGTGGTGCTCCCGCGGCGGTCGGGCGTTCAGCAGGACCACCAGGCCTTCGTCCTCGTCCTGGTCGAAGACCTGAGGAGCGGTCAAGACGCACATTCCGGCGCCGAGGCACCGGTCGCGATCGACACGGACGTCCACCGGATCAGTCCTCGTCCCATGTGACGGGCAGCCGGTGCACGCCGTAGATGCTCATGTCCGTCCGCAGCGGCACCTCCCCGGCCGGCACGTCGAGCCGCAGTGTGGGGAACCTGGCGAGGAGCGCGGGCAGGGCCACCGTCATCTCGACGCGGGCCAGCTGCTGGCCGAGGCACTGGTGGATGCCGTGTCCGAAGCCGAGGTGCCCGGTGGCCCCGCGGTGCAGGTCGAGCACGTCCGGGTCGGGGAACCGCTCCGGATCCCGGTTGGCGGCCTCGAACGAGATCGTGACGCTCTCGCCCGCCTTGATGAGCCGGCCCTCCAGTTCGACGTCCTCCAGCGCGGACTTCACACTGGTGTGGGCGATGGTCAGATAGCGCATCAGTTCCTCGACGGCCTGGGGCGCTAGGCCCGGGTCCCGGCGCAGGGCCTCGGCCTGGGCCGGGTTGCTGAGCAGCGCGAACGTGCCGTGGGCGATCATGTTGGCGGTGGTGTCGAGCCCGGCGGCGAGCAGGAAGCCCCCGATGCCGATCAGCTCCTCGTCGCTGAGGACGGAGTCCTGGGCCAGGTCGCCGAGCAGGTCGTCGGAGGGCACCGCGCGCTTGGCGGCGACCAACTCGGCCATATAGGACTCGAGTCCGGCGTGGGCGGCGTACCGGTCCTCGGGCGTCACATCCATGGACATGATCGTGTGTGCGTGGTGCTGGAAGCGCTCGCGGTCCGCGAAGGGAACACCCAGCAGTTCGCAGATCACCAGCGCGGGTATGGGCCGGGCGTACGCCTCCACCAGGTCGGTTCCCGGTCCGCGGCGCTCCATGGCGTCCAGGTGCTCCGCGGTGATCTCCTCGACCCGGTCGGTGAGCAGGCGCATCCGGCGTACGGTGAACTTGCCCGTCAGAAGCCGCCGGAAGCGGGTGTGCTCGGGCGCGTCCATCCCGGTCATGTCGCCGACCGGAGCGGGCGGCAGCGGGCCCTCGGGCCCCCCGGGAAAGGGGTAGTGCATCAGCTCGTAGCGCGAGCTGAAGCGGCTGTCCGCCATGATCGCGCGAACCGTGGAGTAGCCGGTGGCCAGCCAGCCGACGTGACCGTCGGGGTAGGTCATCCGGATCAGCGGGCTCTCGTGGCGCAGCTCCGCCAGTCGGGCGGGCGGGTCGAAGGGACAGCCGGGGGCGCGCCGCGTGGGGAGGGCGACGGGCTCGGTGACCCCGAGGCGGGGTGCTGGTTCGTGCTGCATGGTGTCCTCCATGGAGAGGGACGAAACGGTGAAGAGCGGTGGCATCCTGATGCGACCGGTGAAGTGACATGAGAGAAGCGGTGTTCACCGCTTGGTGGTGCGCTCGAAGGCGGAGCGCGACCAGAGGTGGCCCACGAGGGTGAGGTCGAGGCACCGGGCCGACACGACGGCTCCGCTGTCGCCGATCTCCGTGCCCATCAGCCGGCCGCGCAGGGTTTCGACGACCGGGGCGAGGTCTGGTACTCGGCGAACCGCGCAGCCCGGTGGGCATCGAGCCCGTCGGCACGACGGCGCTGCCGAGGAAGGGCAGGAAGGGCAGGAAGACCGGAAGATCAGCGGCAGTGGTGTGTTGCTCGCCGACTCGTTGGCTTGGCCACCAGGCCGATGCCGCCGGAAAGCCGGCCCAGCGCGTAGGTGATCAGCGTCGGGAGCCCGGCCGCGGCGAGCGGTTCGAGGGCGGCGGCGTCGGGGCGGAAGCCGATGGCGAGCGCGACACCGGGCACCGTCGCGATGGCCACCAGGGTCCGGATGACGCTGCCGACGAGGTGCCCGGTGTGCCGTCCGGCCCGTCGGTGAGGTCGTGGCCGGCGATCCGGGCCCGGCCGGCGTCGGGGGCGATGAGTGCGGAAAGGGCCCGCACGGTGGTGGTCCTACCGGCGCCGTCGGGGCCGGGCAGCGCGAAGGCCGTGCCTTCGGGGAGGGGCGGTTCGATGCCGTCCATGACGACCTTGTCGGCGTACGACGTGCGCGGACCGGCGGTGGCGATCGCCGGGGCGGACGTGGCGAGGGGTGACGCGGTCATAAGGCCCGCCTCGCACCCGACGGGTTGTGACGTTTCAGGTGTGACATGAGGTCCTTCCTCGTGGCGGACGTTCTTGTGCGTCTCGCGGCGATCGGGGGGTTCAGGCCCGACGGATCACGATGTCGCCGGCGCCGGTACGGGCGTGGATCTCCACGGTCTCCTCCGACGTGTCGGGGCCCTCGGCGGCACCGAGCGAGTTGCGGATGGTGCCGACGCGGGAGTTGACGTCCAGCCAGGCCGCGGAGGTCTCGCGGATGCCGACCTCCACGTCACCGGTGGCGGTCTGGAGCTGCATCACGCCCCGGGCCACCTCGTCGATCCGGATGGCGCCATAGGCGGACTTGGCCTCCACGGACGCGTGGGCGACGCCGACCGTGATGCGGCCGTTGGAGGAGTTGACCTTCAGCCGACCGGTGATCTCGCCGATCGCGGTGTCGCCGTTGCTGTTCTTGACGGTCGCCGCCCCCGCGATCCTGCCGACCTCGATCCGGCCGACCCCGTGGAGCTCGGCGTCGCCCATGGCGCGCTCGACGCGGATGTCCCCGGTGCCCGTCCGCAGGTTCGCGACGCCCGCCTCGTCGAGCTGGATGTCACCGAGCGAGGTCTTGAGCCGGCACTCCCCGAGAGGTCCCTCGCAGATGTAGTCCCCGATGGCGGAGGTGCCCTGAAGGTGCGAACCGGCGGGCAGCTCGACGGTCACGTCGACCGAGCCGTGCTTGCCGAACAGGGAGCGCTTCTTGGGGCCCTTGACCGTCAGGACGCCGTTGGCGTACGCGACCTTGGTCTGCTGCACCACCCGTACGTCGACGTCCTCGGCCCCGTTGCTCGGCAGCACCTCGACGATCGTGTCCGTGCGCTCGCTCGCGGTGATCCGCACATTGCCGACCTCGAACTCGACGACGGCGGTGATGGGCCCGGGGGTTTCGAAAGCAGGCATGGCTGTCCCGTCCTCTTGACTCTGATTGGGTGTGTGCGCGGGGGCGCGGGGTGAAGGAGTGGCGCAGGCGATGCGCTCGCCCTAGCGGACCCAGCCCCGGTAACTCTTGCCCTGCCGGGTGGTGCGTGCGGCGGGCTGCGCCGGTTCGCCCGGCTCCAGGGCGAGGGCCACGGCCCGTACGAGCCAGGCGTTGACCGACAGGCCCTCCTGGCCGGCGGCGTCCTCGACCCGGGCCTTGAGGGGCGCCGGGAGCCGGAAGTTGATCCGGGCCGTACCGCCCTCCTCGCCGTCCGCGGGGAGTGGTGCCACCGGTGCCATGGGTGGCGCCACCGGTGCTGCCGCGCCGTTGGCGTCCTCGCCGGTGCCCTCCGGTGCCGGCGGTGCCGTCACCACGAACTCGGGGTCCACTCCCCGCAGCCTCACGTCCACCGAGCCCGGCGCCAACTCGCGAGTGATCTCGTCCGAAGCGGCGGACAGCGCGTTCAGGAGCGTCAGGCGGGCGGCCGACTCCAGAGGGGCGGTCAGTCGCTCGGCCAGGGCGCGTGCTTCGTCCCCGCCGGCGTTCGCGGCGACCGCGAGTTCACGACGGAGGTGATCGACGTAGGGGGTCAGGTCCATGGGAATGATAGTGGCACCAATGTGGCGCCATTGCAAGCGAATATGGCGCCATGTGGCGCCATTCGCTGAGGGGTGGCGCGCCATGTGGCGCCCCACGGCGCCCTGGGGGCGAGGCGGCGCCGATCCCGGAGCTCTCAGTCCCGCCCGTCCCCGGGGCCGAAGACCTCGATCGCCTCCTCCGCCGAGGCGGTGCGGCGGACGTAGGTGTCCACCCAGTCCGGGGCGCCCGCGAAGGAGGATTCCGTGGTGATGCGGGTGCAGGCGGGCTCGGGGGCGACAGGGGTGTGGCGCAGGGTGATGCCGGGGCCCAGGAGGGCCCAGTGGGCGCCGGGGCGGCCGTAGGGCATGCCGACGCTGCCCGGGTTGACGACCATGCGGCCGTGGACCAGCCGCGCGTACGGCATGTGGGTGTGACCGCAGACGACGGTGGTGACGGCGTCGTCGACGTCCTTCAGGACCTCGGCCCAGCGTTCCGCGCGGGAGTCGACGAGGACGATCTCCTCGTCGTCGCGCGGGGTGGCATGGCAGAAAAGGACGCGGCCGAGGCCGGCGACGGTCAGTTCCGCCGTCGCGGGCAGAGACGACAGGAGCGTCACCTGGTCGGGGCGGAGCTGCTCGGCGGCCCAGGCGGAGACGGAGCGGCGGTCGTCGCCGTCGGTCTCGATCAGGGCACGGTCGCCGTTGCCCCTGATCCAGACGGCCCGGTCACCGAGGGCCGTGAGGAGGTCGAGGGTCTCCACCGGGAGCGGGCCGGCCGCGATGTCACCGGTCAGGACGATCCGATCGGCGTCCCGCACGTCGGGCTCCGCGAGCACCGCCTCCAGCGCGGGCAGGACACCGTGGATGTCGGAGAGGACAGCGACGCGTTCCATCATGCCGCCGAACATAACGTGCCCGTTGTGGCACGGGCGGAGCTTTGCCGTGTCGCTGCCACCCGTTCGAAGATGGGCGGGTGACTTTCCGCCGTACGGGGTTGTTCGAGGGAGACTCGGCTGTGAGCGATCTGTCCGTCACTGTGCTGGACCGGCTGACCGACGACGTCGTGAAGGACGTCGGCCGGCTCATTCCCCAACTGGGCAAGGAGACCACGGAAGTCGCCGCCGATCACCTGGAACGGGTCGTCCGCGCCGACTCCAACACCGTACTGGCGGCGCGGATCGACGGCCGGGTGGTCGGGCTGCTGACCCTGGTCGTGGTGGTCCTTCCCACCGGGATCACGTCACGGCTGGAGGATGTCGTCGTCGACGAGGACCACCGCGGCCGAGGCGTGGGGCGTGCCCTGGTGGAGGAAGCGCTGCGCGAGGCGGAGCGGCTCGGCGCCCGCGAGGTGGACCTCACCTCCCGGCCGAGCCGCGTCGCCGCCCACCGCCTCTACGAGCGGGTGGGCTTCGCCCGCCGGGAGACCGGCGTCTTCCGCTACCGCCTGCACCCGTAGGGGTCGTCCGGTGGCGCGCCGCGTCACATCTCCGGGCGGCTGATGTCGAACCGCAGCAGACCCAGCGCCGCCCGGCTGCGCGCCACCGCCTCCTGGGCCGTCGCCCCGCGGGCCAGAATCCCGGCGCCCCGTGAGTCGGAGTCGTAGATGCCGGAGATCTCCGTGCCCGGTTCGAAGATCAGCCGCACCTCCGCCACACCGGGCTGCCGCGCGGCCTCCTCCGCGCCGTCGATGCGCAGGAGCGTCCCCGGTCCCTCGGGGACGGCGAACGCGGACGCGGCGTGGCCGCGCAGCTCCACCGGCACCTCCGCCAGGACGCTCTCGCCCGCCAGCTGGCGTATCCACAGCTCGTCGAGGTCGACGCCGCTCAGCAGGTCGATGAGGGTGACCACGGCCCCGCCGGGGAGCCGGACATGGGTCTCCACGACCCGCGGGCCGTCGGGGCCCAGCATGATCTCGGTGTGCGAGGGGCCGCCCCGCACACCGATGGCGTCCAGCACGCGCACGGCGAAGTCCTTCAGGGTGCGGTCGGTCTCCGGGTCCACGGCGGCCGGGACGCAGTGGCCGATCTCCACGAACGTCCGCGGGTCCTTGTACTTCCGGGTGACGCAGATCAGCCGGTGCTCCCCGTCCTCGGAGAAGGCCTCGACGCTGTACTCCTCGCCTTCGAGGAACTCCTCCACCAGCATGTCCGAGGCGGGGGTCTGGGCCTCGAAACGGGCCAGGGCCGGCCGGACGTCGTCCGCGCCGCGCAGCAGGGAGAAGCCCATCTTGCCCTGGCCGTCACGGGGTTTGAGCACGATCGGGTAGCCGTGCTCGGCGGCGAACTTCTCGATGCCCGCCGCGTCGGACACCACGCGGGACGCCGTGGCGTCGATGCCCCGCTCGCGCAGCACCCGGCGCATCTCGTACTTGTCGCGGGACAGCAGGACGGTGCGGCTGGAGGCGTACGGCAGGCCCAGCTCCTCCGCCACGGCGGCGGCGACGTACTGCGTGGTCTCACTGAGGCCCCCGACCGCCATGACGGGGTCCACGGCGTGCACCGCCCGGGCCAGGGCCACCCACTCGTCGAGCGGCGCGTCCGCGGGGAGCCCGACGGCACGGTCGTAGATGCCCATGTCCATCGTGGACAGCTTCGACCTGGCGGCGACGACCGACATCCTGAAGCCCAGTTTCGCCACCTTGGCGTGGATCTCCCGGGACCTGCCGATCACCAGCATGTGGTGCTGCATGCGTCGTCTTCCTTTCGTACGGGCTGCCTCAGCCCTGCGGAGAAGTACTCGATGTCGGCCTGGATCGCGCCGACCAGATCCGTCGCGCTCGCGCCCGCCCGCGGCGAACGGCGCTCGATCGTCCGGTTGTTGCGGTGCAGCGTCCCGGCGGAGAACGGCAGCCGGCCCGGATCGGCGAAGCGGATCGCCCCCCACGGGTCCCGGCAGGGCAGCACCACGTTGTGGGCGTGCACACTGGCGCTGAACGGCACGTCGAGCCGGCCCGCCCGGAACGCCTCCTCGATGCCGTGCGGCAGGTCACCACCGTGCAGTACGGGCTCGACGAGCTCCTCCACCTCCCGGCAGATCCAGTGCGTCTCCTCGGCCACGGCTTCCTCCGCCACACCGAATCCGCCGCCCAGGTATCCCGACACGGCCACCCGCGTCGTGTGCAGCCCGCGCACGTTCGCCGCGACGTCCGGGATGCCGTACGCCTCCTGGTTCGTCTTCACGACCACCTTCGCCGCACCGCCCCACACGGCCACCAGACCGCCGAGGAGGATCAGCGCGTCCGCCTGGGCCGGGTCGCGCGGGAAGGCGCCCATGAACTGGTGCAGTGCCGGGTGCACGGCCGCCCGCCCGCCCAGATGGCGCTCGCCGAGGATCGCGATGGCCCTCAGCGCGGCGACGTCCTGGACGGCGTTCCCGCCCTGCGGATAGGGCACGGTGAGGAAGGTGACGCCCTCGTCCGCCGCGGCGAGCGCCTCCAGCAGCGACACGGCGATGCTGATGCTGGGCGGCATGAGCACCGCCGTCAGCGTGCCGAACAGCTCCCGTTCGACGACCACGCCCCGCTCGGCGAGCAGCCCGCACGCCCGGTCCACCTCCCGCCAGGCCCGCAGGGAGTGCTCCAGTGGCACGTCCTTGGCGTAGGGGAGGTTGTACGAGACCCCGCCGCCCTCGAACGAGGTGATGCCGGAGGCGATCGCCGTGACGAACAGTTCCCGCGCGTCGGGAGAGCCGTGCCGCACCTCCAGGGGAGCGCGCACGGACTCGTTGAGTTCCCGGCCGCGCCGCCAGCCGTGGCTGACGAGGGGATAGCCGTTGAGCCGCGAGGGATCGCTGCGCAGGATCCGGCCCGCCTCGGCGAACCGCAGCAGCCGGGTGTGCGAGTCGATGGTCAGGGACAGCACCTCCGGAGCCGCCCGCTCCTCCAGCGCGCGCAGCAACCGCCGCATCTCCTCCTGGCCGCCCACCCCGCAGCGCGGCTGGAGGACCGGCCGGCCGGTGCGGGCCGCGTCCTCGATCAGCCGCGCGGACGTGGGCTTGCCGAGCCGCTCGATGTAGCCGACGCAGGAGTCCAGGTCCGGGAGGTCCCGCAGGCGGGGGGTCTCGATGCCGGCGAACATCACAGCCCCGAAACCAGGGAGTCGGGTTCCCTGCTCGCCGCCAGCCGGAGGAGGACGTCGTGCAGTTCATGGATGTCCGACACGATCCGGTCCACGCCCAGGCTCCGCAGCCGGTCACGGTGCGCGTCGTCCTTGTGCCGGCCGACGGAGAGATTCCCGCCGAGCAGCAGGGGGCACCGCAGACGGCCGGCGCGGCGCAGCTCGGGCAGGGCGCGCAGATCGTCGTACGCGTGGCCGTTGGTGCTGCCGACCGCGACGGCGAGGGCGTCCGGGTGCTCGTCCACCGCACGGGCGAAGTCCTCCAGCGGTGTGCACACGCCCAGGTTGACGACGGTGAAGCCGGCGAGCCGGAGCGACGCGGCGATGAGCTGGTTGGCGACGGCGTGCGCGTCGCTCGCCGCGACGCCGAGGATCACCGTCCCCCGGGCGCCCGGGGTGGGTGCGGAGACGGGCAGGGCGGGCATGATGGCACCTCGGTTTCTCGGTCGGTCTCAGTCGTCGAAGGCGAGGAAGGCCGCTCGGCTGCCCTCGGCGGCCCGCGCGATGCGCGCCGCGTCGTACACGTCCGGATCGGCGGTCGCCAGGGAGTCGAAGACCCGGTTGATCGCGGGCACCAGCCCCCAGGCCTCCTGGTACGGGGGCCAGCCCGGGTGCCCGCGGTCGATGTCGCGCTGCCGGGCGAACACGTAGTCGGCCCATTCCCTGCTCATGGGGTGGCGGTGGTGGTAGTCGTGGCACACGGTGTCGCCGGTCAGGACCAGATAGCGGCTCGGGAAGTGGACGAGGAGGAGCCGGGCCCACCAGCCCGACCACGCACGCCACTTCGGCAGCCCGGTGAGCGCGGGGGACGGGGGCGCCGAGCAGAGGAAGATGGCGTTGGTGAGGGAGGCGAAGTACTCCTTGCCCTTGGTGGAGGTACCGGGCCGGGGGAAGGTGTGCTTGACGCACAGCCTCAGGGTGTTGCTGATCTGGAACAGCACGGTCAGCGGCACCAGCCAGCACACCAGGAAGACGGTCCAGGCGCCCCACCAGGTGAGGGCGGCGGCCAGCGCCGCGTACGCCGCGACCGTCACCGCCCGTGCGGCCGCGCCGGCCGTCGCCCAGTAGCCGCGCAACCGCGCCACCAGGAACCGCAGGTGGTACCCGGGGGAGACCAGCTTGCGCAGCACGATGCGCCACATCCGGCGCCGTGTCATCCCGGGCCGCAGCCCCAGCGTGAGCAGGAAGGCCTGCACCGTGGGATCACGCAGGGTCATGTGGTGCACCGCGTGGTGGTCCTTCACGTGCTCCCGGCTGTACGCGTCGAACGCCTGGATCAGCAGCAGTCCCGCCAGCAGCTTGCCGGTGAACCGGTCGAGGGCTCTGCGGCGCCACATGTTGCGGTGGGCGCACTGGTGGAACACCATCATCCGCAGATTGCGCATGCCGTGGAGCGTGACGGCCCAGCCCGCCGCCAGCAGCGGAACCGCCCACCAGGACGGGGCCCGAAGGGCCGCCAGCGCCCATGCGCCGAGCGCCACGCCGGCCGTCAGTGACGTCAGTGCGGCGACGAGGTGGAACGTCGGTGTGAGGCCGGGGCCGCGCTGGCCGCGGTACGCCTTGCCGGTGAGACAGGTGAGGGGAAGCTGCAGCGGTCCGGGCAGTCGGCGCAGGGCCTCGCGGGGATCGACGCGCTCGGTGTCCGGGACGCCGGCCCCGTGGGCGCCGCTCAGCATGGTCAGCTCCTTTCCGTGAGCGATGCGGTCGGTGAGGGCGGTGGGGCCGCCGGGGGCGGCGACGGGGGCGAGCCGGGTGTCCAGGCGTCCACGACCCGCGCCGCCACGGCGGCCGATCGCTCGGTGAGACCCAGCAGCAGACAGGTGACCGGGACGGACGTGCAGCCGCGCAGCCTCTTGGCCCGGTCGGCGGCGAGCCCGTACGAGATGTGGCTGATGCCCAGCGGCCCGGCCAGCTCCACGGGCGCGTAGTACACCGCCTCGAAGTAGGCGTTCCGGCTGCGCGGGTCCCGGTAGTCGTTGCCGGTGTACACGGCGTGCCAGACGTGCCGGTCGCGGACGAAGAGACCGAAGGAGACCGCGTCGGAGCCGTCGTCGGCCTCCCCTCCGACCGTGATGACGTCGGTGCGGTCCGCAAGGGGGCCGACGAGGCCGGCGAGACGGGCCCGTTCGGCCGCCCGGTCGGCCGGCAGGCCGTACTTCTCCCGGTGGTGGCAGCGCAGTTCGGCCAGCCGGTCCAGGAGTGGGCCGGTCACCCGGCCGGCGCGACGGCCGCGCAGCCCCCGGGCGTGCAGGGCGCGCCGCTCGGCCCTGAGCCTTCTGCGCCGCTTCGGCTCGAACCGCTCCAGGTACGGGCCGAAACCCCCCGGGCCGACCACGAGTTGCGAGTCGGCGCCGATGACCGGTCCCACGGCACCCAGGTCGCGGGCCGCGCTCGCGAGCGGACCGGCCGCCTCGGTGTACGGCAGCGCCACACCCCGCAGCCCCTGGGCCCGGGACCAGTCGAGCACGGCGGCCAGTGCCCGGCGCAGCGCGGCGGGGTCGTGCGCCGCGCCGCCGACCGGGAAGGTGGCGTAGCCGGGGCAGGTCAGCAGCAGATACGGATACCAGGCCGCCGCTTCGGGCGCGAGGGCGCCGAGGCGGTCCCGTACCGCGTCGTCGGCGAACGGCGAGTCAGCTCCGGCGGCCAGGTGCAGGGCGTCGGCCAGCGGATAGCCGGCCGGTTCGGACACGATATGGCCGGCGAGGCCGACCGCGGGCGGGGCGGTCCCGTCGTCGCCGTCCGGGGCCGGAGACACGGCCGGGGGAGGGGCCGGGGACAGGGCCGGGGAAGGGGCCGGGAACGGCTTCTGGGTCCAGAGCCACACGGGCTGCCCTTCGAACCGGCCGCTCATGGCGTCGTGCCAGGGCTCCGAAGCGAGCAGCGGCAGTGCGGGGTCGGCCCGCCAGGAGGCGGGGTAGGCCCGGCTCACCCGGAGGGCGTCCGTCACCGCGCGCTCCCTTCGAGCGCGGACCTCAGTCTGCGCAGGCCTTCGTCGAGCTGCGGCGCCGGCACGGCGAACGAGAGCCGGACGTGCCCGGGCGCCCCGAAGTGCCCGCCGTCCACGACGGCGACGCGGTGGTGATCCCTCAGCCAGCCGCCGAGGTCGCGCCGGGCGGCGTCGGGCGCGTCGCGGGCCAGCCACGGCCGCAGATCGGGGAAGAGGAAGATGCCGGAGGTGGGGCGGGGGCACTCCAGCCCCGGAATCGCCCGCAGCGCCGCGACGGCCCGGTCGAGGTTGCGCGTCAGGGCCTCCCGCACCCGGCCGGGCACGGTGCCCGCCAGTGCGGTCAGCGCGGCGTCCTGCGCGGGGCCGCAGGTGCCGCCGATCAGGTGCGAGGCCAGGGCGGTGACCGGAGCCCGCAGCCGGGGTGGGACCACCGCCCAGCCCACCCGGAGCCCGGCCAGGGCGTGGCTCTTGGTCAGCCCGTCCACCACCACACAGTGACCGGGCAGTTCGGGGTACAGGCCGGCGACGGTCGGCGCGGGCTCGGAGGTGAGGGCGACGCCCCGGTACACCTGGTCGAACAGTACGGCGATGCCGTGGCGCTCCGCCCAGCCGACCACCTCCCGCAGGGCGTGCCCGGGCACGACGGCGCCGTCGGGGTTGCGCGGGGAGTTGACGACGACGGCGCCGGTGCGCGGCGTTCTGCGGGCGTCCAGCGCGGCCACGTCCAGGGCGCCGTCGCCGACCGTGCCCGGGACACGCACCGTGGTGCCGCCCGCCATGCCGATGAGTTCGGGGTAGCTGGTCCAGTACGGGGTGGGCAGGAGGACCTCGGGCCGCTGCCCGAGCAGGGCGCGCAGCGTGACGACGATGGCCTGACGGGCCCCGGGCGCGACGACGACCTGGTCCGCCGTGATCACGGCACCGGCCCGGGCCGTGTACGCGGCGACGGCCTCGCGCAGCCCGGCGTCCCCCTGGGGCGCGCGGTAGGGCTGGTCCTCGGCCCGAGGGGCGAAGGGCGCCGCTTCCTCGTGGAGGGGCACGCGCACGTCACCGGTGGACAGCACGACGACGTCCGCCGCGGTGGACGCGGCGGCGGTGGGGGAGAGCACGGTCACCGGCGGCCCGCTTCCGGGTCGACCCGGCCGACGAGGCCCTCGGTACGGCCGTCCAGCACGGCGCGGACCAGTTCCGCGACCCGGCGGCGGCTGCTGCTCTCGGCCTCCTGGGAGAGGAAGGCCCGGTGGCTCGTGACGACGACGCCGGGGTGGCCCAGCACCGGCGTCCACAGCTCGTCGTGGTGGGGGTTCTCCGGTGAGAACACGTCGAGACCGGCGCCGGCGATCCATCCCTCGTCGAGTGCCTTGTGCAGCGCGCCTGGGTCGACCAGCCGGCCGCGGGCGGCGTTGACGAGGTAGGACCCGCGTTTCATGGTGCGCAGCTGCTCCTCGCCGATCAGCAGCTCCGTCCGGGGAGTCAGCGGGCAGTGCAGGGTCACCAGGTCGGAGGTGGCGAGGAGTTCGTCGAGGGAGTCGACCGCGCGGGCGCCGTACCCCTCGGCCAGGTCCCGTCCCACATAGGGGTCGTACACGCGGACGGCACCGTAGAAGGTGCCGAGCCTGCGGGCGACGGCCCGGCCGATGCGGCCGAAGCCGACGATGCCGAGGGTGGCCCGGTTGAGGCGGCGCGGGACGCCGCCGGCGTAGATGTCGAAGGTGCCGCCGACGAGCGTGCCGTGCTGGGGGACGACGCGGCGTTCCAGGGCCAGGGCGAGGGCGCTGGTGTGGGTCGCCACCTCGTCCACGCAGTAGTCGGGAACGTTGTAGCCCGGCAGACCGCGCTCGGCGAGCAGGGCGGGGTCGAGGTTGTCCACGCCGACGCCCTGCCGGACGACGGCACGCAGCCGGTCCCCGGCCGCGTCGAGGAGTTCGGGGGTGACCCGGCACCGGTAGACCACCAGAACGTCGGAGCCGGCGGCCCGTTGAAGGAGACCGTCGCCGGTGATCTCGTACCGCCCCTCCAAGTGGCGGCCGAAGCGCAGGTCGACGTCCGCGCCGAGCACCTCCCGTTCCGTCACGGCCCGGCCGGGGTCACAGACACCCTGCTCGACGAGGTAGGGCGGGTCGGTGTAGAGGACCTGGTGAGTGGCCATGCGTAGCGCAACCTTTCTGGTCAGGACAGCAGACGGTGCACATCGGCCTCGGTGACCGCGCGCGGGGTGTTCTCCGCCCGCCGGGAGGCCAGCGCCTCGGTGAGCGGGGCGGCCCAGTCACCGGCGGGCAGGGAGAGGTCGTGGATGCCGGCCGGGTGGCCGCCCGCCGCGAGCAGCCGGGCCAGCAGCTGCTCGACGGGCAGGGAGGTCGCCCGGAGGGACAGTTCCTGGACGTCCTCGATGATCCGGCGGAGTTCACGTGGTCCCCCGGGGTGCCGGCAGTCCTCGGCGGTGGCCTGCGCGTGGTGCCCGATGAGCCAGCGCAGGTGGACGGCGACCGCCGCGCCGTGCGGCAGCCCGAGGCGCGCGGTGAGCGCGTACGACAGGGCGTGGGCCGCTGTGGTGCGGGTGATGTCGATGGCGGCCCCGGCGGCCGAGGCCCCGCGGGCGAGCCGGGTCCGCACGTCCGACGGGGTGAGCCGGCCGGAACCGCCCCCACCGCCGCCCGCGCCGGCGCGTCCCGGTCCGGCGCGTCCGGACCCTGAGCGTCCGGACCCGCCGCGCCCCGGTCCGGATACGCCGCCCGCGGCGATCCCGCCGAGCGCCGGGAGGAGTTCGGTCAGGGCGCCCCGGGCCAGCTGCCGGGACTGCGGGGTGGCGCTGACGGACCAGTACGACTCCACGGCCTGGCTCAGCGCGTCCAGTGCCGCGGCCACGGCGGCGGGACGGGGCACCGACGCGGTCAGGAGCGGGTCGACGAGCACCACGTCGGCCCGGACGTCCGGATGGTCCAGGGACCGTTTGCGGCCCCCGGCGTAGACGGTGGCGAAGCGGGTCATCTCGCTGCCCGACCCGGCCGTGGTGGGCAGCAGGACGAGCGAGCACGCGCGTGGCGCGCGCACGAGTTCCGGGTGGGCCAGGCAGTCGCCGGGGGCGGCGTCCTGTCCGCTCAGAACCGCGATCATCTTGGCCATGTCCAGGGCGCTGCCCCCGCCGACACCGACCACCGCGTGCGGCCCGAACGCCCGGGCGCGGCGCACCCCGGCCTCGACGTCCTCCACCCGGGGGTTGGCGGTGAAGGCGTCGAAGTGACGTACCTCGCGGTGGCGTCCCCACTCCTCGGCCAGCCGGCCGGCGCCGCACCGGAAGAACGAGCCCCGGCCGTGCACCAGCAGCAGACGGGTGGCGCCGAGCCGGTCCAGGACACCACCGAGCAGGGCGGCACAGCCGTCGCCGAGGTGGGCGGCGGGGTGGCCGGGCAGCGCGGCCGGCCCCTCGAACAGGCCGTCCGGCGCGACAGGGACGGCGAGGCCCTCAGAGGCGGTCGGCAGTATCACGTGCCTCACCTCCCCGGGAGCCCTCCAGCGCCCCCGCGAACCGCCGGGCGACCTGCTCGACGCCCAGGGCGCTGGAGGCCCGTTCACCCAGTGCGCCGCCGTCCGAGCCGGTGACGACCAGCAGGGCCGGACCCTCGGCGGCCAGCGCCTCGCGCAGCGCGGGCCCGAGAGCCGCGGTGGTCGCGACGCGGTGGACGTGCCGGTAGCCGCAGCCGCGCCCGACCGCGGCGAAGTCCGCCCGCACGGCGGCCTGTCCGCCCGTGGAGGCGTAGGAACCGTTGTCGAAGACGATGTGCAGGAAGTGGCGCGGGGCGTGGTGTCCGACGGTCGCCAGGGCTCCCATGTGCATCAGGACCGCCCCGTCGCCGTCCAACAGGACGAAGCGCTCGTCGGGGCGGGCCAGGGCGGCCCCCAGGGCCAGGGACGGCAGGTGTCCCATGGAGCCCTGCATGTAGAAGTTCCGGTCGCGGTCGCCCCGGTTGAACAGGGTGCGGGACAGGTAGCCCGTGGTGGACAGCACGTTCTCGTCGCTCACCTCCGCGAGCAGCGCGTCGACCAGGTCGTCCCGCGTCGGCACCGGGGACGCGTCCGCCGGTGCGGGTGCCGGAGCGCGGGACGCCGCAGCGCCGTGGGCGGCCGACGGCTCGGCGGCCCCGATCGCGCCCTTCTCGACCAGGACGAACGCGGTGCCGCCGCCGTCCAGGACGGGCCGGGCCTTGCTCAGCAGCGCGTCGAGGGGCTCACCGCCGGGCGACAGGGTCCAATGGGGGATCTCCAGAGACTCCAGCCACTGCGGCACCACGCGCCCCATCCACCGGTGCTGGGGCTCTCCGGCGCCCGCGGTGGGCCATCCCCGCATGCTCATCATCACCAGCACCGGGATGCGGTAGGGCAGCACCAGAGACGTCAGCGGGTTGACGAGGTTGCCGAAGCCGGAGTTCTGCGCCAGGACGACGGCCGTCCGCCCGGCCAGCCCGGCACCCGCCGCGGCGGCGAGAGCACCGCCCTCGTTGGCGGCCGGCACGTACACCGGTCCCGCGCCCTGTTCGAGCAGTTGGATCGGGCCGGCGAAGTACGAGCACGGCACCCCCGCCACCAGGCCGACGTGCTGGTCCCGCAGGGCGTCGAGGAATTCCCGGGCGCTCGTCATCGGCCTTCCCGGTACTGGGCCGGCATGCCCTGCAGCGCGAAGACCTCGTGCATGGGCGCGATGCGTTCCTGGACCGCCTGCGCCCGCCCGGCCCGGCGCAGTTCGCCCAGGGTCTCCTGCACACCGCGCACCGCGGCCCGCAGCCCGTGGTTGGCGTAGATCACCACACGGAAACCGGCGTCGTACAGGGTCGCCTCGTCCACCACGTGGTAGGTGGTGGGCACCGCGACCAGCGGGACCTCACTGTCCCAGCGGGAGGCGAACTCCAGCACCTCGTCGGGGCGTTTGCTCTTGCTGTGCACCAGGACGGCATCGGCGCCCGCGGCGACGTAGGCGTGGGCCCGGTCGAGCGCCTCGGACACCTCCATCCCGGCGATGAGCGCCTCGGTGCGGGCGATCAGCAGGAAGTCGGGGTCGGTCTGCGCCTCCTTGCCCGCCTTGATCTTCAGCACGAACTCCTCCGTGGGCAGCAGGTCCTGGGAGGCGTCCGCGAAGCTGTTGATCTTCGGGAAGAGTTTGTCCTCGATGGAGACGGCGGCGATCCCCGCCCGCTCGTAACGCTGCACGGTGTACGCGGCGTTGAGCGGCCCGCCGAACCCCGTGTCGCAGTCGGCGATCACCGGGATGCCGACGCTCAGGTCCATCGCCTCGGACGCGGCGAGGTACTGCGACATCGTGATCAGGCTGGCGTCGGGCAGCCCGTGGCTGGCCGATATCTCGAAGCTGGAGGACCACACCGCGTCGAACCCCGCCTGCTCGACGAGTTTCGCCGTGAGCCCGTCGTGCGCGCCCACGGCACGGACCGGCCCGGGGCCGTCGCGGAGCATGGCACGCAGCCTGGCGGCCTTGGACAGGGGGGCGCCGGGGGCCGGCTGCCGGCCGGATGCCTTGCCGGGAGTCGTCGTTGTCACTGTGTTCCCTTCCCTTTCGCGTACCAGAGCCTGTCTTCGGCGATGTACCGGCTGATCCCGCCCTCGGCCATCGCCCCCAGCGCGAAGCGGACGCCGGGGCCGACGGCGCCGCCGATGCGCAGCAGCAGCACGCGCGGCCGTTCCCCGGAGAAGGCGACCGGGACGCACGGACGGACGTACACGGAGTCACCGGGGGCCAGTTCCTCCCGGCGCTCGGTGCCGTCGTGCGTCCAGGTGAGCGTGACCGGGGCGTCGCCCAGCACGTACGCGTACTGGTGCTGTGTCGTGGTGAGCGGGGCCGCCGGGCGGCCCGCGGTGTCCAGCACCTCGACTTCGAGGGCGCTGGTGTGCGGGTGCAGGGGGTCGGTGGCCAGTTCCCGCATCCGGTAGGAGGGGGCGGCCGGGTCGGGGTGGAGCCACCGGCGGGTTCCGGCCGCGCGGCGGACCACCACGCCCCGCTCCGCGGTACTGCGCGGCGGCAGCAGATCGCGCACGGAGACCCCCAGGGCCCGGGCCAGCCGCTGGAGTTCCCCCGCGGCGGGCTCGGCCGTTCCGGCCAGCAGCTCGGTGAGCCGGTCGGCCGGCAGTCCCGTCCGGTCCGCGGCCTCGGGCACCGTCATCGCCCGTGCGGCGAAGAACGACGCCAGCAGCCGGGCCCCGGCCCGCCGCGGGTCGTCGACCGGCAGCGCCAGGTCGTGGGCGGTGCCGGCGCCGAGCAGGGCGGCTTCCCGCTGGGCGTCGCCGACCAGATCGCCGCCGTAGGTCAGCGCCAGGATGTACGCGGGCCGGCCGGCTTCCCGCGCGGTGAAGGTGTGGGGGGCGAACGGCAGGCCCCAGACGGAGTCGCCGGTGTCCATGGGGACGCAGACCCGCTCCCCGCCCCAGCTGTAGTAGTAGTTCACCGGGCCGACGAAGTAGGTGAACTGGTACAGCAGATGACCACGGTTCCACTTGACCAGAGGGTTGTCCGGGTCGTTGTCCTCCACGACCTGGAGCATGCGGATCCACTCGGGCCGGTAGGAGGCGCCACGGGACATCGCCGTGTCCCGGTACTCGTAGTAGTCGGCGCCGTCCCTGGTCAGGACGCGGGAGCTCGCCAGCGATTCCTTGAGGCGGTGGACGCGCACCCCGTCAGGGCAGTCGTCCCGGACCGGCAGCAGATCGCGTTCGCTGAGGGGCCACACCCCGGCCGCCCGCTGGATGAGCTCCCAGGTGACGGGGGTACGCCCGGACACGTACGCGGCGAAGGATCCCGGTTCCAGCCCCAGGTCGCGGTCGGCGCTCTCCTCGTCGCGCTTGAGGTCGTTGGCGGCGGCCCGTAACAGGCTCGCCGCCCGCCGTTCGAAGTCGGCGTCGTGTTCGTGCTGTCGCATGGCCACTCCGGTGCTCGTGGGTGGGACGGCCGGTCAGGCGGACCGGCCGTCCGGGACGGGGTCCAGGAGGCGGGCCGCCTCGGCCAGACGGGGCGCGGTGCGGGCGTCGACCGCCAGGGCGTGTCCGTGCAGGGGACGGCCGCGGCAGCCCCGCAGCGCCTTGCCGGAGCCGTGCCCGATGCCGTAGTCGATCTCGTCCAGCGCGTCCCGCCCGTTGTGCCGCACGACGGCGTAGTAGGTGGCGAGGAAGTGGGCGAACGGCTGCCGGTGCGCCGCCTTCCTCGTCCCGCTGTAGACGACGTGCAGGGAGCGGCCGTCGCGGACGCAGACCGACGCCGCGGCGAGCCCGTCGCCGCCCCGGGCGCCGTAGGCGGTGAGCGCCGGGCCGAAGGCGTCGATCAGGGACGACAGCCGGCGGCTCTCCGCGTCCCGGTCGGCGTGCTGTCCGTACTGCTCCAGCAGCTCGCAGCGGGCGTCGATGATCTGGTCGAACTCCCGCACCGGGTCCACTCCGCACGGGACCACTCCCGCCTCGGCGGCGCGGCGCACTTCCCGCCGTACCTCCGCGCGCCGCCGGCCCGGCAGCCCGGCCAGATAGCCGTCCCAGTCGTCCCACCGGACGTCCAGGCCCCACCGGGTGGTGAGCGGGAAGGACGTCGCGCCGAGTGCGGCGGCCGCCCGGGCGGTGGCCGTGCCCTCGGGCGAGTCGTCCGTGTACAGGACGTAGAGGCCCGCGAGCCCGTTCACCGCGCACCACACCGCGGTGTCCTCCAGACAGGCCCGGACCGCTTCGGGGCGCCGGGCGCCGGCGCCGGCCGGGTTGCCGCTGTAGCCGGGCACGACCAGGACCAGGGCGGGGAGCACCCCGGCGGCGCCGGGGCCGTGCCGCTCCAGCACGGTGCGGCGCCGCAGCGGGTCCGTCACGCCGAACACCGGCGGGTCGCGCCAGAGGATCGCGTACGGGTTGTACGCCTCGTAGGCGTCGGGGTCGTCGACGACGGCGCCGACGAAGCCCACCTCGTCCCCGTGCGTGACGGTGTGGACGGCCCCCGGCAGCCGGGAGTGCATCGCCCGCAGCCAGGCCGTGCTCTGCAGGGGCGAGGAGGTGCGCAGCGCCTGCCAGGCGCCGGCGTCGAAGCCGGCGGTGATCCGTGTGGTCCCGGTCGCCATGTCAGCCGTCCCGCCTGCGGACGGCCCGGCCGAGGCGGTGGGCCTTCAGCCCGTACCGGGTCTTGAACTCGTCGTTGCGCCGGCCACACTCCAGCACGGCGCGCCCGGACTCGAACCCGGCGCGCAGTTCGGCGGCGAACAGCACGTACTGCGGGCTCCAGTTGAGCTCGGGCGGATACAGACAGCCGCCGGCCCAGGCGTGCATCCGCGTGTGGTCGAGCATGCAGAGCGACACGGCGAGGAGCTCCCCGCCGAGCTCCAGCCGGATGATGCGGCAGTCCGTGCCGAGCCGTTCGACGAGCGCGGCCAGCCGGTCCGGCGGGTAGTAGCCGGGGGCGTGCTTGTCCGCGGTCGCCAGGCACAGGTCGAGGACCGCCCGGTCCAGCACCTCCCGGCCCTCCCGCACGGTGATCACGGCGCCCGCGTGCTCGGCGCGCCGCACGTAGTGGCGCAGGGTCCGCCGGGACGCCCGGCCGACGGAGGCGAGGTGGTCGTCCAGCGAGGCGGGGCCGGCCACGAGGGGCAGCCGGTAGCGGGGCACGGTCTCCTCGATGTCCACGCCGGCCGCCGCCAGGTGCTGCGCCAGCGGTTCCTCCAGCGGGAGGTTGACCAGCCCCCACAGCTCGGCGCCCGACGCGTCGGCGAGGTCCTCCAGCGCGGACCAGAAGCGGGCGACCAGGTCCGCGCCGAGGGGACCCGCGCTGAGCAGCGCGGTGTCGTAGCAGTGCCAGACGTGCCCGAGCAGGGCCCTGACGGTGCCGGAGGCCGGTGAGGCCGCGAACGGGTCGCGGGTCTCCTGGAGGTAGAGCGGGAGCGCCGCGACGAGCCGTCCCGCCGGGTCGTGGCAGAGCAGGTACATCGCCTCGGACGGGCTGGACAGCGGCTGTTTCTCGACGCTTTCGAGGAACGCGCGGCGGTAGAAGACCGAGGCGCCGGCCGCGTCGGCGAGCGCGTCCCACGCCCCCGCGCCGATCCCGTCCAGGGAGCCGGCGACCGAGAGGGACATCCCGGTGTCCGTCCGCAGGGCGGTCACGATACGGCCGTCCCTTCGCGGCGCAGCGGCTGGAACTGCAGCGAGGTCTCCAGCACCAGTCGTTCCCAGGGGTCGAGCACGACACCGGTCCGGCGCAGCTGCTCGTCCGCGTCGCTCATGGTGATGCGGCCGAGCCACTCGGGGGTGAAGTCGCAGCGCACCGCCGGGAGGAGTTCGTGCGGCACGTGGTCGGCGAGGAGTCCGGCGAGCCGGTCCCCGGCGCCGGGAGCGGCGAGGGCGCTGGTGGTGGGGAAGGCCGTGCGGACGGCCCTCCTGCCGTCCGCCGTGAGGCCGTTCCAGCGGGTCGCGAGGACCTTGGTGCGGACGGACGCCAGCACGGCGTCGAAGTCGCGGTGCTCGGCGGTCGCCGGGGCCACGAGGTCCGCCAGGTAGTCGACCGTCACCGCGGCCTCGTCCGGGTCGTCGACGGCGTCCGCCGCGGTCAGGCCGAAGACGGCGGCCTCGCGCTCGGACTCGGCGGGATCGTCGGAGGAGTGCATCAGGTTGAGCACGCTGTTGACGGCGCCCAGGTCGAGCCGGATGGTGCCCGGTTCCGCCTCCATCGGGTGCTGGTAGCCCTTGCGCCGGGCCAGCAGCGCGTACGGGTCGGGGTCGTCGCCGGTGTAGCGGCAGATCACCCCGAGGGCCGGGCCGATGGCCAGGGCGGCGTCGACCAGCCGGTAGCGCCAGGTGCGCCACTGGCCCGCGATGAGGTCCGCGTACAGGTCGTCGATCATCTCGGGGGTGGCACGCACGGCGCGGGCGGCGACCGGCTGGAAGCCCTCCTTGCGGAGCCGGCCGACCAGGTCCCGGTGCTTGTCGCGGTAGACGGTGTCGGAGCTGATCAGCACGAAGACGTGCCGTGACCAGAATTCCTGCTCAGCCATGGACGGCCTCCTTCTCGGGGTCGGTCACGGGACGCGGGGGTGTGGGGCCGGGGGCCGTGGCGCCGCCGGGCCCCGGGGTGCCGGCGGGGGTGTCTCCGCCGGGGGCCGCGGTCTCCCGGGCGGCCGCCGTGAAGGGGCAGGAGGTCTCGGCGGCGACGGTCTGGTCGTCGGGCAGGGCGTACTGGCGCCACTTGTACTGCGAGGACAGGAGAGCGTCGCCGAGCGCCGGGTGGGGGCCCACCGTGTCGTAGTCCTCCAGCCGGCCGCGGATCCGCCGCTTCGCCGCCTGTCCGGCGACGGTGGATCCCCCGATGCCCTGGAAGACCCGGCCGGTCTGGAAGACCAGCGTCAGACACGGGCCGAGGTCACGGCTGCGGCGCGCCCGGTGTCCGGGCGCCGCGGCGAAGACGAACCAGGGCTCCCCGGCGAAGCACCACTGCCAGCGGGGGTCGGCGGGGTCGCGCGGCAGGTTCTCCGGCCAGGGGGCGGGGTCGCGTGCGGTGAGGGCGGACAGCAGCGACCAGAACCGCGTGTGGTGTTCGGCCAGTTCGGCGTGCGGGTCCGGCGGCCCCGCGAACAGGACGAGGGACTGGCGCTTGGGCCCGGACCACGCCTGCTCGCGGAAGGCGAGCAGCGTCGTCACCAGGGCGTCGACGCCGTGGCTCGCGGGCGCCCCGGGATCGAGCGCCGCGAACCAGTTGTGGCCCCGCTGCTGGCCCTGCACGCCGAAGTGGCAGGGGTAGGCCTCGGGAGCGAGCAGCTTCTCGGCGAAGGTGGCGTACACGCCGGGGAGCCAGGCCAGGGGCGGCTCTCCGGGGCGCAGCCGGGACATGTCGGCGGTGGACATCAGCGGCGTCGGCGCATCGACCTTCACGGGCTCTCCCATGTGCTCGGTTCGTGTGCGTGTTCGCGCAGGAGCGGGGGCCAGTGCCCCGGGTCGTCCCCGAGCCAGCCGTACAGCCACTGCGCCCACCGGTCGAGGCCGAAGCCGGCGCACACCGAGTGGGCCGGGGAGCCGTCCGGCAGCCGGATGTCGAACGCGGCGCCGAAGTGCTGGTCGTGGCAGTTGAGCGAGCTGACGGCGACGGCGGTGCCGTCGGAGGCGAGCCGGCCGCGCAACTCGTACTTGACCTCGAACTTCTCCTGGAAGCCGGTCATGCGCGAGCGTTCGGCGATGAAGAACGGGTCGCTCGCGGACTCGATCCGGCACGGCAGGCCGAGGGCGTCGGCCAACCGGGCCAAGGCGTCGAGCAGATTCTGGCGAAACGTTTCTGCCCCGGTGTGGTCGCCCACGTACACCAGTTCACGCATGGTGAAGGACCACAGACGAGTGGTGGCGCCGCCGGCCCCGGCCTCGTACCGCCCGCAGGCGCCGCGCGCGGTGGCCACGAGCGGGGTGCTCAGCGTCGAGGACGCCAGCCCGGCGAACAGGTGCAGGCAGACGGCGGGAGCGACGCAGACGTCCGCATCCCGCAGCTCGGCGCCGCGCTCCGCCCGCCCCTCCGCCGCCGCGAACCGGTCGAGGGCGTCCAGGTCGGGGCCGACGACCCGGCAGGCGGTGACGTGCTGGGGGAAGTGCCGGGCATAGCCGGCGCGCTCCAGCGTCTCCCACGACACGAGGTGCGGCACGAGGAATTCCGCCGCCCCGTTCCTGGCGGCGAGCCCGAGCACCGCGTTCTCCAGGGCCGTGGCGAGCCGGGCGAGCCCGGGGCCGCCGACGAAGAGCCCCTCGCCGACGGGGCGCAGGTCGGCGGGGTGCTCGCCCCGTGGCCGCACCGGCAGGTCCCACCGGTCGAGCAGGGCCTCCTTCGCCGGGGCGGCCGGTACCGCGGTACGGGCCAGCGCCTCGTCGAGCAGGCGTACCACCCGGTCCCCGTCACCCCCCTCCCCGACGGTGAAGTGCACGGCCGGCTTGGCGCCCCGGGTGAGGACGTGCTCGGACACGCCGGGCAGACAGTAGGGGACCATGTCGCCGAACGCGCGCCGTGCGGCCGGGTCGAGTTCCCGGGGGCTGAGCCAGACCCGTGTGGTGCCCGGCGGCGCGGGCGGTGGCGCCGCCGCCCCTGCCGGTTCCGCGGCGGCCGGTGCCGGTAATCCCGTACTGGTCATGCCGGTGCCCCGAGTGAGACGCCGGCACCGTGGCCCGGATCGAAGACGCGGTCGAGGAAGGGCGCGTCCCAGGTGGTTGGCCTGCGGTCGAGGAGACCGTACTCGTCCAGATAGCCGAGGTCGCCCGGGCGCAGACCGTCCAGCAGGGCCGCGTCCACCACACCTGGGTAGAGGACGTCGGTGTGGTGCAGCCCGTAGTAGAGCTCGGGCGCGAGGTCGTACCGCCGCGCCAGGTCCACGACCCGGCCCGTGTCGATCCGGTCGCGCATGCCCCGGATCCACTCGACGATGTCGACGAACCGGATCAGGCAGATGTCCTTGCCGGCCTCGATGGAGCAGATCCAGGTGGCCTCGCGGTACAGGTGCACACCCAGGTCGAGCAGCATGTCCTCGGCACTGGGGATCCAGACGTCCTCACCGGCGACCCGGCCGCGGTGCGCCCGCTCCAGGATGTCCGCGGCGGGCAGGCTCTTCCCGCTGGTCGGGGGCATCACATTGTGGCTGGCGTCGATGCCGAAGATGTCGACATAGGGGTCACTGGTGAGTCGCCAGAAAGGCGGAAGGGCCGATTCGTGCAGCCGGGAGAAGACCTCCTCGTCGCGGGACATCGGTTCGATGACGCGGCCGTTGGCCGACTTGCTGCCCTGGGTGTAGCCCAGGCTCGTCATCAGGGCGCAGTAGCGGTCCATCTCCTCGTCGGGGACGTAGAGGTCGAGATCGACCATGTACCGCAGTCCCGGGTCGGGATAGAAGCTGTTCGACAGGTAGGTGCCCTTGCGTACGACGGCGTTGACCCCGTGCGTGCCGAACTCGCGCAACAACAGGGCGAGTTCGGTGCGCAGGCCGTGGTTGCGGTGGGTGTTGTAGAGGTAGGAGCCGCGCAGCAGCGCGTGCATGACGGGGTCCTTGGGCATCAGCCGCTCGCGGTCGAGGCTGCGGGCGACCAGATTGACGACCCGGTGGCGGGCGGCGAGTTCGACGAACGCGCCGCGGTCGAGGCCGTGGGAGGGGTCGTGGATGAGCTCCCGCGCGAGGGCGGTCTGCGCGGGGGTCATCCTGGTGCGTGCGGTGAGCATGAGGAGCCGGCCTTCGACCGGGAAGCCGGCGTGCGCCGGCTCCAGGGCATCCTCGGGTCGTGCGGCAGGGGTAGGGGCGCTTGCTCCGGTGTACGGCGCGGCCGGTGGGGTGGCCGGTGAGGTGGCGGACGGGTCTCGGCCGGGAGTGGGGGAGCTTCCCGGGGCGCCGGCCGGGTCCGCCGCGGCGGCCTCCCGGCTGTGGCGCTCGACGAGTTCGCAGACCGACCGCAGGGTGGCGAATCGGTGCGGGACGAGGTCACTTCTGTCGAAGGTGAATCCGAATACGGCCTCCAGTTCGGCGACGAGGCGTACCAGTCGCAGGGAGTCCACTCCGAGATCGAGCAGCGGCACGTCGAACGACTTCTCGTCGTCGAGTGCCGTGCCGTTCCCTGTGACTCCGGCGACCACAGCTGCCACGGTGGAGGACACGGGACTGCGCACCACGGTGCATTCCTCCTCGGAAAGGGTGGGGGGGGAAGAAAGGGGGGTCAGGCTGCGGTCGACCGTGCCGCGCTCAGATCGGGCATGACCGGCCGCAGGAGATCGGTGATGAGCGCCCGTCGCGGCTCGTCGCCGGCACGGACCAGGAACTCGTCCGCGGCGGCGCGCAGCCGGCGCTCCAGTTCGTCCGGCGGGGTTTCCGGGCCGCTCAGGACGTCCAGCAGCCGGCGGGCGTGCCCGGTGGTCAGCAGGGTGGCGCGGCGGACCAGGTGCTTGCTGTCGAAGGTCAGCACACCCGCCGCGTTGACCTCGGCGATCAGCAGGTCCTGTGCCGCTTCCCGCAGACGCAGGGCACGCATTCCGCGGTCCGCGCCGGGCGCGGTCGCGGCCCGCAGATGGCCCATGGCGATCAGGAAGGCCAGGGCCGCCTTGTTGGCGCGGGCCTTGTCCAGGTCGAGTCCGTCGATCAGTCCGGCGTCTCCGGGGGCCTGTTGCAGAACGATCCCCGTGCCGACACGCTCGACGGTGCGCAGTTCCAGCGTGCCCAGGTTTCCGAGGCTGGGGCTGTCGGGTGTGCCGGGTATCGCGGCCAGCACCTCCGAAATCCTCCGCAGTACACCACGACGGATGTACTCCACCGTCAGGACGAGGCCGTTCACCTCCGCCGCGACGACCGTGTCGCCGACGACGGACGGATAGCCGCGGGTACCCGCGGCCCGGGCCGGCGGCCGGTCGCACAGGACGGCCAGGTCGAGGTCGGAGGAGGCCGTCGCCTCGCCGCGGGCGTAGGAGCCCACCAGGAACACGGAGTCCCGGGGGCCGAAGTTCTCCAGGGGGCGCAGATCGTCGGGGCGTATTCCGTAGCCGGAAAGTGCCTCTGGCATGTGTCTGCTCAGCGTGTCGAACACTCGCATGGACAAGGTGTCCTGGTCCTTCCCTCAGCGGAGCCGGCTGTCCTGGTCCTTCACCGTCGCCGGAGCCGTGTCCGGCTCGGGGCCCGGGTGAAGCGGTGCCTCCCCGCGCTCCTCCGGCACCGGCAACGGCGCCGTCCTCGACCGCGACTCGGGGTCCGTCTCCGGGCCCGGGTCCGTGTGCGGCTCCCCGCCGTGCGGGTCGCGCCGGAGCGTGCGGATGCCCGGCGCGAGGGTCGCGGAGAAGCAGACGAGCGCCGCCACCGCACCGGCCCCGAGCGTGGCCCCCTCGGCGGTGAACGCGACGGCCAGCGGACCGATGACCATCTGGCCCAGCGGCATGGCGCCGTTGAAGGCGAGGTCGGAGACACTGCTGACCCGGCCGGTCATCGAGTCCGGCACCTTCTCGTGCAGGAGCGTGCGGTACAGCGTGTTGAAGATGTGCAGCCCCAGGCCGTAGGCGAACGCCATGGCGAAGGTCACCGGTGTCCTGCCCAGCGCGCCGACCACGGCGAGCGAGACGCCCATCAGCCCGAGGATGGTGAAGAGCGGCCGGCCCAGCCGGGTGAACGTCAGACGGCCGAGCAGCACCGCTCCCGTCAGCGCGCCCACCGCCTGCATGGCGTAGTACCAGCCGAGGAATCCGGCGTCCGGGCCGCCACCCGGCGCCATGATGAGGGGGACGGTCACGGCGAGGACGCCCGCGAACAGCGCGTTCGCTCCGGGCCCGACGGTCAGGCTGACCATCAGCCAGCCCTGGCCGCGGATGTACTTCAGTCCCTCGCCGACGTCGCCCAGCACCCCCCGGGCGCCCCGGGACGGGCCGGTGCCGCTCGCCGCCGTCCCTCCGGCGCCCGGGGCACGGCCGGTGCCCGGCCGTCGGATCAGCAGGATCAGCACTCCGGAGAGGAGGAAGGTGACCGCGTCGAAGGCGAAGGCGAGAGCCGGGCCGGCGAGGCCGACCAGGGCGCCGCCGAGCAGCGGCCCGCCGATGATGCCGATCTGCTGGCTGATCGACATCGCGGAGTTGGCGCCGACCAGCCGGTGCCTGGGGACGATGTCCTTCATGAAGGCGAAGGAGGCCGGCCGGAAGAAGCCCTCGCCGACGCTGACGAGGAGGGCGAGCCCCACGAGCAGCGGGATGCTGTCGGTGGTGGCCACTCCCAGGGCCAGCAGTGCGGTGATCACGAAGCGTGCCACGTCGGCGACGACCATCACCGTGCGCCGGGAGGTGACGCGGTCGCTCACCGCGCCGCCGAGCAGGTAGAAGACCAGGGAGGGTACGACCAGGACGGCCACCGAGACCGCGAGGACGTTGGGTGACCTCGTCTCGCCGATGATGTACGTGGCGAAGGCGATCCGGAAGGCGTAGTCACCGAGGTGCGAGATGGTGCGGGCGCCCCAGAGGCAGCCGAAGTCCCGTTCCCCGACCAGGCCGAGCTTCGAGGTCAGGCCTAATCGGCCGCGTTCACGTCCGTCGTTCTCCGTCATCGTTGAGGGCTCCCTTCCGCAGCCTCACAGGAACACGAGCACCACGGCGCGTTCGCCGCGCCTGCCATGGACGAGTGGACGGTCTGGATCTCCGCATCGGGTGGCCCCCTGGGACGGCTGCCGAATTGCGGCACACGCGCCGATACGCCGGATCACCCGTGTCGAGGAGTGCGTACGGCACCGGGCGGGGAGATCGGGGTTCAGCGGGCCCGGGCCCTGGTCGGGGAGGCTCGGGCGAAGCGTGCGCCAACGTGGAATGAACACCGACTTGCGTTGCGTCGGAACGCTAGTGAGGCGGATGATTTACTGTCAACCCATCCGCTAAAATGGATAGTTGAGGCCGGCCCCCACAGGGGAGGGGCTGGCCGAGATCATGCTTGTCAGGTCCCGGCGTAGATCGATATCCATGTACGCATGCACTGATCGTCCGCGCCGGGGCACCTGGCCCGGACGCGGACCCGATACGAGGGATGGCCCATGGGCAGCGGATCGGCACGTCATGAGTCCGACCGTCCGCTGTTGCGGAAGTTCGATCAACGGCTCAACGAGCTGATCCAGGCGATCTACCCCGACGAACGGAAGAGACCCGGCTACGCCCGGCTGGCCAAGGAGATCCGCGAGACGACCGGGGGCGCGATCTCCGGGACGTATCTGTGGGAGCTGGCCACGGGCAAGAAGCGCAATGTCACCCTGGAACAGCTCGACGTCCTCGCCCAGTTCTTCGGAGTGCCTCCGGAGTACTTCCTCAACGAAGAGGTCTCGGAGCGCGTCAGAGCCCAGCTGGCACTGGCCACCGCCCTGCGGGACATCAAGATCCGCAACCTTGCGCTGCGGGCCGAAGGCCTCTCCCCGGCCAGCCTGGACGCCCTGCTGACCATGGTGAACGAGGCCCGCAAGGTGCAGGAACTGCCCGATATCGGTTCTTCCGCGGGGGAGAACCCGCCCACGGACACCTAGGTCACGCGCACACGGCATCTCTCCGTGCGGATGACAAGCTGACGGGAGGTGAAAGCCCAGTGCCCCACTGCACGAACGCCTATCGGCGTTGCCCGAGGAAGGCCAGGGAAGAACCCATGCCGCACCGGTATGTCAGACTGCGACAGCGTTGTCAGGCCGTGGTCGACGGGATCGACTTCCCCCGGCCGTTCTCGGCGGACGCCCTGTGCCGCAACATCGCCCGGCAGCGCGGCAGGGGGATCCATCTGCATCCCCTGCCGCCGGGAGCCTCTTCGGCCGGTGCGTGCGGCGTGTGGCTCGCCACCGAGACCGACGACCACATCTTCTACGAGAGCCAGACCTCCCGCGTGCACCAGGAGCACATCGTGCTCCACGAACTGGGCCACCTGCTCTTCAACCACCACGCGGTGGACGACGTGGCGTACACCGACGTGGTGGGGGGCCTGCTGCCCGACCTGGACCCCGGACTGGTGACCCGTCTCCTCGGCCGTACCAACTACACCACCCGCCAGGAGCAGGAGGCGGAGATGCTCGCGAGCCTCATCCGCACCAGCGCGGACCAGTCGGCCCCGGAGCGGCCGCGCAGCGTCACCGGCAAACTGGGAGCGGCCCTGGGGATAGAGGCACGCGACGATGAGTGAACTGAGCGAACTCGGACGATCGCTCACCTACCCCGCCATCCTCTGCCTCTGGTTCGCCGTCCTGGTCCGCCTGCCCGGGGTGGTGCGCTCCCCCCAGCAGCGCGGACTGTGGCTGGCCGTGGTCACCGCGACCGCCGCCATGACCCTGCACTCCCCGGCCGGACTCGCCCTCCTGACCCGGCTCTCCGGCTCCCCCCATCCCGTCTCGCTCGCGAAGAACATGTTCGGGGTGCTGTCGGCCGGCGCCGTGCTCTACTTCGTGGCCTCCTCGACCGGCGGGCGCCGCCTCCGGGCCGGCGTGTGCGCCGCGACGGGCCTCGCGCTCGTCGCTCTGCCCGTGCTCGACGCGCTGGCCCCCGCGCACGGCCCGCACGGCATGCCGCCCGGCGCCGGGGACCCGGTCTTCTCGTTCCCCTACTGGCTGTTGCTGATGGCGTCCCATCTCGCCGCCAACGCCGCCTGTGTCTACGTCTGCTGGCGGTACGGCTGGCGTGCGCACACCCGCTCGCTCACGGTGAGCCTCCACCTGTTCGCACTGGGGACCTCACTCGCGGGGCTCTACTGGCTGGGCCTGTTCCTGCGGCTCCTCCTGGGTGTCGAGTGGTTCATGCCCCTGATGCCCCTGCTGATGAATCTGCACGGCCTGTTCCGGGCGGCGGCCATCCTCGTGCCCTCCGTCCTCACCGCCGGCCGCACGGTCGCGCACATCGTGACCGCGTGGCGCCTGTGGCCCGTCTGGCGCGACCTGGTGGACGCCGTACCGCACGTGGCGCTGACCGAGACGCGCACCAGGATTCTCGAGGTCCTGTGGCCCCCGGTCCCGCGCGACCTGCTCATCTACCGCAGGGTCATCGAGACCCGGGACGCCATCCTCGTCCTCAACGACTACGCGCCCGAGGGCAGCTGGGCGCAGGCGCGACGCCATGTGGCCGAGGCGGGCGTGTCCCGCGCCAAGGCCGACGCGGCGGTGCTCGCGTGTGTGCTCAGGGGCGCGCGCACCGCCAAACTGGCCGGAGGGCCCCAGCGGCACTCCGCCCCTGGAGGCGTCAGCTTCGACAACGGAGATCTCGAAGGGGAGAAGGCGTTCCTCCTCGACATGGCGCGCGCCTACGTCTCCGCCCCCGCACGGACCTTCGCCACCCGACCGGACCTCTCCGAAAGCGCTTGAACTTCCATGACCACGGTACTGATCACCGGAGCGACCGCGGGTATCGGCGCGGCCTTCGCCCGCGGGTTCGCGGACAAGGGGTGCGACCTCGTCCTGGTCGCCCGTGACGAGGCGCGCCTGCGGCGCACGGCCGAGGAGTTGAGGACGCGCTACGGCAGCACCGTCGAGGTGCTTGCGGCCGATCTCCTCGACCCGGCGCAGTGCCGGACGGTCGAGGAGCGCCTGGCCGTGCCCGGCCGGCCGGTCGACGTCCTGGTGAACAACGCGGGCTTCGGACTGCCCGCGCCGTTCCCGCACAGCCCGATCGCCGACGAGGAACGGATGCTGGACCTGCTGGTCCGCGTCCCGCTCCGGCTCACCCACGCGGCCGTGCCCGGAATGACCGGCCGGAAGCGGGGCGCCGTCGTGAACGTCTCGTCCGTCGCCGGGCTGCTGCCCGCCGGGACCTACGGTGCCGCGAAGGCGTGGATCAACGGTTTCAGCGAGTCCCTGCGCGTGGACCTCGCCCCGCACGGGGTCCGGGTCCTGGCGCTCTGCCCCGGCTTCACCCGTACCGAGTTCCAGCAGCGGGCCGGGATGGACGTCGGCTCGGTGCCGTCGTGGGCCTGGCTGGACGCGGACCGGGTGGTGGCCCAGGCCATGAAGGACCTGGGCCTGGGCAGGCCGCTCAGCATCACGGGCTGGCAGTACAAGGCGTACGCCCTGGCGGCGCGGCACCTGCCGCGCACCGTGGCCGCCCGGCTGGCCCGCTCCCGCAGGCCCCCGGAGTAGCGGCCGGCCGCGGCCGTCGAGCCCGCGTTCAGTGGTGGGGCGCTGCGGCCAGCGTCGTGGTGGAGGTGAAGAGAGACTGCTCGTTCTGTTCGGCGGTGACGCGGACCTGCCGCCTGCCCAGGGGGTCGTCCGGGGCGCGCTCGGAGCGGATCCAGCACGGGGCGTCCAGCTCCGCGTAGCGGTGGAAGACGGCCTCCATGCCGACGGCGACCGTCGGCACCGGATGCGCCGCCGCGTGGGCGCCCTGGCGTGCGGCCTCGAGCAGCAGCATCCCGGGGACGTGGTCGACCGGGTGGTCGAAGAGCGCCGGGTGGGTGAGGTCCACGCGCAGCTGGCTGCGGGACGGGGAGTCGGTGGCGGACAGGACGACATCGGCGAACCGCTCACGGGCCACGGTGCGGGGAGCGACCGGAGGTGCGAGCGGGACCGCTCGTGCGGTGGCCTGGGCGAGGTCCGCGTAACGCCCGCGCAGGCGGCGGTAGATGGCCGGCGGATGGTTGTGGAAGCCGAGCTCCGCCTCGCCGAACGGGGCGCCGTCACGGACGAGGTCGACCTTCATGGTGAGGGAGGCCAGCCGGCCCGCGCGACGGACGACCTCGGTGCAGGAGACGTGCAGTTCGATCTCGGCCGGCTCCGCGGTGACCGCGAGGGCGGCCGGATCGAGGGCGTAGCGGAAGTGGTCCCAGGACTGCTTGTGCCCGAACGGCGCGTCATAGGCGACGTGGCTGAGCAACGGAACCGCCTGGCGCACCGATTCCGCGGCGAGCAGCGGATCGTGCAGGCCGTGGACCGGACCGTAGAACCCGTGGTCGCCCGGCCAGCGCGCGGTGATGCGGAAGGCGTCGGGGCCGGTGGCGCGGCAGCCGGTCAGCAGGACCTCGGCTTCTGCCGTCTTGTGTACGTACTCCCGTGGCACCCGGCCCGCCACGCGGGACAGTTCCGGTCTGGAGCAAGGGTCCTGAGCAGTGACGGTCATTCCGTTCCCCCTTGGCTGACGTCAGGATTTGCACCTGCTGGAGCGCAATGCGCTGCGTGTCGTGCCCACAACATAAAGAGTGCTCGTTTTGTTTTAGGTCAAGCACAAGTAAAGGCCCGGTCACAGTCACGTCAAGTAACGCAGAGTGATCGGCGGTAAAACCGGCCATTTCTGGCGGACTTGAAGAAGTCGAAGGCGGTGGATGGCCTATGCAGCCAGCGTCGTAATATAAGGAACGTTACATTCACATGAAGGAGGCGCGTGCTATGGGGCGGCCGAAACAAGAACGGGCTGTACAGACACGCGAGGCGATCCTGCGCGCGGCCGCGGAGGTCTTCGACCAGTACGGCTTCGCCGGCTCGAGCATCAGCCGCATCCTCCAGCGGGCCGGCGTCACGGCGGGCGCCCTGTACTTCCACTTCAGCTCGAAGGAAGGCCTGGCCCGGGCGGTCATGAACGCCCAGCCGGACTCGATCGTGCCGCTGCTGGACTCCCAGGGCCTCCAGCGGCTGGTGGACATCACCATGATCTGGGCGCACCAGCTCCAGGTGGACCCGCTGCTCCGGGCCGGTGTCCGGCTCACCGGCGAGCAGGAGTCCTTCGGTGTGCGGGACGCCGCTCCCTACCGGGAGTGGGCCCAGATCATGGAGGACTGCCTGAAGCTCGCCCAGGACAAGGGGGAGCTTCAGGCCGGGGTCGAGCCCGGGGAGCTGGCCGAGCTCGTCGTCGAGTCCTGCACGGGCATGCAGATGTATGCCGCCGTGGCGAGCGAACGGGCCGACCTGCCGGAACGGGTGGTGCGCATGTGGCGGCTGCTGCTCCCCGGTATCGCCGTACCGGCCGTGATCGCCCGTACCGAGGTGAACCCCGCACGTGTGAAGCCGGTCATCGAGGCCGCGGCAGCCCGCAAGGACGTCACTGCCGAGAGCTGACACCGGGTCACCGACGCTTCTTGATCACCCCCGGCGGGCCGGTTTCCGACCCGCGAGTAAGGTGCTGCGGATGTGCCGCACGCCGACGCGGCACAACCGTCGGCGCCGGCTCGGCCGGCGCCATCGCCCGCAGGGGGAAAGACATGGTTCACAGGCTCAGCCGGCTGCGCCTGGCAGCGGTCAACATCGACGGTGTCCTGCTCAACGACACTTTCAGCCCGGTCATCCACCACTTCCTGGTCAGCAGGGGCTGTGCGTACACCGCGGAGGTGGAGCGCAGCATCTTCTCGCAGCCCCGGCGGATCGCGGGCCGGCTCCTCGCCGACGCGATCGGCGAACCCGCCATGACCACCGAAGAGGCGCTGGACCTCTACTTCGAGGAGCGCGCCCGGTATCTGGAGACGCACCCGGTGTGCGTGGTCGACGGCGCGGTGGCCCTGCTGGAGCGGCTGCGCGCGGCCGGCCTGCGGACCGTCTGCTACGGCGGGCTCGCCAAGGACCACTTCGACGCGTTCCTCGGTGCCCACGCGGCGCTCTTCGACGAGCCCGGCTACATATGCACCGACGCGTTCCGGCCCGGCCTCCACGAAATCGTCACCGAGTACTTCGGACTGGAGTACGACCAGGCGCTGTTCATCGACGACGTGGCGAACGTCGCGCGCGTCGCCCGGGAGCTCGGGGTCCCCTTCATCGGCCACCCCACCGACTTCGAGCACAGCCACCAGCCGTTGCTGATGCGCGAGGCCGGGGTGCGGCACATGGTGAGCACGCTGGACGCCATCGACGACGAGCTGCTGCTCACCGTGGACCGCGAGGCCGCCACCGGCGAAGTGTGGCGGGACTGACGTGCTGACCGGGAAGGTCGCCATGATCACCGGGGCGTCCAGCGGGATAGGTGCCGCGGCGGCCCGGATGTTCGCCGAGGAGGGGGCGGCCGTCGTGCTCATGGCGCGCCGCGGGGACCGCCTCGCGCGCATCGTGGCGGAGATCCGCTCCGCGGGCGGACGTGCCGTGGCCGTGGAGGGCGATGTGACCTCGTCCGGGGACGTGGAACGGGCGGTCGCGACCGCCGTCGACACCTTCGGCACACTGAACGCCGCGTTCAACAACGCGGGTTACGCGACGGCCGGGGACGAGCTGCACAAGGTCAGCGACGAGGTGTACGCCCGGACCATGGACGTCAACGTGCGGGGCGTATGGAACTGTCTGCGCCATCAGATCCCGGTGATGCTCGCCTCCGGTTCCGGCGGATCGGTGGTGAACACCTCCAGTGTCGCCGGCGTACGGGCCACCAGCGCCTCCGCCGCGTACGTGGCCGCCAAGCACGCCGTGATCGGGCTGACCAAGGCGGCCGCGCAGGAGTACGGCGGGCGGGACGTCCGGGTCAACGCCCTGGTCGTGGGCAGTACGCGAACCGAGATGATGGACGGGCTGATCGCCGCGTCGCCGCAGCTGGAGCGGCGTTTCGTGGCGCACACCCTGCGCGGCCGCATGGCCTCGCCCAGCGAGGTGGCGCAGGCGGCGGCCTGGTTGTGCAGTGACCGCGCGGCGTTCGTGACCGGTGCCGCGATTCCCGTCGACGGGGGCCGAACCGCCGTGTGACGGCGGGGTGCGCCGGGCCCGGACTGCCGGGCGGACGGTGGGTGGAGGGGCGGCCCCGGACGGGGCCGCCCCTTCGCCGTACGGGCGCGGGACCGTTCGGATCCGGCCGTGATGGCGGCGTGGGCTCCACGCCCCTGGGAAAATATACAGAACGTTTGCTTTCATTTTCCCCTGTCAGCAAACTTCTGGCCGTCGGGTACCCATCCGGCCCCGCGTCGATCGGCGGTCAGTGCCGAGCGCCGCTGGAGGGTGAGGCATGGGGATTCAGCAGAGGTCCGAGCGCACACGCAGGGATCTGGTCCGGGCGGCGGCCGCCGAGATCGACAGGAACGGCTACGACAGGGCCACGCTGGCGCGGATCTGCCAGTCGGCCAAGGTGTCCATGGGTGCCCTGACCTTTCACTTCGGCTCCAAGGGTGACCTGGCCGACGCGGTGCGCGCCGATGCCCGCACGCTCACGCGCGTCCGCGTGGAGGAGGCGGTGGAGGGAAGGGGTCCCGCTCTGGGCTCGGTGGTCCGGCTGACCGTCGGGCTCGCCCGTCTGCTGGAGGCGGACGTCGTGGTGCGTTCCGCCGCCCGGCTGGACCGTGACTGTCCGGGCTCCGCCGCCTGGACCGACATCTGGCTGCCCGTGGTGCGGGAGCTGCTCGCCGAGGCGGGCCGGGGCGGCGAGCTGCGGGCCGGCGTCGACCCGCAGGCCGTGGCCGCCCTGGCCGTGCATCTGGTGGCCGGCGTGGAGGCGTGCGTCCGCACGGCGTCCGGGGGGCCCGCCGGGACGGCGGGCGGTTCACTGCCGGGCGCGGCGGCCCAACTGGAGGGTCTGTGGCGGGTGGTGCTGGGCGGGGCGGCCGCCCCGGCTGTCTGACCGTGCGCGCTGCCGCTCGCGGAGATGTGCGAGAGATTTCCCTAGAAAACATAGCGAGCGTTCTGTATGGTCTTGAACCGCAGGCGGCTCCGAGGGCTCCAAGGAGCGCGGCGTCTCCTGCGAGGGCGCGGGCGTACGCATGTGCCGCCCGCGGAGGACGGACACGGGAAACGGGGGAGGACCGTGAGGATCGCGGTTGTGGGGGCAGGTGGTATCGGTGGCTACTTCGGTGGCCGCCTCGCGGCCACCGGCCAGGAGGTCCACTTCGTCGCGAGGGGCGCGCACCTGGACGCTCTCCGCGCGGCCGGACTGACCGTGCGGAGCCCGGACGGCGACTTCACCGTCGCCCCGGTGCGGGCGACCGGCGACAGCGCCGATGTCGGAGCCGTCGACTACGTCCTGCTCTGCGTCAAGACCTGGCAACTGGACGCCGCGCTGGAGGCGTTGCCGCCGCTCGTGGGCCCCGGTACCGCGGTGGTGACCCTGCAGAACGGGGTGGAGGCGCCGGACCGGGTCGCCGAGGTGGTCGGCCGGGACGCCGTCCTCCCCGGCATCGCCAAGATCATCACCTTCCTCGACGGCCCCGGCCGGGTGCGCCACATCGGCGGCCTCGGCTCCCTGGGCTTCGGCGAGTGGGACAACCGGCCCTCGGAGCGCGCCCGTCGGCTCCACACCGCGCTCGACAAGGCCGGGGTCAAGGGCGGCCGGGTCGATGACATATGGGCCGAGCTGTGGGCCAAGTTCCTCTTCGTCGTCCCGTTCGGCGGCCTGGGCGCCGCCGCGGACGCGAGCATCGGCGAACTGCGCACCCGCCCCGGCACGCGCCGCCTCCTGATCGACGCCATGACCGAGATCGAGCGGCTCGCCCGGGCCAGGGACGTGAAGCTGCCCGACGACATCGTGCGCACCTCACTGGACTTCGTCGACGCCCAGCCGGCCGCCGGCACGTCTTCGCTCCAGCGCGACATCCTCGCCGGCCTCCCCTCCGAACTGGAGGCCTGGACGGGCGCGGTCGTCCGCCTCGGCGCCGAGAGCGGCGTCCCCACGCCGGTCAACGGCTTCCTGTACGAGGTGCTCGGCGTGCGCGAGTCGCGCACGGGCGCCGCAACCCGTCCGGGCGAGGGGGCCTGACATGACCTCAGACACCGACACGACCGTCGACCTCGCCATCGTGGGCGCCGGCCCCGCCGGACTCTACGGCGCGTACTACGCCGGATTCCGCGGTCTGACCACCGCCGTGGTCGACGCCCTGCCGCACGTCGGCGGCCAGGTGTCCGCGATGTACCCGGAGAAGCTGCTCTACGACGTCGCCGCGCACCCCGCGGTCAAGGGCCGCGACCTCATCGACAACCTGGTCCGGCAGGCGGCCCCGTTCGCACCGCGCCACCTCCTCGGGCAGACCGCGACCACCCTCACCCGGACCGATCCGGGCTGGCGGCTGGAGACGGACGCGGGCAGCCGCGTGCACGCCCGCGCCGTCCTCATCACCGCCGGCCTCGGCAAGTTCGTCCCGCGCAAGCTGCCGGCCACGGTCGGCCACGAAGGCCGGGGAGTGATGTACCACGTCCCCCGGCTGGACGACCACCGCGGCCGGGACGTGGTGGTGGCCGGCGGCGGCGACAGCGCCGTGGACTGGGCACTCGCCCTCGCCCCCATCGCCCGGTCGGTGACCCTGGTCCACCGCCGTGCCGCCTTCCGCGCCCACGAGCACAGCGTGCGGCAGCTGTACGCCGCGCCCGTACGCGTCCTCACCGACGCCCAGGTCACCCGGTGCGTCGGCGACCCGTGGCTCGAAGCGGTCGAGGTGCGCCGCGGCGACGAGGTGCTGACCCTGCCCGCCCGGTCGTTGATCGCCGCCCTCGGCTTCTCCGCCAACCTCGGGCCGATCGCCGACTGGGGCATCGAACTGGAGTACCGGCAGATCCGGGTCGACGCGACCATGCGGACCAACCTGCCCCTGGTCTACGCGGCCGGGGACGGGTGTACCTACCCCGGCCGGGTGCCCCTGATCTCGGTGGGCTTCGGCGAGGCCGCCACCGCGGTCAACCACGCGGCCGTGGCCCTGCGGCCGGGCGAGCGCCTGGCACCCGGGCACTCCTCCGACGCGGTGCCCGCCCCCGACGTACCCCTGCCCGCCCCCGCCCCCGCCCTCGTCTGAGGGCGCTCACCGGCCGACGACGGCACGGCGGCACGGAACACGGGCACGCGCGCGGAGTCAGGGGCGCGCGCGGCGCCACACGGCGGAACGGCGCGCGAGAAGAACGTGCGCGCATCGGCAGGGCGCGCGACGGTACGGCGCCGACACGGCGCGGTACGGCGCGGTGCCGCGCCCGCACGGCGATCCCGGCGCGGCGCGGCCCCGCCATCGCCGTACCCCGGAAACATCCGAACCGATCCCACCCCCCACGGCTGGGAATTCGACATGCCCACAGGGAGCCCCCAAGCAATGGTTCTCAACAAACTGACCCTGATGCCGCAAGGCCTGGAAATCCTCCTGCCGGCGGGCTCACCCCTCACGGAAATCGAGTACGAGACCTCGCAGCGGGTCATTCCGTTCGGGTGTCAGTCAGGAGCGTGCGGCGCCTGCGTGATCGAGGTCCTCGACGGCTTCGACGCACTCGGCGACATGGATCCCGAGGAGACCGACTTCCTCGAGGACCTCGGCAGGACCGACGGGAACTACCGGCTGGCCTGCCAGTGCCGCCTCATGAACGCTGCGACCGTCCGGGTCGCGGACGACCAGTAAAGCCATACGACACAAGGGGAGTGACATGCCCAACCGAGTGAGCAACGTGGGGTACGAGGCCGGTACCCCGTTCCTGAGCGCCGCCGCGTCCGCCGAGCTGCGCGCCGACATGGACAAGCAGATCGACCAGCAGATCGAGGACTGGTACGCGACCGTTCCGGCCGCCGCCCACCTCGAGGGCAAGAACGTCGATTCCGAGTACTACAAGCGCCACCTCGTCGAGACGGCGTGGCGCATCCGGCTGCTGCGGGTCGCCGAGTCGCGGGCCCTGGTGGAGATCGCCAAGCGCAGCCCGCAGGCGGCGCAGATCTGGGCCAACTACGAGCAGGAGGAGATGCTCCACGACGAGCTCTTCATCGCCGACCTGGAGAAGGTCGGGGTGTCGCGCGAGGAGTTCCTCTCGATCGAGCCCTACCTCTCCACCAAGCTGCTCTCCGGGTACTTCTCCTACCTGCTCGACCACGAGGGCCCGCTCGGCGTCGTCGCGTACTCGTACCTCGTCGAATACGTGAACGTGAAGCTGGAGCCGCGCAAGCTCGTCGCGCTGAAGGACTCGGTCGGCGAGAAGAACATCGGTGGCCAGATCAGCCACTCGCACACCGACATCAATGACGACCACCCGGGCGAGGTCTGGGCGGCGCTGCGTTTCCTGATCCGCGACGAGAACGACATCGAGTCGCTGCGGAAGTACCTCCAGGAGCACCAGACGATCCTGGCCCTGTACTTCAAGGAGCTGTACGAGAACACGCTGCCGGTCGCCGAAAAGATCGCCGGCTGAGCCTGCGAGGCGTGCCGCGGCAGGCACGGCGTGCGTGCGCGCCACGCCTGCCGCGGACCTCGGCGAGGCCGGACACGAACAGGGGAAAAGGGGAAAACATCATGCAGCCGGCCACCGCAACAGCCGGGGGAGTGCTCCTTCTCAGCCACGTCGGTTTCTCCTTCATGGAGGACCTCACGGAGGTGTTGGGCTCCCGCGATGTGAAGACCTTCGTGCTGTCCTCGCTGCCGTTGCCCGAGCACCAGCGGGACCGGCCGCGCGCCTTGCGCGAACTGGCCGACGACGTGACGACGACGACACGTCACGAACTCGGCGAGGCGGACATCGACGCCTGTCTCGGCGCACTGCGCGAGCGCGGCGAGAACGTCCTGTGCTGCCTGACCGTCTGGGAGGGCTACCGCCATCTGATGGCCTACGCTAACTCCCTCCTCGGAGTCCCGGACCTGGACCCGAAGCAGATCCTCGGACTGCGCGACAAGCTCGAGGTCCGCAACCGGCTGGCCGACGCGGGACTGTCCCGGGCACGGGCCGCCGAACTCACCCCGGAGTCGCTCGCCGTCCACCGGGCCGACGGACGGCGCAAGTTCGTCAAGCCGGTGAGCGGCATCGCCTCCTACGGCGCCTTCCCGTTGTCGCCCGAGACGACCTGGTGGGACATCGAACGGATCGCGGACGACGCCCGCAACGACACCGTCTTCGCCTCCGCCTTCGGCGACGCCGGGCTGACGTTCCTCGTCGAGGACTACGTGCCCGGAAGGGAGTTCAGCTTCGAGGTCATCGTCGTCGACGGCACCGCGCACGTGGTCGCCGTCCACGAGAAGTGCGAGGTCACCGAGACCGCGGACACCGTCCTGGAGAACGCCTGCACCAGCCCGCCCCGCAGCATCGGCCCCGGCGAGCGCGCATCGGGCATCGGCTGGGTCCGCGACCTGCTGAGCCACCTCGAACTCGACTGGGGCTGCTTCCACATCGAGGCCCGCCACGACGGAACGCGCTGGGACCTGATCGAGGTCAACCCCCGCGTCGGCGGCAGCCTGATCTCCCACAGCGTCGGAGCGCTGAACGGCACGGCCGGCATGCTCGACCTCTGGATCGACGCGCTGCTGTCCCGGACGCCCGGCGGGGACGCGCACCGGGCCGACGCCTTCGACCGCCGGCTGCGCGACCTCTCGTACACCGACGACGGCACCCCGCCCCACCGCGACGCGACCTTCTTCCGGGTCTTCTTCGCGGACAAGGGCCGCATCGAGCGGATCGGCCTGCGCGACGACCTGCCGCTCGCCCCCGTCGTCACGCAGATCCTGCTCCGGCCCGGGGACGTCGTCGACTCCACGTCGCGCGAGGTCTTCCTCGGGCAGCTGCTCTGGCGGTTCCCGGCCGAGGAGAGCGACACCTTGCTCCCCGAACTGGCGCGGGCGTCCGAGACGGCCATCGAAGTGGACTACGCGGACGCCACGCCGGACCTCTGACAGAACCCAGGAGGCTCACCATGCCGGAACCTTCGACGAGGTTCTTGATCATCGACTACAACCTGACCCGCGTCGCCGACGTGCGGCACATGGCGGAGTACGCACGGACCCGCCACCACGCCGCCGTCACCCTCGTCCGCCCGGACCCGACCGAGACGGACACCCGGATCTGCGACGAGGTGATCGACCTCGACCCCCTGCGGAGCGACTTCGCCGAGGCGGCGGAGAAGCTCCTCGGGCCCCGGCGGGACGAGTTCGCCGCCGGCATCGTCTTCTCGGACAACGCCGTGGAGAGCGGCGCCGTCCTGCTGCGGCGCCTCGGCCTCGCCGTCGACTCGCCGCTCCTCGCCGCCGGCGCCTTCTGCAAGCTCGAGTACCGGCGCGCCGAGGCCCGCCACCGCGATCTGCTCACCGCCCAGCGGGTCCTCGTGCCGGACTTCACCGAGGTCCGCTCGGTGGACGCGCTGTACGCCTTCGCCGAGCGGCACCCGGACGGCTTCGTCGTCAAGCCGACCAAGGAGGGCAACAACCGCGGCGTCGTCGTGGTGCGGCCCGGCGACGACATCGCCGCCGCCTTCGCGGAGGTCCTGCCCTACCTCGACCAGGGTGTCATCTGCGAGACGGTCATTCCGTACCGGCGTGAGTACTCCTACGACGGGCTGGGACACCTGTCCTTCCTGACCGAGAAGGTCAGCGCCACCGGGCGCTACCCGGTGGAGGTCGCCCAGGTTCTGCCGGCCCGCCTCAGTGACGTCGAACGCGGCACCCTGGAGCGCACCGGACGGCTGGCCAACTGGCTGGTCGGCCAGTGCGACGGTCCGTTCCACAACGAGATCAAGCTCAGTGACGACGGCAGGTACGCCGCGGTCGTCGAACCCAACCGCCGGCCGGCCGGAATGAAGATCTGGTCCCTGGCCCACTGGGTGCACGGCACCGACCTCTACGAGAGCTGGGTCGACGCGGCCTTCGGCCGGCCCGCCGGAGCCGGACTGCCCGCACCGGCCCGCTCCGCGGCCACGGTGATGCTGGGGGTCGGCAGTGACCGCAACTTCGGCCCCGGCGACGTACTGCCCGGCGCCACCCCCTTCGAGGACGCCGTCGCCGCGACGCGGGCCCACCACGGGCTCGCCGCGCACGAACTGTCCGCCCAGGAGTTCGGCTGGCTCTCCCCCGAGCGCCGGTACGTGCACTCCGTACCCCGCGACAACGCCGACTTCACCGCACAGGGCTGCGTCGTGCTGCACACGGACCGGGTCGCGACGCGCGATGTCGTGCACACCCTGCGGGGCGCCTGGCCGGCCGCGCTGGACCGCGCCTGCCACCACGTCGAGCAGCCGGTGCCCGCGGTGTACCCGGCCCCGAAGCCCGAGCTGGAAGTACTGCGATGAACATACTCGTCCTCCACCGCGTCCCCTATCCCAAGATCGAGTACCACCGTGGCATCGACCACGAGCAGCACGACGTGACCTACTTCGGCACCCGCCGTGCTCTCGACACCCTTCCGGCCGGGCTGCGCTGCACGCGCGTCGAACGGCCCGGCGACCAGGCGCCCTTCGAAGAGGCGTGCGCCTGGCTGGCCAGGGAGCCGAGGCGCTTCGACCGCGTCGTCTCGATGTCGGAGTACGAACTGCTCGACGCCGCCCGGCTGCGCGAGCGGTACGGGGTCGAGGGCCCCGGGGCCGACCAGGTGATGCTGGCGCGCGACAAGGTGCTCATGAAGAGTGCCGTCGCGGAGGCCGGGCTGCGCGTCCCGCGCTTCTCGCCGCTGGCCGACTTCCTGGAGAACAGGGGAGCCTGCGGCTGGACCGGAGCGACCGTGCTCAAGCCGCACCGCGGCGCGTCCAGCGTCGACGTCGTGGTCTTCGGCAGCGCCGAGGAGGCCTACGAGGCCGTCACCGCACGGCGCTCCGGTGTGACCGACCTGGACGAGGACGGCCGCACGGACGCGTTCCAGGTCGAGGAGTTCGTCGACGGAACGATCCTGCACTTCGACGGCCTGGTCGAACGCGGCCGTGTCCTGGCCATGGGCGCGAGCGCCTATGAGGGCACCTGCCTCGCCTACGCCCAGGGCACCCCGATGGGCTCGTACCAGATCGAACTGACCGACGACGCCCGCGCCTGGGTGGCACGCGCCCTGGAGGCCGTCCGCATCGAGGACGGCAGCTTCCACCTCGAAGCCATCACCGACGGCGACGACCTGGTCTTCCTGGAGGTCGGCAACCGGGTCGGCGGAGCCGATGTGGCCGCCACCTTCGAACTGGCCACCGGCATCCACCTGCCCTCGTGGGAGCTGCGCATCCTCCTCGGGGAGTCCGTCGCCGGCCTGCTGCCCGGGCCGGCGGCGGACCGCTCCTGGTACGGCTGGTTCGTCCACCCCGGACACCACCTCGCCGGCCGTGTCTTCGAGGGGTTCGACGGAGCCGAGGGGTTCCGGGACGCCCCGGAGGCCGTCACCTGGCACGAACTCCCCGCCGGGGAGTCGATGCCCGACCACATCACCTACGGCGCGCACGAGACGGCACTCGCCGGCATCGTCCGGACCGGCTCCCCCGAGGAGACCCGGCAGTGGATGGTGCGCCTCTTCGCCTCCCTGCGCCTGCGCACGTCCCTGCCGGAGACGGCGGCGCGGCGGGCGACGGCCGGTTCCGCGAGCATGTGACTACAGGAAAGCAGAGAACAGCCATGGACGAACTCCGGTTCCACTGGGGCTCATCGCTGGACAGCGGCCAGAAGAAGTCGACCGCGAAGTACCGGTCCGACCTGCTCGACCTCGACGGCGCGATCGAGTACGCACAGGAGGCCGACGCCCTCGGCGTCGAGTCCCTGCTGATGGCGCAGAGCTACAGCCTGCCCGACCCGCTGCCGATCATCGCGGCCCTCGCCCGCGAGACACAGAGGGTCAAGTTCATCCTCGCCTACCGTCCGGGACTGCTGTCCCCGACGCTGTTCACCCAGATCGTGAACACGCTGTCGTGGATGTCCGAAGGCCGGATCGCGCTGAACGTCGTCGCCGGCATATCCCCCGCCGAACAGGCCTACTACGGCGACTTCCTCGCCCACGACGACCGGTACGCGCGCGCCGACGAGTTCCTCGACATCCTGCACCGCTTCTGGCGCGGCGAGACCCCCTTCTCGTACCGGGGGCGGCACTACCGGCTCGAGGACGCCCGGCTCGGTCTCGGCTTCCAGGGCGGCGGCCGACCCGAGATCTACATCAGCGGTGCCTCCGCCGTCGCCCAGCAGACCGCCGTCGCCTACGGCGACTGCTGGTTCCGGTACGGCGACACCCCCGAGGAGATCGCCAAGGTGACCGGGCCCTTCCTCGGACAGGCCACGGAAGTCGGGTTGCGCATGCAGGTCCTGGCCCGCGAGACCCGCGAGGAGGCGCTGGCCGACCTGGCGGAGGTGATGAGCGAGACGGACGAGGCGCACCGTGATCACGTCGCCCGGTTCGTGGCGTCCGCCGACTCGCAGGCCGTGAAGAACTCCTTCCGGCTCGCCGAGCAGGCCGACCACGGCTGGTTGTCCCCGGTGCTCTGGTCCGGAGCCGTCGCCTACCGGGGCGGTCCCGCACTGTGCCTGGTCGGCAGCTACGACGAGGTCGCCGCGGCCCTGATGGAGTACAAGGCCGCCGGCGTCGGCCAGTTCATCTTCTCCGGCTGGCCCGCCCGCGACGAGATGCGCCACTTCTTCACCCGGGTGGTTCCTCGCGTACGCGCGCTCGAACAGCGCGTCCCGGCCCGGTCGGCGGCCCGCTGATGGCCTCGGAACGCGCGCGCCGGTCACTGTTCGCCGGCGGGGTGCTGCTCGGACTGATGGCGGAGCAGGTGGTGCTGTTCAGTGTCCCCCTGCTGATCTTCCAGGACACCAAGAACGTCTCGACCCTGGGAATCGCCTACGCGATCGAGTGGCTTCCCTGCCTCCTGGCCTACCCCTTCGCGGGCCTGATCGCCGACCGCGACGGGGGCGCCCGGCTCTTCTCACGGGCCAACACCGCCCGCGCCGCCGTGCTCGCCGTCACCGTCCTGCTCTGCCTGGCTGCCCCGTCCTGGACCACCGCGGTCCTCATGGCCAACGGCGCCCTGCTGGCCACCCTGGTCGCGCCGGTGCGCATGTCCATCGAGAAGGTGGTCCCCCAGCTTGCCAAGGGCGACGACCTGGCCAGGACGCAGGCGCTGGTGCAGAACACCGAGCTGCTGGCCACCGCGCTGGGCCCCGGCCTCGCCATGGCGGCCGTGGTCTTCCTGGGCAAGGTGTGGCTGCTGGGACTCGCCGCCGCGATGTTCGCGACCGCCGCACTGTGCTGGCTGCCGCTGCCGCGCGTGGCGGGCAGCCGTCCCGCGACCACCGAGAACGCCGGCGCCGTACGCACCACGCTCGCCGAACTCGCCCTGGGCTGGCGGCTGCTCATCGGCAACCGGCCGGTGGTGCTGCTGGCATGCCTGAACTTCTCGATCAACCTGGTGTTCGCCACCCTGCTGGGTGCGAACGCCGCCGTGGTCACCGGAGTGTTCGAGGCCCCGGAGTCGTCGTTCGCGCTGCTCAACATGTTCGTCGGCATCACCGGCTTCATCAATCTGATGCTCACGCCGCTGCTGCTCAAGAGGTTCGACGTGCGGTTCGTCGGAGTCCTCGGCTACGTCGTGCTCTGCGCCGCCCTGCTGACCCTCGGCCTCGCCCCGTCCTTCGCCGTCTACGCGCCGGCGTTCGTCCTGGGCATGTCCGGAGTCGCCTACTTCAACATCTTCAACCGCACCCAGCGGGTGCGGGTCATCCCCAAGGAACACCTGGGGAAGGTCATGGGGCCGTTCTTCCTCCTCAACCTGCTGTCCTTCCCCATCGGGGGTCTGCTCATCAGCGCATTCGGCTCCTCGGTCGGCCCGCAGCGGCTCGTCGCGGTCCTCGCGCTGCTGCTCAGTGCCTTCGGCGCGGTCTTCCTCCCGCTGACCGTGCGCAGCTTCCGCACGGCACTCGCCGCCCGCGAGAGCGTCCCCGTACCGGCCGAGGCCTGACCGGCCTCGACATGAAAGAGGAAGTCGTGAACACGCTGATCGAGACCGCGCCGCGGCCGGTGGACGCGGCGGCCTTCCGCGAGGCCATGTCGCTGCTGGCGGCACCGCTGACCGTGGTGACCACCGTCGACGCCCAGGGGCGCCGCCGTGGCTTCACCGCCAGCTCCGTGACCTCCGTGTCCCTCGAACCGCCCCTCGTCCTGGTGGGCCTGTCGAACGACTCCAGCTGCCGGGAGGCGCTGACCGGGTCGGCGGGCTTCGTGATCAACGTCCTGGGCGAGCAGCACGCCGATGTGGCCCGCCGGTTCGCCACCCGCGGCGTGGACCGGTTCGCCGAGCACGACTTCGGCACCTGGCCGGGGTCCGGACTGCCCCACCTGGTGGGCGCGAACGCGGCGTTCCTGTGCACGACGGCCGAACGGATACCGGTCGGCGACCACCAGCTGGTGATCGGCGAACTGACCGGTGTACGCACCGGCGGCGGCGCCCAGCCCCTGCTCTGGTACCGCCGCGCCTTCTGCTCCACCAGGAGCCCGGCCGCCTCCTGACCCGCGGCCCCCGTCCATCCGTCCGATCCACAGGAGTGCAGGATCCCCGTGAAGATCCCCCACGTACTGCTCGCCGTTCTGATCACCGCCATCTGGGGCGTCAACTTCTCGGTGATCAAGATCGGTCTGGGTGCCGTAGACCCGTTCGTCCTCGCGGGCCTCCGCTTCCTGCTCTGTGCGCTGCCCGCGGTCTTCTTCCTCAGGAAGCCCGACGTGCCGTGGCGCGTCATCGCCGGATACGGCCTGGTCTTCGGCGTCGGGCTGTGGGGGGTGGTGAACCTCGGCATCGCGACCGGTCTCTCCTCCGGCGTGGCCTCGCTGGTGCTCCAGTTCAGCGCCTTCATGACGATCCTGCTCGGCGCCTTCGTCTTCGGTGAGAAGGTCTCCGGCTTCCAGTACGCCGGGATCGCCGTCGCCCTCTTCGGCCTGCTGTGCGTCGCCTTCGTCACCGACGGCAGCGTCACCGCCGCCGGCGTCGCGCTCGTCCTCCTCGGGGCGGTCGCCTGGAGCGTGGCGAACGTCGTGCTGAAGAAGTCGAAGCCGGCGGACGTCCTTGCCTTCCTGGTGTGGTCCAGCCTGTTCTCGCCCATACCGCTGTTCGCCCTGAGCTACGCGACGGGCGGCTCCACCGGCTTCGAGAACCTGGCGTCCCAGCTCGATCTCGTCGCGGTCCTCTCGATCCTCTTCCAGGCCTACCCGAACACCGTCTTCGCCTACTGGGTCTGGAACTGGCTGCTCCGGGAGTACCCGGTCTCCACCGTGGCGCCGCTCTCCCTCCTCGTACCGATCTTCGGCCTGGTCGGGTCGGTGCTGATCTTCGACGAGCGGATTTCACCGTTCAAGTTGCTGTCCATGGCCCTGATCGTGCTCGGCCTGGTCGTCGGTCTCTACGGAAACCGGGTCGCCGCCGCTCTCAAGGGGCCACGCCGTCTGGAAGGGGTCCAATGAGCCGGCACGCAATGATTCCCGGGGTCGTCGACGGAACGGTTTCCCTCTCGCTCGACCAGGGCGGAAACGTCACGCTCCACGTACTCATCAGAGACGGCAAGAGCCCCGCCGAGGGGGGTGATTACGTGGAAATAGTCCTCGGCCCGGAACACGCCGGCGAGCTCGGCGAGACCCTGCTCACCGGAACCGGCCCGGCCGGCCCGGGCGAACCGGCCCGCGCCACCGCTGTGGTGCCCTGCTCGGTCGGCGTCCGGCTCAATTCCCGCCCCACGGACCTGAGAGCCGTCTCCGTCTGAGGCGCGGCGCCCGCACCACCAGAACACAGAGAAAACAAACTCGGAGCTGATAGGAGTCCTTGTGTCGGCGACCAACTCCGAAATCCGGAGTGTCGGTGTACCTGTCGTTTCACAGCTCGATCCCCGCGAGTCCATGGCGGCTCTGCCCGGAGTGCTGCAATATCCCCTGACCCTTTTCACGGGCAAGGCACTGCCGGGACAGGCGTCCTTGCGCTGGACCCCCACCCTGCACCTGGCCACGGCGACGTCCTCCCTGGTCGCCGGCGTCCTGGTCAGCACCCTGGCGCTGGCGCTCGGCGGCGGCGGGCTGCTGCTGCTCCTGCCGGGCTGGGCGATCACCCTGCACGGTATGCGCAACCTGCGCATGATGATCTACCACCAGTGCTCGCACCGGAACATGTACAAGCGGCGGAAGGCGGACCGCGCCATCGGGCACGCCGTCTCCAGCCTGCTGATCATCCAGAACTTCCAGCGCTACAGCCGTGAACACGTCCGCGACCATCATGCCGCCGGGCACATGACCCTCAAGGACCCCACCGTCCAGGCGTTCCTCGTCAGCCTCGGCATGCACCCGGGCATGACGCGCCGCCAGATGTGGCACCGGCTGCTCGGCAAACTGGTCTCCCCACGCTTCCACTTCGCCTTCGCGGTCTCCCGCGCCCGGTCGTTCTGGAGCGAGTCCGCGCGCAGCGAGCGGGTCTCGGCGCTCGCGCTGTACGGCGCGGCCGTCACCGCCTCCGTGCTGACCGGTACCTGGCAGGCCCTGCTGGTCGTCTGGTTCGTGCCGCTGATCCCGCTGTTCCAGATCAGCAACACCCTGCGGCTGTGCGTGAAGCACACCTTCCCCGAGCCGGGGGTGGAGGTGCGCCACGGCCGGGAGTACTTCTCCAGCCTGACCAACGCCATCTTCATCGGCGATCCCGTGCCGTCCGCCGCCCTCCCCCTCGGGCGCCGGCTGGCGGCCTGGAGCCGGTGGACGCTGCGGCTCGTCCTCCTGCACGCACCGTCCCGCTACCTCGTCCTCACCGGCGACACCGTGGTGCACGACTACCACCACCGGTACCCGGCCGCGAAGGACTGGGCGAACTACATCTTCGCCCGCCAGCAGGACATCGACACCGGCCACCAGGGCTGGCCGCAGTACCACGAGGTCTGGGGCCTCGTACCCGCCATCAGCCACGTCTTCGACTCGCTGTCCGGCGCCGACGCCCAGGAGTACGACATCAACCGTCTGAAGTCGGTCAGCAAGCGCGAACTGTTCGCCGCTTTCGACGACTGAGCGTGGGACGAGGAATCTTTCAATGCGGAACCAGCACTCAGCACCTCGCACAGTGATCCTCGGCGTGGCGGCCAGCGACAGCCACGCCGTGGCCAACCACCTCATCGCCTACTCGCTGCGCGGCATCGGCTTCGACGTCGTCAACCTCGGCACCTGCACCCCCGTCGAGGAGTTCGCGGCCGCCTGCGAGGAGCACCCGGACGCCGAAGCCGTCATCATCGGCAGCCTCAACGGCCATGTCCACGAGGACCTGCGCGGCCTGGCCGACGCCAAGCGGTCCGGCCGGATCGCCTGCCCGGTCGTCGTCGGCGGCAACCTCTCCGTCGGCAGCCACAAGGACGCGTCGGCCCACGAGCGCCTCTACGCGCTCGGCGTCGACCACATCCTGTCCGACCCGGCCGAACTCCCGGCCCTCCTCGACGAACTGCGCGCGCGGCGGGAGCGCGAGCGGACCGCCCACCTCCTCGCGGCCTCATGACCAGGTCCCACGAGCCCCTGGCCCTTCTCGGCGGCCGTGCCGGGAAGGGCCCCTCGGGGGACACGGCCCTGCCGACGGCCGCGCAGTCCGCCGCCTACATCGCCTCGCTCGGCAAGCCCACGGCGGCCGAGGTCCTCGAGGCCTGCCGCGCGGCGGGCCGGGTCGCCATCCAGCCACGCTGCGGCGTCGGCGGCCACGACGAGATGCGGAACCTGCTGACCACCCTGGAGGCCGAGGCCCACCCCGACATCCTCACCCTCACCATCGACTCGCACACCCGGCTCAAGCGGTTCGAGGAAGCACTGCGCACCCTCAACCTCCGGCCCACCGACCTCAACGGCTACCCGCTGGTCGCCCACGGCTGGCGGCGGGGCAGGGAACTCAACGAGTCGGTCGCCGCGCCCCTGGAGATCCGGCACGGCTCACCGGACGCCAGGGCGCTGTTCGACGTCTCGGTCGCCTCCGGCATCACCTCCTTCGAGGGCGGCGGCATCTCGTACAACCTGCCCTACTCCAAGGCCGTGCCGCTCGCCGAGTCACTCGGCGCCTGGCAGGACGTCGACCGCCGCTGCGGCGAACTCGCCGACCACGGCGTGATCATCGACCGGGAACTGTTCGGCACCCTCACGGCCGTCCTCGTGCCGCCCTCCATCAGCCTCGCGATCAGCGTCGTCGAAGCGGTCCTGGCGGCCCGCGCAGGGGTGCGCTGCGTCTCCGTGGCCTACCCCCAGGGGGGTCACCTCGCCCAGGACATCGCGGCGCTGCGCTGCATCCCGGTGCTGGCCGAGCGCTACCTGCCCGCCGGTGTCCAAGTGCACGCCGTCCTGCACGAGTTCATGGGCGTCTTCCCCCGGCAGCGCGGCAACGCCGAGGACCTCATCCTCTACGGCGCGGTCGTCGCCCGGCTCGGCGGCGCCTCCAAGCTGATCACCAAGACCTACCAGGAGGCGTACGGCATCCCCGACACCCGGGCGAACGTGGAGGGGCTGCGCCTCGCCGACCGTGCCAACTCCCCCCTGCTCGGCTTCCTCTCCGCCGACGACACCCGGGTCGCCGAGGAGATGGAGTGGATCCTCGCCGAGGTCGCCGACCTCGTCGATCCCCTCCTGGAGCGCCCGGACCTGATCGAGGCCGTCGCCGAGGCCTTCGCCGAGGGCACGCTGGACATCCCGTTCAGCGCCAGCCGGTACGCCAGGTCCGACCTCATCCCGCGGCGGGACGCCGAGGGCGCCATCCGCTACCTCTCCTCCGGCTCCCTGCCGTTCTCGCAGGCCAACCGCCGCCGCAACGAGGAACTCCTGCACGCCCGACAGGACCTCGACCCGGGCCTCGGCTCGCTGCTGGCCGGGCTCACCGGAGACATCAACTACTTCCGGAACCTCTTCCACGAGACCGAGGAGACGGCACCGCGCGCCGGATACGGTGCCGAGGTCCGAGCACGAACCCCCCAGGCCAAGTGAGGAATCCATGCGCGCGATCCAGGTGACCGAAACCGGCGGCTCCGACACTCTCACCCCGACCGTACTGGCCGAACCCACCCCCGCGGCGGGCGAAGTCGTGGTGCGCAACGCCGCGATCGGCCTCAACTTCATCGACGTCTACTTCCGCAACGGCACCTATCCCACCGCCCGTCCCTTCACCCCCGGTCAGGAGGCGGCCGGCACCGTCACCGCGGTCGGCGAGGGTGTCGAGGACATCGCCGTCGGGGACCGGGTCGCCTACGCCACCCAGCTCGGCGCCTACGCCGAGTACACCGCCGTCCCGGCCGGCAAGCTGGTCCCGGTGCCCGACGGTGTCGAACTCCGCGACGCCGCCGCCGTCCTGCTGCAGGGCCTGGCCGCGCACTACCTCACCCACACCACCCACCCGGTGGCCGCCGGTGAGACCGTGGTCGTCCTCGCCGCGGCCGGCGGCCTCGGCCGTCTCCTGGTGCAGCTCGCGGCACACCGCGGAGCGACGGTCGTCGCCGTCACGTCCGGCGAGGAGAAGCGGCGGACCGCCCTGGAGGCGGGCGCCCACCACGCCCTGCTGTACCCCGGGTTCGACGAGCGGGTGCGTGAACTCACCGGTGGCGAAGGGGCGCACGTCGTCTACGACTCGGTCGGCGCCGACACCTTCGACACCAGCCTGACGTCGCTGCGCCGCCGTGGCCGGCTGGTCGTCTGCGGGCTCTCCAGCGGCCCCGTGGGCGCGATCGACGTCGAACGGCTCCGCACGGCCGGCTCGCTCCAGCTGACCCGGCCGTCCCTCGCCGACCACGTCCCCGACACGGCGTCCCTGCGCGCCGCGGCCGCCGAGCTCTTCGGCCGGGTCGCCGAGGGCGTCGTCAGGCCGCGGGTCCAGCTGGAGCTGCCGCTGTCCGAGGCCGCGCGGGCGCACGAACTGCTGGAGAGCCGGGGCACCACCGGGAAGGTCCTGCTGACGCCGTGACCCGGCGCGGCGGCGTGTGACGAGTAGAGGAAGGTTTGCCATGAGTGTCGAAGCCGGTGTGGTGGCGAAGTCCACCGAGGGTGTGGCCACGGACGCGGCAGGCGGGGCCAGAGGCCTCGGCCTGGTCCCCGCCCCCGCGCTCATGCTGATCGGGATGGTCAGCACCCAACTGGGCGCCGCCTTCGCCAAGCAGCTGTTCGGCACGGTGGGCCCGGCCGCCATGACCGTCCTCAGACTCGGCTTCGCCGCCGCCGTCCTGCTGCTGTGGTGGCGGCCGTCGGTACGCATGGACCGGCGGACCGCCGCCTCGGTGGCCGGTCTCGGCATCACCATCGCCGGCATGAACATCTGCTTCTACCTGGCCATGGCCCGGATGCCGGTCGGGGTGGCGCTCACGGTCGGCATGGCGGGACCGCTCATGGTCGCGGCCCTCGCCTCCCGCCGGGCGCGCGACCGGCTCTGGACCGTGCTGGCCGGCGCGGGCATCGCCCTGCTGGGCTGGCAGGGCGGCGCCGCCGGCATGACCGGCATGCTGATCGCCTGCGCCTGTGCGGTGTTCTGGGGGTCGTACGTTCCGCTGTCCGCACGGGTCGGGGCGGTACTGCCGGGCGGCGGCGGCCTCGCCCTGGCCATGGCCTTCGGCACCCTGTGCGCGCTGCCGTTCGGGCTCGCCGAGGGTGGCGCGGCACTGGCCGACCCCTGGGTCCTCGCCTTCGGGTTCGGCGTCGCGATGCTGTCCTCCCTCGTGCCCTACACCTGCGAGATGGAGACGCTGCGCCGGGTGTCGGCGCTCGTCTTCGGCGTCCTGCTGAGCCTGGAACCGGCGATCGGCGCGCTCGTCGCGCTGGTCGTGCTGCACGAGACCCTCACCCCCGGACAGGTCCTCGGGCTCGCGGCCGTCGTCACCGCGTCGATCGGCGTCATCCGCGGCACCCGCAAGGACCCGTGAAACCCGGCCGCAGGCCACGCCCACCCCCACCCAGAACCGACAGAAGGATGCGATCAGTGAACGACACGCCCACCGGGACGACCGCCCTGGCCGAGCCCCCCGCCCTGGCCGGCACCCCCGACGGTCTGCGGCAACTGCGCACGCTGGTGGACTCGGCCCTCGAAGCGGTCTCCGCCGCGGCCGTCAAGCGCGGCGGCCCGGTCGCGGCCGGCGGCCCCGAGGCGGCGATCGCCGCGGTCCGGGACACCGTCCGCGGGGACGGCTTCCTGACCAGCGACCCGGGGGAGGACCGGGTCACGGAACTCTTCGACGCGTACGCGGCCTTCGCCGCCGATCTGACCCACCCGGCGGCCGTCTCCCGGATGCAGTGCGCGCCCACGCCCGCAGCGGCCGCCGCCGAACTGCTCGTCGCCGTCCTCAACCAGTCGCTGCACTCCTGGGAGAGCGGCCCCTTCGCCCTGGAACTGGAGCGCCGGCTCATCGGCGAGATGGCCTCCTGGGTGGGCTACGGCGACAACGCCGCCGGAACGCTGACGCCCGGCGGCAGCATCTCCAACCTGATGGGGCTGCTGCTCAGCCGCGACCACGCGCTGCGCGACACCCCCGGCGGCGACGTCTCCCACGGCGGGCTCACGGGACGGGCGGTGCGGCCGCGCATCCTGTGCTCGGCGGCCGCGCACTTCTCCGTCGCCCGCGCGGCCGGTTTCCTCGGCCTCGGCCGTGACGCCGTGGTCAAGGTCCCCGTCGACGGCATCGGCCGGATGCTCCCCGACGAGGCGCGGCGGATCCTCGACGCGTTCGCCCCCGACGAGATCCCGGTCGCCCTGGTCGCGACCGCGGGAACCACGGACCACGGGTCGTTCGACCCGCTGCCCGAACTCGCCGCGCTCTGCGGCGAGCGCGGGGTGTGGCTGCACGTCGACGCGGCGTACGGCATAGGGGCGCTGTTCTCGCCGTCGCTCGCCCCCCTGCTCGACGGGCTGTCCGCGTGCGACTCGATCGCGTTCGACCTGCACAAGTTCGGCTGGGCCCCGGCCTCCTCCAGCATTCTGCTGGTGCGCGACCAGGAGCGGATGAGCCCCCTCACCCAGCAGGCCGTCTACCTCAACCCGCCGGACGACGAGGCCGCCGGATACACCGCCCTGCTGGGCACCTCCCTGCAGACCACCCGCCGTTCCGACGCCCTCAAGATCGCGGCCTCGCTGCTGGCGGTCGGGAAGAAGGGTATGGGCGACTGGGTCGACGCCTGCCACGCACAGGCCCGCCACGCCGCCGGGCGGATCGCGCAGAGCCCCGACCTCGATCTCGTCGCCGACCCGGTGCTCAGCACCGTCGTCTTCCGCTGCCGGGCGGCGGACGGCGACCCGGTCGCGGACGAGAGCGCCTGGAACGCCGCCGTGCGCCGGCATCTGATGGCGGAGGGCCGGGCACTCCTCGCCCGCACGAAGATCCGCCGCCCGGACGGCGAGCTCCAGGTGCACCTGAAGCTGTGCTTCCTCAACCCGGCCACCACGACCGCCGAGATCGACGCTCTGCTGGGCGACATCACGGCGGCCGCGGAAGAGGTGCGCAACGCCACCGTCAGGAACTGACGTCCCGGCGGGGCCGTCCGGACTCCGGCGCAGGCTCCGCCGCCGGCTTCTTCTTCGGCCGGGGCATCATCATGTGCAGCGCCCACTCCAGCGGCCCCCGCCGCAGGGGAGTGGCGCGGAAGACCAGCGCCCAGACGGCGCACGCGACGAGCGAGACCGCGCAGAAGGCGCCCAGCGTCTCCCAGCCGTGCAGGGGCCGCAGTTCGGCCCGGGCGACGACGTGCACCGCGTACACCGACAACGCCATCGTCCCGACGACGGCCAGCGGGCGCAGCAGCGTCTCCAGGGCCCTGAGGTGGCAGGCGGCGACGGCGAGACCGAGCAGCAGCAGGCTCGCGCCGATGTTGCCGAGGGTCTCGAAGGGGGTCTGGCTGTAGGGGGCGTCGACCAGCAGCCAGGCCCAGGAGGTACTGGGTATCGCTCCGGCCTGTTTCGCGAGCACGGCCTGCACCGGGTCGGGGGCGTTCACCGCGAGGGGGTGGCTGTGGGCGACGGCCCGCAGCAGCGCCTCGCGTCCGCCGCCCGGCCCGAGGGCCAGGGCGGACAGGCCGTGCCCGGCGAGCGTGGTCAGCGCCCCCCAGCCCAGGAGACGGCGGGCGGCTCCCGGCCGGCGCAGGTCGGCGATCCGGCCCAGGGCCATGCCCACGACCACGTACGGGAAGTAGGTCAGCCAGGGATAGGCGCCGGACAGCAGCAGGGTGTCCAGCGCGCCGGTGAAGCCGGACCAGCTGGTGACGGCCTCGAAGCCGGGGTAGCGGCCGCGGCCGGCGACCCGGTAGCCGAAGTACGGCCCGAGGACGTACGACAGGAGCGGCCCGAGGACCACCGACGCGGCGGCGACCGCGATCAGCGGCCGGGTGCGCAACCGCGCGAGCGGTTCGGCGGCCAGGAAGTACAGCGCGAAGAACGTGAGGATGACCGCGATCCCCGATCGCAGCTCCGTCAGCGCCAGTCCGAGCAACGCCAGCACGGCGCACTTGACGAGCGTCGCGCCCCACGCCCCGGCCGGCGCCGGGCGCGGCCGGGTGCCGCCGCGGGACAGCGTGAGCGAGAGGCCCGCGATCAGAGTGAAGATCGCGGGGGCCCGTCCGTCGAACGCGACCAGCAGATAACCCGCCCCTTCGTGCTTCACCGGCGGGCCGATGTGCGCGGCGAACATGGCGAAGACGGCGACGGCGCGGGCGACGTCCACGCTGAGCAGCCGTTGTCGTGGCGCACTCGCCCCGGCCGGCACCGTCGTCCTGGCCGGCTTCGTCGCCGTGGATGCCTGGGTCACCTTGCTGATCCGCCCCCGGGTCCTTCGTCGTATTGTCGCTCTATTTGTATACGTAGAGGAGGAGGGGGCCCGGACCCGGGGGGTTGCCTCCCGGGGCTCGCGGCTACGCGCAGACGCTGACCGCGGCCGGCCGGCGGCCCGCGAGGAACACCACCGGCAGCCGGTAGTGGTCCGCGCCGTGCCGCTCCACGAGATGAACCCGGACCAGCTCGTCCAGCAGCGCCGCCGCCGTGTCCTCGGGGACGCCCAGCGCCGCCGCCGCGTCCGCGGCCCCCATCGGGACCCCGCCGCTCTGCGCCAGCACCTCGTGCAACCGCGCCGCCGCGTCGGTCAGCCCCCGCAGCGACCACGACACCACCGTGCGCAGGTCCGTACTGTCCTCGCCGAGCCGGAACGTTCCCAGCGGCTCGCACCCCCCGCGGACCTCCGCCACCAGCCGCGCCAGGCTCACCTCGGGCCGCAGCGCCGCCCGTTCCGCCAGGATCCGCAGCGCCAGCGGCAGACCGCCGCACAGCGCCGCCAGTTCGCGCAGGGCGTCCGGCTCGGCCCGGCGCCGGCCCGCGAGCAGCGCGTCCAGCAACGCGGCCGCCTCACCGGGGGCGAACGGCGCCAGGGTCAGCCGCCGGGCGCCGTTGCGCACCACCAGGCCCCGCAGCTGGTCACGGCTGGTCACCAGCGCCGTGCCCGTGGGGCCCGGCAGCAGCGGCCGGATCTGTTCCGGAGCCAGCACGTTGTCCAGAACGAGCAGCACCCGCCGCCCCGCCAGCGCACTGCGCAGCAGCGCGCTCCGCTCGTAGGTGCCGGACGGCAGATCGTCCCCGGACGCCCCGAGCCCCACCAGCAGGGCCCGCAGCGCGTCCGCCGGGCCCATCGGCCGCCGCGCGCTGAACCCGTCGAGATCCAGATAGATCTGGCCGTCGGGGAAACGCTCCTGCCTGCGGTTGGCCCAGTGGACCGCCAGCGCGGTCTTGCCCACCCCGGCCGGGCCGTCCAGCAGCACCACACGCCCGGGGAACTCCCCCGCGGGCCCCCCGGCGCCCAGCAGCGCCCCGTCCAGGGCGGCCAGTTCGGCGGACCGGCCGACGAAGGGCACATCGCCCGCCGGGAGCTGCCGGGGCACATACCGGCCACCGGCGACCGGACCGGCAGACGCCTGAGCGGCCGGCCCGGGCAGCCCGCCCTCCAGGATCAGCCGGTGCAGCTCGCGCAGCTCCGCCCCCGGGTCCACGCCCAGCCGGTCGGCGAGCAGCCGGCGGCACCGTTCGTACTCGCGCAGCGCCTCGGCCGGACGGCCCGACCGGTACAGGGCGAGGATCAACTGCGCCCAGAACCGCTCCTGGAGCGGATCCAGGGCCAGCGTCTCGCGCAGCCTCGGGATGTGCGCTCCCGGGTCCTCCCGCTCCAGGCCGATCCGCACCCGCCGGTGCACGGCCCGCAGCCGCAGCTCCTCCAGCGACGGCACGACATCGCGGTGGAGGGACGGGGCGCTGACCCCCGCCAGCGCCGGCCCCCGCCACAGCGCCAGCGCCCCGTCCAGCTCCGCCGCCTCGGCGGCCGGCCCCGAGGACGCCCCCGCCACCGCCGCCCGGCGCACCCGCTCGCGGAACTCCGTCGCGTCGACGGTCACCCGCTCACCGCTCAGCCGGTATCCGCCGCGCTCCCCCTGCACCACCGACTCCACGCCCCCGTGCGCGGAGTCCAGCACCCGCCGCAACCTCTTGACGTGCCCCCTGATCGTCGTCCGCGCGGCCCTCGGCGGATCGTCCCCCCACAGCCGCTCGGCGATCTCGTCGACCGGCACGAGCTCCCCGTGCCGCAGCGCCAGAGCCGCCAGCAGCGTCCTCGGCCGGCCGGCCGGAACCGCCAGCCGCGTCGTTCCGTACGTCACTTCCAGTGCGCCCAGCAGGCGTACCACGATCGTGTGCACTCGCCGTCCCCCTTGTGTCGCGGCGGCGCTCTCCCGCCGGCCGCGCCGTGCGTCCCGGCCGGTGAAGTGGTCGGCTCCGCCGCCGGGTGGTGCCGTACCACACGCTAGCGCCGGCGCCGTCGGCGGTGTGACGGTCGTTCGACCCACATGTCGCAAACTGTCCTTACGCGCCGGGCCGGTGGGGCTGCATCATCGGCTGCGGTGATCACTGACCCCGTCCCGCGGACCGCGAAGCCCCCACCCGCACCCACCGGCGCCCAGGTCGCCGGTCCCGGCCCCATGGAGCTCGAATTCATGGGATTCGCCCGGATGATGTCCGGGTGGCTGCGGCTCGTCGTGGTGAGCGCGTGCGCCGTGCTCGCCGTGGCGGCCATGCCGGTGGCCGGCCTGCCCGTCGCGGCGGCGCTGGCGGCCGTCGCGATCGCCTGGTCCGTGGCGTACTTCGGGTGGATACGGTCCGGACGGTACCCCCGGCTGCTCACCGCCGCCGACCTCACCCTCGTCACGGGGCTCTGTCTCAGCCAGGCGTACACCGTCCCCGCGAGCCAGACCCTGCACGGCAACACCTGGATCCTCGTCAGCGTCAGTGTGGTGGCCGTCGGCTACCAGCTCACCCACCCCGGCACGGCGGGCGTGCTCGCCGCGCTGCTGCTCGCCGGCGCGGACCTCGCGGGCGTGGTGCTCGACCGCCCCGACAGCTGGGGGCCGGCACTGCCCAACGTGCTGTGGCTGCTCGTGCAGTCCGCCCTGTCCATCGGCTTCCACCGGCTGCTGCTGCGGCGCAGCCGGGCCGCCGACACCGCCGCGGCCGAGGCCGCCACCGCCCGGCTCCAGTGGCAGGTGGCCGAGGCCCGGCGCACCGCCGAACGGGAGTATCTGGCGACCCTGCACGACACCGCCTGCGCCACCGTGCTCATGGCGTCCGTACCCGGCTCACGGATAGGACCCGAGGTCCTGCGCGAGCAGGCCCGGCGCGATCTGGAGCGCCTCACCTCCGAACAGGGACGGCTGGACGACGTGGACCTCGCGGCCCTCCTCGCCGAGGAGATCGGCGCCCACGCCCTGGACGTGTCGTCCCGCTTCGACCCCGCTCTCGGCACCGCCTGGCGCCCGGCCGCCGACGCCCTGCGCGGTAGCGTGGGGGAGGCCCTGCGCAATGTGACCCGGCACGCCGGAGTCGCCGCCGCGGAGGTCGTCGCACGACGCGACGGCGACCGCACCGTGATCACCGTCCGGGACCGCGGATCGGGTTTCGACCCGGACCGCGTCCCGGCCCACCGGCAGGGGATCGCCAGGTCCGTCGTCGGGCGCATGCACACCGTCGGCGGCCGGGCCACCGTCGAGTCGCGCCCCGGCGAGGGCACCACCGTGCGACTGGAGTGGCCCCGTGGCTGAACCACTCGCCGAGCAGATCGAAGTGCGCATGCGCGACGGACTCCACCTGGCGGGGCTCCTCATCGTCGGGGTCGTGCACTGCGGACTCGCACTGCCCGCGCTGCTCACCCATCTCGACGCCTACCCCCGCCCGGCCCTCCACCTCGTGTCCTACGCCCTGCTCACCGCCGTCCTCGTCGCCGACACCGTGCAGGAACTGCGCGGCCGGCGCCGCTCGCGGACCTGGGTGCGCGCGGCCGTCACCGTCACCTTCGCGGCGTCGCTCACCGCGACCGGTCAGCTGCCCGTCGCGTTCTTCATGGGCAACGCCCACTGGTCCTTCCTCGAAGTCGGCTGGTTCGGCGTCGTGCTGCTGCTCGACCGGCCCCGCGCCACGACCTGGCTGTTCCTCGGCTGCCACCTCACCCTCACCGTCGTCCAGCTGCTGCTGTCCGGGGCACCGTCCCGGCCGGCGGCGGCCGGCATGGCCGTGAGCGCACTCGCCATCTGCACGTTCCAGGTGTCGGTGGCGCTCGCCGTGCGGCTGCTCGCGGACCGGGCCGCCCGCGCGAGCGCCACCCTGCGCGAGCAGGAGCGGCTCCGCACGGAGGCCGCGGTCGCCGCCCACATCCACAGCGACCAGCGCGACCGGTACCGCGACCTGGACACCACCGTGCTGCCGCTGCTCGCCGGGCTGGCCGACGGGACGCTCGACCCGCGCGACGAATCCGTTCGCCGCCGCTGCGCGCTCGAAGCCGCCCGGCTGCGCCGGCTGTTCGCCGAGCACGACTACGCCGCCGACCCGCTCGTCCACGAACTGCGGGCCTGCATCGACGTCGCCGAACGCAACGGCGTCAGCGTGCACCTCGCCGTCCGTGGCGACCCCGTCGAGGTGCCCAAACCGGTGCGGCAGGCACTGACCGAGCCGGTGCTCGCCGCCCTGGCGGCGGCCGAACGCACCGCCCGCACCACCGTGGTCCGGGGCCCGGGGCAGGTCCGGGTCGGCGTGGTCATCGACAGACCCGAGGCCCAGCTCGCCCCCACGTCCGACCCCGGCGTGCGCACCCGGGCGGTCTGCGACGAGGGCCGGCTGTGGGTGGAGTCGGTGTACGCCGTCGACGGCGCCCCCGCCCTGTCTCCCGCCCGCACCCCGGCCGGTCAGAGCTCCTCGAGCGAGATCAGCCCGTCCTGAACGGCCTTCGCCACCAGATTCGCCTTCGTGGTCGCCGGCCGGCCCGCGTTCGCGTACTTGATCCGTACCCGGTCCAGATAGGTGTTCACCGTACGCACCGAGATGCCGAGGCTCTCCGCGACCATCGCCTTGGACTCCGACTGGAACCACTCCAGCAGCACCTCGACCTCCCGCGAGGCGAGGTGCGGGCGCTCGCGCCGGGTGTCGCTGCCCAGCGCCCCCGCCAGCGCCGGAGGCGTGTACGGCACCCCCGCCGCGGCCGCCACCGTGGCCTGCAGCAGGTGCCGCTCGCCCTCCGCCTTCGTCAGATACGTGAACGCCCCTATGTCCAGGCATGTCAGTGCCGCCTGCGCGCTGTCCTGCATGGTGTAGACGATCACCTGGCGCTGCCGCGCCACGAGTTGGCGCAGCTCGGCGTAGGCCGGCACGCCGGTCGCCAGCTGCAGGTCGAGGATCACCACGTCCGCGTCCCGGCCCGGGCCCGTGGTCGCGGCCGAGAGGTCGGCCCCCTTGGCCACCACCCGCACCTCGGGGTCCGCCGACGCGGCGTACCAGGACTCGATACCGGCAAGCACCACCGGGTGGTCGTCGATCAGGACGACACTCACACGGGTTCTCGTCACAGGCCCCTGCCTTCATGTCGCGCTGCACCGGGCGGGTCGGACCGCTCCCAATCTACAAGCGCGTCCGCTCTCCCCGGAGGTCTTCCGGCCGTGGTCCGGCCGCTTCCCAGTGGCCGATGAGCGCCGCGTACTCGGGTGAGGTGGCGAGGAGTTCGGCGTGGCCGCCGATGGTCAGCGCGTCCTCGCCCACGACGAGGATCCGGTCGGCGCGCAGCGCCGAGGTGATGCGGTGCGCCACGACGACCAGGGTGCCGGGGCGGGCGGCGAAGGCCCGCTCGGCCCGTTCCTCGGCCGCCCGGTCGAGATGGCAGGTGGCCTCGTCCAGGATCACCACCCGGGCCCCGGACAGGAACACCCGCGCCAGGGTGATCAGTTGGCGCTCACCCTGGGAGAGCCCCGAACCGCCGATCACACCGTCGAGGCCGCCGAGCCGGCCGACCGTGTCCGCCAGGCCCAGCACGGCGACCGCGTCCTCCAGCTCCGCGTCCGAGGCGGCCGGGGCCAGTTGGGTCAGGTTCTCGCGGAGCGTGCCCGCGAAGACGTACGCCTCCTGCGGGACGACGGCGACGTGGCGGCGCAGCTCGTCCTCGGCGAGCTCCGGCAGCGGCGTTCCCCCGAGCGTCACCACACCGCCGCCGGGCGTCTCGATCCCGCCCATCAGCAGGGCGAGCGTGGACTTGCCGATCCCGCTCGGCCCGACCACCGCCAGGTGCGAGCCGTCCGGGACGTCCAGGGTCACCCGGGAGAACAGCGGCTCGGCGTGCGGCCCGTACGCGAAGGACACCTCCTTCAGCGCGATGCCGGTGCCGGTCACCGCCGCGGTGCCGGAGGGCCGGCGCGGCGGCACGTCGACGAAGGCGGCCAGCCTGCGCAGCGTCACGGCCACCTGCAGCCCCATGTTGCCGACGGTCTGCACCAGGGCGCGCAGCGCCGGCTCGACGCCCTGCAGCAGATACACCATGACCCCCACCAGCGCGCCCGGCGTCAGCAGCCCCGACCGCACCGCCCAGGCCGACGACAGCAGTACCACCGCGAACGGCAGCCGGGCGCCCAGGGCCACGACGGCGACGCGCCCCGCCCCGGCGCGGGCGGCGGCCACCGCCGCGGCCGCCTCGGCGTCCACCCGCAGGCCCACCGTCCGGGACGCGCTCTCCCAGGCGCCGCAGGCCACCACGTCCCGGATACCGGACAGATGCGGTCCGGCCCGCCGCGCGAGTTCCTCCTGCGCCCGCAGCAGGGCGACATGGCGGCGCCTCAGCAGGGGCGCCAGCAGGGCCATGAGCGCACACGCCAGAGCCACCGAACCACCCGCGACCACGGCCGGCAGCGGATGCAGCGAGAACAGCCCGGCCAGCGCGGCGACCACGCTGAACGCCACACTGCGCAGCGACAGCAGCAGCCCCGCGGAGATCTGCCGGACCGACTCCACCTGCCGGGTCACCCGGGCCACGGCCGACACATCGGCCGCGGCCGGGCCGCCCCCCTCCGCATAGACGGCGCGGTGCAGCCCGGCGCGCACCACCTTCCGGGTCAGCTCCTCGCGCAGCGACTCCACCACCGCCGCCGTGTGCGGCATGGCCTGCCGTGTGCCCAGCGTGCCGGCGACCAGCGTGGCCCCGTACGCCAGCAGGAGCAGCAGCCCAAGAACCGGCCGGCCCGCGAGGAAACCGTGGTCGAGAGCGGCCGCCACCAGGGTGCCCGAGAGCAGCACCGGCAGCGTCTCGACCACCGACCAGGCGGCCAGCCGGCCCAGGGCCCGCCGGTGCGACCGCAGCACCGGCACGATCAACGGGCGGACGGACATCTCAGCCCGCCCCCTTGTCAGGGCCGGCGCCGAACACCGCGCGGTAGGCGGGGTCGCCGAGCAGCCGGCGGTGCGGGCCGACCGCGCGCACCCGGCCCCGGTCCAGCCAGGCCACCGCGTCCGCGCGGGCGGCGGTGGTGATCCGGTGTGCCACGACCACCCGCGTCGTACCGCTCAGCGCCTCGTCCATGGCCCGGCCGATCTCGCTCTCGGTCGCCGTGTCCACACTGGACATCGCGTCGTCGAAGATCACCACCCGGGCTCCCCGGCACACCGCCCGCGCCAGCCCGAGCCGTTGCAGCTCACCTCCGGACAAACGGAGTTCGTCCAGCGGTGTGCGGTAGCGCAGCGGCAGTCGGCCGATGAACCCGTCGGCACGGCCGGCGCGGGCGGCCGCCTCCACGGCGGCGCCGCTCACCGGCCGGTCCCCGTAGCCGATCAGCCCGGCCACGGTGTCGCCGAGCAGATGGGGGCGCTCGAAGGCGTACGCCACGGCCGCGCGCACCTCCGCCCGGTCGACCGTGGCCAGATCGGTGCCGTCGAGCCGCACTTCCCCCCGGTCGGGGGCCAGCGCCGCCCCGGCGACCAGCGCCAGCGTCGACTTGCCCGCCCCCGAGGCGCCGACCACCGCCAGGGTGCGTCCGGCCGGCACGTCGAGGTCGACCCCGTCCAGCACGGTCCGGCCGCCGGCCACCACGGTGACGTCCCGCAGGGCCAGCGCTCCCGGCCCGGCGGGCAGGATGCCGTGTCCCGAGGGCGGCAGCGGAGCGGCGAACACCTCGCTCAGCCGCCCGGCCGAACCGCGCACCCGGCCCAGCTCCGCGAAGATGCCCACCTGCGACAGCAGACGCATGGCGAACACCAGGTAGAGCTGCGCCGCCAGCAGTTGGCCCGGGGTCAGCCGCCCGGCGACCACGCCGTAGCCGGCGGTGGCGAGCACCCCGATGTGCAGGGACGGCGCCAGCAGCGACAGGTACCAGCCCGCCCTGCGCTGGGCCTCCCAGAAGCCGTCGCCCGCGGCGCGCAGCCGGGGGAGCGGCTCCAGGACCCGCTCCACCTCCCGGTCCAGGGTGGCCGACGCGCGGATCGTGCGGGCGCCGCCGATCGCGTCGACGAACCGTTCGGACAGCTCCCCGTGAGCCTGCTGGTACTGCCCCGTCAGCGTCGTGGTGCGGCGGATGAGTATCCGCGCGAGCACTCCCACGGCCGGCACTCCGAGGACGAAGACCAGCACCAGCCGCCAGTCGATGAGGAAGAGCGCAACCAGCCCGCCGGTGGCGGTGACGGCGGCGAAGAGCGCGTGCAGCAGGTTCGGGGCGGCGGCGCCCGCCTCCGCGGTGCTCTCCGTGGAACGGTTGAGCAGGTCGCCCGCGCCGAACCGGTCGCGGCCCGCCAGTCCGAGCCCGAAGATCCGGGCGAACGTCTCGTGCCGCAGCCGGGCGGTCGTGACGGCCTTCATCCGGGCCTCGGTGACCTGGGAGCCGATCTCAGCGCCCGACAGGACCAGCAGCAGCGTGCAGACCAGGACGAACGGGGCGGTCCCCGAGGCCCGGCCGAGCACGACGTCGATCGCACCCGACAGGGCGTACGGCAGCAGCAGCCCGGCGGCCGTCTCGGCCAGGCAGAGCGCCGCGAGTGCCGTGAACAGGGCCTTGTTCCGCCCCACCGTCGCGGCCAGCAGCCGGTCGCTCTCGCGCATGGTTCATGCCCCTCGCTCGCCGCGGGGCGCGGCGAGCCGCTCCTCGGAGCGGTCGCCGCACCCGGCGGTCCACTTCACCAGCCGACCTTCGATCAGTCGTTCTGGTTCTGGAAGAAGAAGTAGGCCTCGTTGGCCCCGTTCCGGAAGAAACCGGTCTCCTCCGTGAACTCCCCGAGCTCGACGAGCGCGGGCACCTCGTAGATGTCCTTGTCCATGGTTGTCACCTCCTTCCCGGTCGATCCGGTGCGCCGACGGCGGTGGGCCTCAGCGCGGGGTCACTGCCAGGTGTCGAAGAACCAGGTGATCTCGTCACCGTTGCGGATCCCGAAAATGCCGGTCTCCTCGCCGAAGGAACCGAGTTCGACCACGACGGGGGCCTCGTACATCTCCTTCTCCATCTCTCTCACCTCCTTCCGCCTCTGGACGTGTGCAGTCCCGCCGGTCGTCCGGCGGAAGCCTCGATGGTGATGAGCCGGGTGTAGTACGCGGCGTCGGTGGCCTCGTCGACCATCTCGCCCTCGGCCTCCACCCAGGCGTGCGCCGCGAACGGCGGGGCCTTGAGCACCCCCACGCACCAGGTCGGCCACACCGACCGGGTCCGGCACAGCAGGACCGTCGCGATCGACCGCACCAGGCAGGCGCGTGAACCGCAGCACCGCGGGCTCACCGTGAGCACCGTGTCGCGGGCCAGGGACGTCTCCGCCACGGTCGCCGGGCGGGCCCCGCGGCGGAGCCGCACCAGGACCGAGCGGATCTGCCGGGGCGGGCGCCGGGCGAGCACCCGGGCCGCCGCGACGGCCGCGTGCGTCACCAGCCGGCGGTGCAGCGGCACCGTGACCGGGTCGGCCGGCAGGACGGGGATGCTCATCGCGCCACCAGTCCGGCCGCGCGCAGGGAACCGATCAGCGCCTCGACGTCCCCGCGGGCCCGCTCCACGCCCACCTCGTAGCGGTCGGTGAGCACGGCGGTGGCCTCGTCGACCGAGGCGCCCCGCGCCAGGGCGGCCATCACCAGGGCCGCCGACGAACTGAGCTGCCAGTAGCGGCCGCTGCGTTCGTCCAGGACCACCAGGCCGTACTCGGTCTCGGTCGTGGACACATCGTCACGCAGTCGCACGCCCATGGGCGGCCTCCTCGCTGTGGAGCCGGCGGTCACCGGCCAGGTGGTTCCGGGCGAACACCGCGCAGTTGACGGTGGCGTCGAGGAACGCGTCGCGCGTCCCCATGTACTGGGGCGACTCACCGGCCGCCAGCGCGGAAAAGTCGATGATTCCGCGGGTGGTCAGCGGAGACTGCTCGATCAGTTCGAGCAGGGTCGGCCAGTGGTCGCGCAGGCCCCGGGCCGCCTGGACGCTGCCGCCCATCTTCGTGCTGCGCCGCAGGAACGCGTCCGGCAGGGCGCCCCGCATGGCCTCCTTGACGAGAGGCTTGAACTCCATGGGCGAGTCGCGTTCCTCGTGGCGTACCGCGAAGCACGCCTCGACGACCCGGTCGTCGAAGAACGGCGCCTCGAAGGGCATGGAGAACGTCGCGGCGAACTGCTGGGTCCCGCGGACGATCCGGCTGCCGTCCCGCACCATCGCGAGCTCCGCGTGCCGGGCCCGGTCCGGGCCGAGCGGCTCGGCCCCGTCGGCGAGTTGCCGCAGCCGGGTCAGCAGCGCGGCGGCCGCGTCCCGGCTCAGCCAGCGGGGCAGGGCGACCGGCTGGTCCCACTCCATCCGCAGGTCGGCCTTCACCTCCCGGACCCGGCGGGCCTCCCGCACGGTCCGGCGCAGCCAGGCGCGGTAGCCCTCGCGGTCCAGCAGTTCCCGCAGCACCGGCAGCAGCGGCCGGTCGTCGAGCGCCATCGTGGTCCGCACCCGCCGCAGCGCGAGCAGCGGTCGGCGCCGGAACAGCGCGTGGTCCCACACCGGCAGACCGTGCAGCAGATGGTCGCCGCCCAGACCGTTGAGGTACGTCCCGGCGCCGCGGGCGGCCGCCCTTTCGATGCTGTAGGCGATGCGGGGCGCGGTCAGATAGGCCTGGGTCGGCTCGTCGAGCCGCTGGCCGATGCCGTCCATGCCCTCGAAGAACTGCGGCATGTCGTCCAGCAGGCCCACGTCGTGCCGCACGCCCGGCATGCTCGGCAGGGCGCGCCCGGCCCAGACGAGGTCCTCGCGGCCGCCGGGGTCGTCGTTGTACATGGTGGTCGCCACGACGTCCGCACGGCCGCGGGAGGCCAGGTAGCACAACGGTGTCGAGTCCAGACCTCCGGAGAGGTCGCAGTGCACGGTGCCGCCCGGTGACGTCCGCACGTCCACCGCCGCCTCCAGGGCGGCCCGCAGCCGGCGGGCGCCGGCCCGGCGGTCGAGCTCCGGCTCCGGACGCCGCCACCAGACGGCCGTACGGGCCTGCCGCCCCCCGGCGTCCACCAGCAGCGCCGATCCGGGATCCACCGCGGACACGCCCTGCCACATCGGCTCCTCGGCCAAGGGGTGCGGAAGCACCCGCAGCAGCCGGATCGCCAGCTCGGTGTCGTCCAGCGGGAAGCCGCCGAGCCCGGCAAGCACGTCCGCCCGGTCGCAGACCACGCGGACGCCGTCGATCACGGCGTGGAACACCCGGCGCAGTCCGCTCGCCGAGCCCTGCACCCGCAGCCGGTCGCCGTCAGCGACGAGCAGATGGAAGCTGCCCGCCAGGGAGTGCGCCAGGCCGTCCAGGACGTCCGTGCCCGCCACGCGTCCGAGCGCGGCGCCCAGCAGTTCCGGGGTCGCGGACGACGTCCCGACGACCGCGGCGCGTACGCCGCCCCGTTCGGCCGTCACGCACCGTCCCGGCGGCACCGTGGCGTAGAGCAAGGGCCGGCCGGACGCGTGACGGGAGACCAGCGGGACCAGCGGAGCGAGCCGACGGGCGATGTGCCCGGCTCCCTCGCTGTCCGGGAGTGCGACGAAAAACCAGCCGTCCACGATGCCTCGACCTCCTGCCTTCCCCGCGGTCCTGCTCGCCGCGGTGGCGATGAATCCAGAGTGAGGGGCGGCCGTGGCACTGGCGTGGCACTCCCGTGGCACCTCTGTGCCACCGCTCCGACCTGCGGCGACACCGTGTCGAGGCCCGAGCGACGGCCCGCGGAGGGGGAGGCAGCGGGCGGTATAGCGGGCCTATAGCCGGGGAGATCACGCTGGCCGCGGGCGGCCGTCCCCGGCCGGCGGCCTCTTCTCCCCCTAGGCAACGGAGTTGACGTGGGCTCCCTCAACAGCACGCCGGGCTTCGCCGACTGGCTGGAGCGGAGCCTCGGCGACCCGCGCGAACGCCGGCACCCGCTGTCGACCGCCCGGGCGATGGCCCAGGACCGGGCGGAGGAGTTCCCCGAGGAGGCGGCCCGCGCGCTGGACCGTCTCGGCCTGCCGCGCTGGTTCGTGCCGGCCGGGCACGGCGGCGCGCTGCGCGGCACGGACGACATCTGGCAGCTGGTGCGGGCGCTCTCCCGCCGCGACCTCACCCTCGCCACCGGCTATGCCGCCACCTGTCTCGGCGCGGCCTGCGTCTGGCCGGCCGCCGGGCCCGAACGGGGCGGCGCACTCGCCGCGCACATCGCCGGGGGCGCCGTCGTCAGCCTGGCGGTCACCGACCGCGAGCACGGCGGGGAACCGTCGGCCGAGGGGGTCACCGCCCGCCGCACCCCCTCGGGCGGATACCGGCTCGACGGCGGGAAGCACTTCGTCAACAACGCCACCCGGGCCCGGTTCGTGTGTCTGCTCGCCCACGTGCCGTCCGGCCCGGGTCCGGGAGCACCGACCCTGTTCCTGGTCGACAAGGAGCGGCTGGCGCCGGGGAGCTGGCGGACCACACCGGCCGTGCGCACCGCCGGTGTGCGCGGCGCCGACCTCGGCGGTCTGGTCTTCGAGGGCGCCCAGCTCCCCGCCGCGGCACGGATCGGCGCCGAGGGCGCCGGCCCCGGAATCGTCCGCGGGATCCTCCAGGCAGCCCGTACCGTCTGCTCGGCCCTCTCGCTCGGTGCGCTCGACCAGGGCCTGCGGCTCACCCTCGGCTCCGCCCGGCGCACCCGGCTCCACGGCCGCAGGCTCACGGATCTCCCGTCCACGTCCCGCGTCCTCGCCGGGGCGTACGCCGACCTGCTGGCCGCCGAGGCCGTCAGCATGATCGCCGTCCGCGGCGCGCACACCCTCCCCGGAGAGCTGAGCGTCGCGTCGGCGGCGGTGAAACACCTCGTCCCCACGCTCACCGACCGGGCGCTGGGCGAGCTGCGGCAGGTGCTGGGCAGCCGGGCGCTGCTCGAACACGACGCCGCCGGCGGAACGTTCCAGAAGGCCGAGCGGGACCACCGGGTCGTCGGCCTCTTCCACGGCGGCACGATCGGCGGACTGGCCGCGCTCACCGCACAGTTCCCGGTACTGGCCGGCCGCTACCGTGAACGGCGCGCGGACCTGGCGGGCGTCGCGGCCGCCGCCCGGCTGTCCGCGCCCCTGCCCCCCTTCGACCCGGCCGCGTTCAGCGCCCGTTCGGCCACCGGCAACAGCGTCGTCCAGGCCCTGCCGTCCGCCGTGGAACGGATGGCCGCCCTCGGCCGCTCCGGCGCCGTGCCGCGGGCCGTCGCGGGCCGGGCGGCCCGGCTCGGCCCGCTCGCCGACCGCCTGCACGCCGAACTCGCCGCCCACCGGCCCGCCGGTGCCACAGGCCCGCCCGGCGGGGACGAACTCCCCGACGACTCCCTCGACCTCGCCCGCCGCCACGCCCTGCTGTACGCGGCGGCCGCGGCCCTCCAGCTCTGGCTGCACAACCGGCCGGGTCTCGGCCGGGACACCACGCCGCCGCTCTGGACCGACGGCATCTGGCTGGAGGCCGTACTGGTCCGGCTCACCGCCGAACTGACCGGCGGGCAGGGGGACCCGGAGGGCCGTGACGGTCCCGCCCTCGACCGGTTGCTGCCGGCCCTGGACGCCCAGTACCGCGCCGGACGGCCGTTCTCGCTCGTCCCGGACCAGGCGCCCGCCCCCCGAGGGGAGACCGGATGACCCGCGGCCGGGCGACACCCGTCGCGCGGCGCATCGCCGAACTGGAACGACTGCTCGGCGACCCCTGCGACCCGCACAACCCTGTCGGCCACACCGCCGTGATCGACGCCGACGAACGGGGGGAGCCGCTCGCCGCCGGGGAGCGGCTCCTGCGCCTGTACGGGCTGAACGCCGAGTTCGTCCCCCGCCACCTGGGCGGTCGCTTCGACCGCGTCGACGAGCTCGTCCGGCTGATGCGCGGTGTCTTCCGGCGCGACGGCACGCTCGGCCTCGGCTACGGCGTGTCCGGCTTCGTCGCCGGGCTGGCGGTCTGGGCCGCGGGCACACCGGGCCAGCAGCGCCGGGCCGCCCGCGTCCTCCTCGCCGAGGAACGCCTCTGCGCCGGTGTCCCGGAGTTCTCGTACGGCGACGACCCGGCCGACACGGGCCTGTCGGCCGCCGCCGGGGAGGGACGGATCGTCCTGGACGGCGGCAGCCGGTTCGTCGGGAACGCCGCACGGGCCGAGGCCGCCGTGCTGGTCGCCCGCACCGGCGGTCGCGCCGGCGGCCGCCCAGGACACACCCATCTGTTCGTCGATCTGAAGACGCTGCCCTGGGACCGGTCCGCCCGGGACCTCCGGTTCCCCACGTCCGGGCTGCGCGGACTGCTGCTCGGCGGCCTGGAGTTCCGGGACTGCCCCGTACCGGCCGACAGCGTCCTCGGCGTGCCGGACACCGCGCACGAGACCGTGCTCGCCACCCTCGGGATCACCGACACCGCCCTGCCCGGCATGGCCGTCGGCGTCGCGGACACCCTGCTGCGCACCGCGGTCGCGTTCGTCCGTGAGCGGACGCGACGGGGCCGGCCGGTCACCACCCCGGGACACGCCCGCGCCACCCTGGTCGGAGCCTTCACCGACCTGCTCGTCTGCGACGCCCTGACGACGGTCTCCGCCCGCTCGCTGCATCTGCTGCCCGCGGAGAGCTGCGTCCGGTCCGCGGCCGTGCGGCACCTCGTCCCCGCACTGCTCCAGCAGGCCTCGTACGACCTGTCGCTCGTCCTCGGCATGTGCGGCCGGCTGCGCGAAGGCCCCTACGCCGTCTTCCAGAAGGCAGCCCGCGACCTGCCCGGTGTCGCCCTCGCCCACATGGGCACCGGGACGGCCCGCCCGTCCCGGATCGTCGCCCGGCTCGGCCTGCTGGCCGAACGGGCGTGGCTGCCCGCGCTGGAGAGGGCCGCGCCCGCCCGTCCCTCGCCCCCTCCCGGCCGGCACCCTGCCGACCGGGACCCGGACGATCCGCTCACCCGCGTCCTGAGTCCGGATCTGCCGCTGCCGCGGCTCGACTTCACACGGCTCGGTTCCGCCCGCCCCGACCGCGCTCGGACCGGCCCCGCCGGGGGCGCCGACGACAGCCTCACCGGCGTCCTCCCGGCCGTCCACCACACCCTCGGCCGGCAGCCGGGCGCCGCACCCGAACTCCGCACGCTCACCGCTCTGCTGGTGGCCGAGTTGCGCCGGGTCACGGCGCTGGCACGGGCCCTCCCGCCGTACGAGAGCCACGCGGCGGCCGCCGCCGACCCGTGCGCCCACGCCCTTGCCGACCGCTGGACGCACCTGGTGGCGGCCGCCGCCTGCCTGGGCCTCTGGGACAGCGCCCGGCACACGCCCGAACCCGGCTTCACGGGCGACCCCGCCTGGGTGACCGCGGCCCTGCACCGGCTGGCCTGCCGACTGGGGCTCCGGCCGCCGCCGCTGTCCGAACCGGTCCGGCGCCGGCTCCACACCGAACTCGCACTCCGGACCGAGCAACGCCTCGCCCTCGACCTCCACCGCGGCCCGCTCGCCCCGGCCCGGACATCCCGCGGACGGTGCGGCTGCTGCGCACCCACCGCTCACCGACCCGGATCAGGAGTCACCCGCCCGTGAACGACAGCGGCGGACGTCCCGCCGCGACCCGATGGTGCAGGAGAACACGATGACCCAGGACACCCCCTTCCGGCGGTTCCTGCCGCGCCCGCAGGCCCGGACGCGGCTCTACTGCTTCCCCCACGCCGGGGGAGCGGCCAGTACCTTCCACGGCTGGGCCGCGCTGCTGCCGGAATGGATCGAGCTGATCGCCGTCCAGTACCCCGGACGGCAGGACCGCTACGACGCCCCGGCGCCCGGTTCGCTCACCGGGCTCGCCGAGGCGATCGCGGCGGACATCGGGACGCCCCTCGACCGGCCCACCGCCTTCTTCGGGCACAGCATGGGCGGTGTCGTGGCCTTCGAGACGGCCCGGCGGCTCCGGCCGCGCTTCCCCTCCCCGCTGACCGCCCTGTTCGTCTCCGCCTGCAAGGCGCCCGGCGCGCGCGGCCCCCGCGGCCTGACGTTCGAGGAGGACGAGGTGCGGGCGTACCTCCGCGAGCTGGGGGGCGAGGGCGCGCGGGCCCTGGAGGCCGACGAGGAGCTGTGGCAACTCGCCTATCCCGTGCTCTCCGGGGACCTGCGGCTCGTCGAGAAGTACCGCTACGCGCCGGGCGCGCCACTGACCTGCCCGCTGATCGCGATCGGCGGCGAGGAGGACCCCTCGGTCACGCCGGAGGACCTCGCCCTCTGGAGGGACTACGCCATCGGCGGCGCCGAGGTGCACACCCTCGCCGGAGGGCATTTCCACTTCGACCGCTCACTGCCCGCGCTGATTTCCGTCCTCACCGGAACCCTACGACAACTCGGCTTGCCCACGCGGTAGTTGAGTCGCCCGGCCAGGCCCGCCCGCCGGTGTCCGGGGGCACCCTGAGGCCGTCCCTCCGCACCCCTAGGGGTTAGCTCGTAGATACCCCTGGGCTCGTCCGCCGGGCATTGCACTGCGGAGTGGCACCTGCCAGCGTTTGTATGCAGGTGATGACGCGAGCAAACCCGAGGGAGTTGGTCGGCATGGACTGCGCGTACTGGTTCTACGCGCTGCTCGTCCTGGTCACCGCGCCTCCCATGGTGCCCAACTCGGCCGTGCTGGCAGGTGCGGGCGCGCTCGCAGCGACGGGCAGCCTGAGCCTCCCCCTTCTGGTGCTCATCCCCCTGACCAGCGCGATCCTGGGCGACCTCGCCGTCTTCTGGGTGGGGCGCAGGTCGAGCGGGCGTGCGCTGGAATGGCTTTCGCGCGACGCCCGGCGGCGCTCGATGCTGGAGTGGGTCGCGGACCGGTTACAGCGGTACGGAGTGCCGTCGGTGATAGCCGTGCGGTTCGTGCCCACCGGGCGCGGCGTCGGCGGCCTCACCGCGGGGGTGGTCGGCTATCCCGTCCGCAGGTATCTCCTCGGGGCGGGCATCGCCGAGACCCTCTTCGTCTCGTACACCATCGGGCTCGGATACCTGGGCGGGCGGTTGCTCAACCACGGTGGACCGGCGTCGCTGCTCATCGGTCCGGCGATCTCGTTCCTGGTCGCCGGGGTCACTCTGGCCGTGCAGCGTCTGGCCGGCCGTCGCCTCAACAGAACGGTGCAGTGAGGGAGTTGGCGGGGGATGTGCTTGATCGAGTCAGGTGGAAAAGGGTTTGGGCACCTGCTAACGTCTCATTGCATGTGCGGTGTGGTGCTGTGAGGATCCCTTCGCATGACGGGGACGAGCTGGTGCACGTGCTGGCCACGCTGGCCAACCCGCACCGCCTGCGGGTGGTGGCCGCACTGTCCCGCCGGCGCAACTATGTGAGCCAATTGGCTCGGGAGCTGGGTATCAGCCGGGCTTTGCTGCAGGCCCACTTGAGAAAGCTGGAGACCGCCGGACTGGTCTCGGCACAGTTGGAGATCTCAAGTGACGGGAAGGCGATGAAGTTCTACGAAGTGACTCCCTTCGTGCTTCACCTGACACCGGAAACGATCGCGGCTGCGGTGCTGACACTCAGCTCGCACGACACCGTCCAGCAGGACGGTGAGAAAGGACCCCCGTCATGACTTACCACGGCTGGCAGGAAGTCGTAGGCGCCGTCGGTATTTTCGGCATGGTTATCGTGGTGGTCACCATTGTCGTCTGGAACATGGCCGCGACCTGGCGGGCCCGGGCGATCTTGGCGCGTGATTACGAATACCGGACCCTCGCCGAGAAGGCGATCCGCAACCAGGACGTGATCGAGCAGCAGCTGGCCGGGATCGACGGGCGTCTGGCGGACGTCCAGACCCGCATGCATTCGGTCGAGCGAATCCTCAAGGAGGTCGAGTAGCCGGATGCGGTAGTACCGGGCCGTCGAGCGGCAACTCGACGGCCCGGTGAGAAGAAGCAACACCCTCGCCGATGGCGAGTTTTCACCGGATCGCTCCTTCAGGGAAGGACTTTAGTTCATGCTGCGCAAAAGCAGGCAGCGTCGTACACAGGGCCGCACCGCATCGTTATCCTCCGCAACGCCCGAAAGCTCCCAAACAGAGCGAAGCGGCTCGGCCCGCGCCGGCCAGGGGGCGATCGTCGAACGGATCGCCGGCTGGTCCATCCGCCACCGCGGTCTGGCGATCGGCGGCTGGCTGGCCCTCGTCGTCATCGCCGTCCTCGCGAGTTCCCTCGTCTCCGGCCCCAGCGCCAACACCGACGACCCCGGCGAGTCCGGCACCGTCAAGCGCGTACTGAACGCCCAGAAGAACTACGAGCCGATCCTGGAGAACGTGCTCATCCAGCCGCTCGACGACAGCGGCGGCAGGTTCCTGGACAATCCGGCACTCGTCACGGCCACCGAGGACCTCGTGGCCGAATTCGGCAAGACCCCCGGAGCGGTCACCGGACTGCGCACCCCGACGAAGCCCGGCACCGAGCGGCAGATCTCGGCCGACGGCCGCTCGGGCCTGGTCACCTTCTTCGTCGCCGGGCCCAACGAGGAGATGACCGCGCACTTCGACGCGGTCGTGGCGGCCGTGCACGCCGTCGCCGAACGCCACAAGGACGTGCGCGTCGTCCAGGCCGGCGACGTGAGCCTCTCCCGTGCCGTCGACGACGCCATCAAGGAGGACTTCGCCAGCGCGGAGACCACTTCGCTGCCGATCACCCTCATCATCCTGCTCGTCGTCTTCGGCGCCCTCGTCGCCGCGTCGATCCCGCTGCTGCTGGCCGCCACCACCGTCGCCGGCACCTTCGGCCTCATCGCCGTCCTCGAACAGTGGGTCGCCGTCAACAGCGCCGTCACCTCGATGATCCTGCTGATCGGCGTCGCCGTCAGTGTCGACTACTCGCTGTTCTACCTGCGCAGGGAACGCGAGGAGCGGGCCGCCGGCCGCAGCGTCACCGAGGCCCTGCACATCGCCTCACGCACCTCCGGTCATGTCGTCGCCGTCTCCGGCCTCACCGTCATCGTCTGCGTCAGCGGTCTCCTCTTCAGCGGCCTCGACGTCTTCCGCGGCCTCACCCTCGGCACCGCCCTCGTGGTCGGCCTGTCCATGCTGGCCTCCGTGACCGTCCTGCCGGCCGTCCTCGCCGCCCTCGGCCACCGTGTCGACAAGGGCCGCATCCCCTGGCTCGGCAAGCGCCGCACCACCGTCACCGAGTCCCGCGGCTGGCACAGGCTCGCCGGCGCCGTCGTCCGCCGCCCGAAGGCGTGGGGCGGCGCCGCCGTCCTCGTCCTGCTCGTGATGGCGATTCCGATGACCGACATGCGCCTGCAGGACGCCGCCGTCGTCAACAGCCTGCCGCGCAGCGCCCCCACGGTGGACGCCGCGATCCGCATGCAGGAGTCCTTCCCCGGCGCCCCGACGCCGGCCCGCGTCGCCGTCTGGAACAAGGACGGCGGACGCCCGGACAGCCCCGAGGTACTGGCGGCGGTCGACAAACTGCACGGACAGATCACCGAGAGCGGCGGCCGGCTCGCCGGCCCCGTCTCGACCGTCCGCGTCGACGACGTGCTGATGGTGCGCGTCCCGCTCGCCGGCACCGGCACGGACGAGGTGTCCAACGACGCCCTGGAGACCCTGCGCGAGATCGCCCTGCCCCAGACCCTCGGCACCGTCGAGGGCGTCGACTTCGCAGTCGGCGGACGCACCGCGTTCGCCGAGGACTTCAAGGAACAGCTCGGTGGCCGCACGGCGCTCGTCATCGGATTCGTGCTCGTGCTGGCGCTCGGGCTGCTGCTGGTGGTCTTTCGCTCTGTGGCCATCCCCCTGGTCTCGATCGCCCTCAACCTGCTCTCGATGGGAGCCGCGTACGGAGTGCTGACCTGGGTGTTCCAGGACGGCGCCTTCAGCTCCCTGCTCGGCTTCACCCCGTACGGAGGCGTCGCCGGCTGGCTCCCGCTGTTCATGTTCGTCGTCCTGTTCGGGCTGAGCATGGACTACCACATCTTCATCCTCAGCCGGATCAGGGAGCGGAAGCTGGCCGGCGCCACCTCCCGCGAGGCCGTCGTCGGAGGCATCGCCGCCAGCGCGGGCGTCGTCACCAGCGCGGCCGTCATCATGACCGCGGTGTTCACCGTCTTCATCACCCTGTCCGCCATCGAGAACAAGATGATGGGCGTGGGCATGGCCGTGGCCATCCTCATCGACGCCACCCTCGTGCGCGGCGTGCTGCTGCCCGCCGCCGTGGCCCTGCTCGGTGAGCGGGCCTGGACCCTGCCGCACTGGCTCTCCTGGCTGCCCGGCAAGGGCGAGCCCGTGACCGTTCCCCCCGCGCCCGCCGCCACCGGCGCCCAGGCCGCGAGGCACACCACCGGAACCGCCGAACACGCGCGCACCGACTGGTCGGCACACCAGCGGTAGCCGCCGCGGGCGCGGGGAGGGCCCGTCCCTTCCCCCAGGACGGGCCCGACGCCCGGCCCCGCGCCACGAGGCCCTCCGGACCTCCCCCGACCGGCATCGGGGGCGGGCCGGAGGGCCTCCCGTCGTCCGGATAGCTCCGGTATAGACGGAGTATCGGGTCGCCGAGAAAACTGCTCGAACAGATTGGGGAATACCAGAACTCCCGCTGATCGACGGTTTCTCGACAAAGGAATTCTCATGGCTGACGAGCTGGACGACGACCAGATCTACCGCGTCGTGGTCAACGACGAGGAGCAGTACTCGATTTGGTGGGCGGACCGGGAACTGCCCGCCGGCTGGCGAGCCGAGGGCACCGAGGGCAAGCGCGCGGAATGTCTTGCACATATCGGTGAGGTATGGACGGACATGCGGCCCCTGAGCCTGCGCCGCCGCATGGAACAGGCCGCGGCGAACTGACCGCGGGGGCCTGACCCGTGAAAGGCGGGCCCGCCGTCCCGGCACGACTGCGCTAACAGCCGACGAATCGTCGGAAACCCTTGGGTCACTTCAACAGCGGCGGCAGCAGGAGGACTGGAAGAGATGAGCGTCGAAAAGCAGAAGAAGACCGAAGTCGACGCCCTTCAGGAGAAACTCCTCCGGCACCGGCTCGGCGGCGGACGCTCACGCGGCCGCCGCCCGGCCATCACCCCCGCCGACCGGTCCGGACCCTTGCGACTGTCCTTCGGGCAGCAGCAGATGTGGTTCCTCAACCGGCTGGACCCCGACAGCGCCGAGTACCTGGTGCCGCTCGCCTTCCGGATACGCGGCACGCTCGACGTCCAGGCCCTGGAGCACGCCTGGAACGCCCTGCTCGCGCGCCACGAGATCCTGCGCACCCGCTACACCCTCTCCGGCGGCGAGCCGGCCCAGGTCGTCGACCCGTCCCGGACCGTCCCGCTGCCCCTCGACGATCAGCGCGACATCCCCGCCGGCGAACGGGAACGGCGTGCCGAGGCCCTCGTCGCCGAGGCCGCCCGCACCCCCTTCGACCTGGAGCGCGAAACGCCCGTCCGGGCTCGTCTGCTGAAGGTCGGGGACGACGACCACATCCTCGGCCTCGTCTTCCACCACATCGCCTTCGACGCCTGGTCCACCCGCGTCCTCGTCACCGAACTCGGCGCCCTGTACGAGGCGTTCACCGCCGGACGTGAACCGTCGCTGCCCGCCCTGCCCGTGCAGTACGCCGACTACGCCGCCTGGCAGCGCGCGCAGGAGGCCGACGGGGCCTTCGACAAGCACCTGGACCACTGGCGCGAGCGGCTCGCCGGCATCGGCCCGCTCGACCTGCCGGCCGACCGGCCCCGCCCCGCCCACCGCTCCCACGAGGGCGCCGACGTCTCCTTCGTCCTCCCCGACGGGCTCTCGGAGAAGATCCACAAACTGGCGCTGAAACACAACGCGACGCCCTTCGCCGTGCTGCTCCCCGCCTTCCAGGCGCTCCTCGCCCGCTACACCGGCCAGAGCGACATCCCGGTCGGCACCGTCGCCTCCGGCCGCACCCGTCCCGAACTCCAGGGACTGATCGGCTACGGCATCAACAACCTCGTGATGCGTGGCAGCTGGCGCGGCGACCCGCGGTTCGCCGAGCTGATCGAGCAGGCCCGCGACCACCTGATCGAGGCCTACGACCACCAGTCCGTGCCCTTCGCCCGCCTGGTCGACGAGCTCCAGCCCGAGCGGGACATGTCCCGCACCCCGCTCTACCAGGTGGCGTTCACCCTGCACGAGCGCGGCGCCGACCGCGTCGAGCTGCCGGGCCTGACCATCGAGCCCCACGCGGCGACCGGCTCCGTCGCCAAGTGCGACCTCGAACTCCAGATCAACTCCGCGGCCGACGGCACCTTCCACGGCCAGTTGGTGTACGCCACCTCGCTCTTCGAGCAGGACACCGTGCGGCGCATGACCCTGCACTTCGTGCGCCTCCTCCAGCAGGCCGTCGAGGACGAGACCACCCCGCTGTCCCGGCTGGACATCCTGGACGACACCGAGCGGGCCCTCGTCACGGCCGGCCCGCGGACCTCCCGT